>WJJV01000032.1 GCA_014729495.1 Candidatus Woesearchaeota archaeon
ATATCAATAAGCCTGTCAATATCAAGACCATTCTTTGTTATGATGGTTTTTATTCCAGGATTCTCTATCATCCTTGAATGCATCATGCCGTCTGAATCCTGCTGCTCAGATCTTCCGACCACATAATCATAGACATGAGAAAAAGCTGCATGGCCTATGTCATGAAGAAGCCCGGCCACCATCTCCTCTTTGTCAGCCCCTAATCTTCTCAGAAGAAGGTACACTCCAATGCAATGCTCAAAACGGGTGGTGGTCATCCAGGGCGTGACAAACTTCCACACGCCATACTGGTTTATTCCGCGCAATCTCTGCATCTCTTTTGTCTTCAACAGCTCCAAGACCAGGCTGTCCTTTATTTCCTGTCTGCCGTATAACTTGTCTGTAACTATCATTTATCAAACCTCAGTATCTTGACTTTTCGTGTTTGGAGATTCACCAGAGGAACCCTTGCAGGCTCGGGATTATGGCCCACCTTTTCCTGGAAGCTTGTTGTGGACTGCCAGCAGCTGCCGCAGACAGTGGTTATGTTGCGGTAATTGGAGACATATGATTTATGGATGTGGCCGGTTATGAAGAAATCAGGTATGCTTTCCAATACAAGGTGATCCTTGTTAGGATCAGCGACATACAGTGTAGAGGAGTAGGCAGGTGCAAGATGCCTTCTCTGAAGAAGGAATTTCATGATGAGATCTGCGCGGTCATACCCTCCTTTTTCTCTTATTGTCTCCACATTGGCGACATAATAGTCAAAGCTGTAACCATGGTATAGCAGGATGTCAAAGCCAGGAAATCCTGATGACGAGTGGATGTTGATTATGGATGGGTTGCTGACCATCACCACATTCTCCATATCCCAGAGGGCCTTTGCATACTCTCTGCTCAATACTGGCTGGGGCTCTGATATTCTCAGAGCATCATGGTTTCCAGGACATATTATTATCTTTATTCTTTTGGGAATCTTATTGAGAAGCCTTGCGCATTCATTGTACTGATCATAGATATCATCAATCTCCAGTTCTGTGTCCTGATTAGGGTATATTCCCACGCCATCCACAAGATCCCCTGCTATGAATATATAATCCACCTTAGATGCCAGCTCTTTCTGTTTCTCATTCCCTGATTCACCATTTATCCAGGACAGGAACTTGTTGAACTCCTCAGGCAGGAAGCAGTCACTTCCCACATGTATATCAGAGAGAAACAAGGCATAACTCTCGTCTGGCGCTTTCTTTACCTCTGTGTGGACAGGGATGTCTGGAAGGGTAATATTGTTGGCAAATATTATATTGTCCCCGCTTGTTCCTGAAACACCTATTATCTCATCAAGCACTATCTCCCTGGCAATCTCAAACAGCTCTGGCTTGTTCTGACCCACAAATACCTTTATGACGCCTGTCTGATCCTCAAGAGTGAGCATGAAATTATTGTTTGATGTCATAGATTTCTCAAGCACAGCGCCTATTATAGAGCATGTACTGCGGTCTTTCTTTCCTGCCAGCCTTGAGATTGATGTAAGGTTCTGCAGTTCCTGCCGGTTCATGAGTATCTTCTTGAGAGCTTCATATCTTCTGTTGAAAAGATACACAAAATCACTTATGTTCTTCTTTTTAGGCTCTTCATCATAAGATGCTATTACCTTTACGCAAGGCTTCCCTGTTCTGCACATGTCAGTGCTGCTTCTGTCAGCAGCCTCATCAGAGGCATCCATTTCTTCTTGGACTGAGGAATGTTTCTCATCCTTTGATTCAGGCTGCTTTTTGGCATCCTGCTGTCTGGACGCTTTCTGATCCAATGCCTTCCTCTTTTCCAGATCCAGCCAGTTTACTGATGATCCTTCATTGAATATGCTTAATGCATCCTGATCAAGTATGCAGAATTCTCTGTTTTCCTTCAATTTATCAAAAAGCCAGTAATAGAACTGCTTGTGATCAAAATTATTGTTAACTTTCTCAATAAAATCCTTTCCTATCAGGGTTTTCTTCTGCAGAAAGTAATCCACTACCTGTTTTTTCTTATCTAAGGAAATGCAATCCATGATTTCATCCTTCTAAATCTTTCTCAAGAATGTTCCTGATCTTCAACAGTATTGTATCATTGATGGCCAGCTCTATCTCCCTTGTCCTGCCGTATCTGCCTTTTGATGTTACCCTTGCGTTTATTATTCCGAGCATATCAAGTTCAGATACAATATCAGAGAACCTCCTCTGAGTTAGGGGTCTAAGGCCTATTCTTGAGCAGATATTCTTGTAAACAAGATAGGCCTCTCCTGTTGATACCATATCCCTGTTTTTTAGATAAACGCTTATTATTGAGTAAAGGGTTGCCTGGAACTGCTTTGGCTGAGCTATGACAATATCAACAACCCTTTCCCTCTCTATCTTCTCTTCTGCCTCATCAATATCACTCACAGAAACCTTCATCTGCCCTCTTCTTTCAGCAAGGTCTGATGAAACTCTCAGAAGCTCAAGCGCTCTTCTGGCATCGCCATGTTCTCTCGCAGCATAAGCAGCGCATTTCTCTATGACACCTGGCTCAAGAACCTCTTTTCTGAATGCCTTTTCTGCTCTTGACCTCAGTATGTCCTGGATCTGCAGTGCATTATATGGAGGAAATATTATCTCTTCCTCTGATAGAGAGCTTTTTACCCTGGGATCAAGATTATCTGCAAAGACAAGGTCATTGGATATGCCTATTATAGAGACCTGTGAGTGAGAGAGTTCAGCATTTATTCTTGTAAGATTATACAGGATCTCATCTCCTGTCTTTTTCATGAGCTGGTCTATCTCATCAAGCACAAGCACAAGTGTTACTCCTTGTTTTTCCAAAACAGCAAAGAATATATTATAGACCTCATCTGTTGGCAGGCCTGTCACAGGTATGTCCTTTCCAAGCTCTCTGGCCAGTTGAGCTATGAGCCTGTATTCTGTATCTGCTATCTTCTTCAGCTTGCAGTTTATATACAATATCCTGAGATTTTTGTTGCTGTTCTTTTCAGCAACCTTCAGTATCTGATCTGTTGTGTGCTTCACAGAGACTGTTTTGCCTGTTCCTGTCTTGCCATATATGAAAAGATTTGAGGGCTTGGTTTCCCTCAATGCAGGAGCCAGAGTTTGTGCAATCTGATTTATCTGATCATCCCTATGCAATATCTCATCAGGGTTATAATTTGACTTAAGAACAGTTTTCTCATGTATTATGGGTTCTTTCTTTAGGAAATCCTCAAAGAATCCACTAAGCTCTTTTTTTGATTCTTTTTCTATCATTTTACCCCCTCTTTTGATCCATGAGAAACAAAGGTTAAAAGAGGTTGTAATGTAGCTTTAATAAAGGCTTTCATGCTTAGAAATATATTTTCAAACATATATAGCTGAGTTGAAGAACCACCCCTTCATTTCCTGTGGAAATTGATTTATATGAAAAAAATTCTTTATTATATTATATATTTTCTATATA
>WJJV01000033.1 GCA_014729495.1 Candidatus Woesearchaeota archaeon
AGCATACATAAACAGCATAGCTGATGCGAGCACAAGAGAGATATTATGGCAGGGCGCAATAGGACACCATGCAGAGATAAGCTCATCCGCTGCAATGGAAAGCCAGGGATGCCTCATGCAGGCATGGAGCGCTGCGATGTACATAGAGATGATGAATGAGTTGTTCTGATATCAATCAAGTTTCTTTGCTGCTATGAAGACATCTCCATCAACAAGCTTTGGAGAGAACAATATAGGGATGCAATCATACTGTAGGGAATGCTCCTCTCCGATGTCAATTATTTCTGAGTAGTTTTCTTCCATCATACTATTCCATGTATCTTATTAATCTGAAGGAGGCATTATGTGATGCACCCATTTGCCATCAGCGTCAATGACAAGCACAACATCAGGATGGCAGGGATTATAGTCCATCCAGTAATCTGTGCTGTTCTCTGTGAAATAGACAGAGAATCCATTGTCCTGGTCTGAGAGTGGCGCTGACTCATAAGACTGCTGGAAACTGTTGCTTATCCCATTCAGGTCTGAGTCCATCATGAGCATATCCCCTGCATTCCAGGAGTAAGCTCCGCTTATATTGAGGTTCCTGTCATGCGCAGGGCATCCGAAACCCAGTGTGAAATCACCTCCAGGCGGAATATAATAGCACTGGCCTGTAAAAACTGCTGAAGGAACAGATAATTCTCCTCCTGAGAGCCACTCTGTCCTTCTGCTGAGCTTCTCTTCTGAGCAGAGCTGGCTGCATACTGGAAGCAGTCCTTCTGTGCCTGAGGATGTGAAATCAGCTTCTCCATCAAGCACGACCTTGAAGTTTGCGCTGTAAGGAGCAGAGTAATATGCATTATTGCAGTCCAGCTTCTGGCCATTGAGGTATACATCTCCAGCCAGGCCCTGACTTGATACAGCATAATAATTCATAGCCCTTCCTACATCATACTCAATGTTGAATATCCTTTCTCCAGCAGCAAGGCTGTCAAATCCTATGTAATACAGGCCTTCTAACTCCTGCATATCAACAACATCCCAATCAGAAACAAAATTGCTCATGAAAGAGACTCTGCTGGCCGGCTTTGGATCTGTCAGATTGTAGACAATGTTGTAATCATGCTGCCAGAAGAGAGAATTGCTAAGGATATCCTCTTCAGTCTGGTAAAAGCACTGGTCAGAAGCATTAGCTAAAGAGGATCCTGTCATGATATTTCCGTATGCTTCCTCTCCATCTGTGATGATCTTACCCATCACATCAACTTTCTGGCTTCCGGCAAAGCAGTTATCAGTGAAGTTGTTCTGCTTTGAGCACTTGTTATTGAAGAACTTGCCAAGTTTTATGCCTTCAGATGTCTCAAAGATATTCCCAATCAGGTCATTGGAACCTATGCATGACCCTTTTATGCCATAATCTGAGGTTATAATATTGCCAGAGATGCTGGATTCTACAAAAAAGAGGCCTGATATTCCCTCCTTTGCTCCTGTTATCTTATTGTTTATCAGTCTATGCCACATCCCAATAGAACCTATCCCTTTGCTGGATCCAGAGATATTGTTTGAATCAACAGTGATATTGAATCCTACTGCAGCTATTCCCTGGCCAAAGGTTCCTGATATTGAATTATCAGCTATCAGAGAATCCCCTCCTCCAAAAAGCAGGGCATTACTGTCTGAACCATTGAATATGTTGCCTCTGACTTCAGCATTGACTGCTCCAAGGAAGATGCCAGAGTCTGTGAATTCATTATCAATTATGACAGCATTCTTCACAGCGCTTATGTTGAGTCCTTTTCCGCTGAAGACTCCATTCTTTACTGTGATGTTCTCAAATCTTGGGATTGTATCAATCATGTCATTTATCTCCTGTCTTGTGAGCTTCAGTGGATCAATACCTTCCATCATGGCCTGCATCTCAGACATATTGTATCCTGAGTAGGCCACTATACCTCCGGTAAGCTCAGCTCCATTCAGGTCAATCTCGACATTGCTTGAGTTGATTATCAGCTGGCCGGGATATGTTCCGGGGCAGAGGCTGAACTGTGATGAGCCAGTCACACTGAAGTTTGAGTCTGCAATGCAGTCTGAACCGATATCCACAGGATCAATGAATCCTTCAAAGTGGCTAAGGCCAAAACTCACATTCACATACTGATAGCCGGTTGTTTCGTTGGTTATGTTTGTTGTATTGGTTTGGTTGTCTTCTGTGTAGTTTACATCAATATGATGGTCTTGGCCAGGGGCAAAAACTTCTGTTAGATTCATCTCAAGTCTCAATGCAGTGTTATTGACTTCCTGCTCAAACTTTTCATCTGAACCAGCATAGTCCAAGGGATCAATATATTCATGAAGTTGTCCTCCTACATCAGTTGCTCCAATATAGACATACTTTGCTGCTGATGAACTGATATCCAATGATATATCCACACAAGCATCTAGATTTTCATCATAGAAAGGTATACCCACCGGATCATAGTTTTCATCCATAATATAGATATTTACTGACTCAATGTCATCTACATCAGGGAATACAATATACACTTTGTCCTCTGTAGGATCAGTCATCATAAACCTTAATATCTCACTTTGTATTGATATATCAGGCCCTCTAAAATGAGGAAGATGTGTAAATACTGCATCTGGAATTTCCAAAACATCATTGAATGAGTAACCCATTGCCCAGAAGTCAGATTGATCCTTGATCTTCCTAAGAGTATCTCCATATACTAAATAAACATCTCGTTCAGTCCTTGGTTTAACTAACGTTCCTGATCTTAATCCGACCGAGTCACCTTTTTCATAAGATATACTGTCTTCTGCCAATGCAATTGAAGACTTTACCCAGTCTGTCTTCTCAGATAAATCACGCAACCCTCTTGAAGCCCTGATATCATCAGTGTATATTGGATTCATTATTGTCTGTCCATTATCTTTTCCTATAAGATAATATATGCCATCATTTGTGTTATACACATATGAACCTACTGGATGTTCATCCCAGTTGCCAATCTGGCCGCTGTACTCAAATGAATCGAATGCTTCTTGTGAGATTGGAATGAACTGCTCAAACTCATAGCCTAATTCCCTATAGGGCATTTTGAAACAATAAACACACTTCACAAACTCCAGTTTTTTCTGTTCAGAAACGATGTAATACCTATCATTAAAATGGAATAAAGTTCCATCAGGATAAGTAAGAGGCTGGTTACTCTTCTGATAGCTCTTCATCTCCATTGGAGTTATTGTTGCTGTTACATTAAGTGCGTTCTCTTCAATATACTGCCACATAGGAATTTCTCTTAATTTACCGCCATCAATGTAATACTTGGTTTCGTCACCTGCTTCCTTGACAATAGTCCCATCAGGATGATTGAGGAAATATCTTATTCCTCTTTCTCCTCCAAAGAGATACTGCCATGCTACTTTACCATAAGGATACTTATGCATATAAGGCAAAGGATCTATTGTCAATTCATGCAATTTTTGAGGTAAATACTCTCCATATTCATCTGTTGGGTGATTTTCATGGTTATAATTTGCAGAGTGATACAAAGGCTTCCCAGGACCTGATAAATCAAGGTATACCGAAATATTCTCAGGAATATTCCATTGAGAATATACCCATTCTTTAGTTTTTGAATTATACCAAGTGAAAGGACTTATATTATCCACCCAACTTGGCAACCAAGTAAATTTATAAGGATTTATCTCAAGATCCACATCTCTATCTATCTGAAAATGAAGATGCTCTCCACTTGATGCGCCAGTTGTACCCATTATACCTATAACATCACCTGGCTTTACAATCTGGCCTTCAGATACATCTATGCTATAAAGATGAGCATAAGCTGATGTAATGTTAACTGGTTCAAAAGGATCATATGGGGACGGAACATGATTATGTCTGATGATAACATAATTACCCCACCCACCATTGCACCCATAATCTCCTTTAATACAGCCTTGTTTTACTGAAATGACTTCCCCATCAGTAATAGCATGAATCGTACTATAATACATGCCTGCTAATTCTCTATCATCTAAATCTACTCCAGGATGCCTACCTGCATAAGGAATTGTACATGTTGAATCTCTGTAGGAACCCGCCCAATTTGTCCTTACAACTCTCTTGCCATATGTTGCGTTGACTGGGTAAACAAAACCTTTGAAAATGCTATTAAATCTATTATTTTCAGAACACATCAAAGGATCTATATCCTCAGCGATATAATAAGTATTATCCCCTAATGGATCTCCTAAATCTCCACCACCAACATCATTTGTAGGAAGACCTTCTTCAGTCAATCCATAATAATCAAGTATTGCTTTCTTTAATGATATTGCTGCTTCATCCTGATATAATTCACTTAAGAAAAGAGATTTATAATCCTTGAAATAAACATTCTTGAACATTATCTCTTTCTGCGCACTGATAAACTCCATCTCTATCAGGCATGCAGGCATATCACTGTATCTCAGGATTCCAAGCGATCCCACTGCTGTTTCTGTGTCTGGTTTTATGCCATCAGTCCCTCTGAGAGAGCTTCCGAGTATGTTCTTTACTTCAGGAACAATGAACTCACAGAATGCAATATCATTTACAGGGTCACCTCCATATGCACCATAGTTCAGTTCCCCATAGAATGACTCCACCCCTGTGACTGAAGGATCCCCTCCATTGAAATGTATCGACAGAAGTATATCTCCTCCAACATTG
>WJJV01000034.1 GCA_014729495.1 Candidatus Woesearchaeota archaeon
CCAAAGCCATAACTTTTATATAATGCAGGATATTAACAATCATAAAAGATGGTGAGTCCTAAACAATTGAAGGATATGGCCAACAAGCTTCGCATCCATTCCATCATGTCAACCACTGAAGCAGGTTCAGGCCATCCCACAACATGCATGTCATGCGCAGACATAATGAGCTGCCTCTTCTTCTCTGTGATGAACAAGAGCGATGATTTCATTCTTTCAAAAGGCCATGCTGCTCCGATACTGTGGGCAGCTTATGCAGAAGCAGGGATATTCCCTGTGAGCAGGCTTAAGGATCTCAGGAAGATAGACAGCACTCTTGAAGGGCATCCAACAAAGAACATGAGCATGATACATATTGCCACAGGCAGCCTTGGGCAGGGACTCTCAGCAGGCCTTGGCATGGCCCTGGCAAATAGAGTCAAGAAAGAGAAAGGAATTGTCTATGTGCTTCTCGGTGACGGTGAGATGGCAGAAGGCTCTGTATGGGAAGCTGCCAATGCAGCTGCATACCACAAAGCAGACAACCTGACTGCAATAGTTGATGTGAACAGGCTTGGCCAGTCCCAGGAGACAATGCACGGCCACAATATGAAGAGATACAAGGCAAAGTTCGATGCGTTTGGCTGGGATTCTGTGATAATAGAAGGACATGATATAAATGCATTGCTCAGAGCATTGGGGAAGAAGAGGAGAACAGGAAAGCCTCTTGCCATACTTGCAAGGACAATGAAAGGAAAAGGCTTTCCAGAAGTTGAAGATAAGGATGGCTGGCATGGCAAGCCTTTTGAGAAAGACATGATGCAGAGAGCTGTCAAGTCACTTCAGGCCAAAGGCAATACTGACATAAAGCTCAGGTCAGGCATAAGAAAAGCAGAAAAGATAAGATACAGCAGAAAATCATTCAAACCAGGCAAGTACAGATCCGGAGAGATGGTTGCGACAAGGACAGCCTATGGCAATGCCCTTGTTAGGCTGGGAAAGAGCAATAATGATGCTGTTGTCATTGACGGGGATGTGAAGAACTCCACAAGGACAGGTTTTTTCTTCAAGGAATTCCCAAAGAGGAGCTTTGAATCATTCATCGCAGAGCAGAACATGCTGGGCATGGCCCAGGGATTCTCTGCAAAAGGACTTGTTCCTTTTGCAGCCACATTCTCTGCATTCCTCACAAGAGCCCATGACTTCATAAGGATGGCAGCATATTCAGGATCAAACATCAAGCTATGCGGAAGCCATGCAGGAGTTAGCATAGGCCAGGATGGGCCTTCCCAGATGGGTCTTGAGGATATATCAATGTTCATAAGCACTCCAGATTCAGCTGTATTATATCCCTGCGATGCAGTATCAGCAGAGGTATGCGTAAAAGAGACAGCAAAGCATGCAGGAATATCCTATATCAGGACAACAAGGGAGAAGACTCCTGTGATATACAGCAGCAATGAGAAGTTTCCAATAGGAGGACTGAAAGTCATTAAGAAGACAAAGAAGGACAAGTTGCTGATTGTGGCTGCTGGAGTAACAGTCCATGAGGCTCTAAAGGCATATGATAAACTCAGCAAAGAGGGAATAGATGCCAGAGTGATTGACCTCTATTCAGTAAAGCCTGTTGACACTACAAAACTGCTCATGAATGCCAGGGAGTGCAGGAATAATGTGATAGTTGTTGAGGATCATTATGACGGCGGAATAGGATGTGCTGTGGAGGATGTTACAGGAAATGCAGTGAGGCTATACATAAAGGAGATGCCCAGGTCAGGCGCTCCTGAGAAGCTGAGAAAGAAGTATGGCATAGACAGTTCAGCAATAGTCAGAGCAGCAAAAAAGCTTGCAGGAAGAAAATGATGATAAAAGAGTGATACAGGTGATAATATGAGATGCAGGTCATGCGATGAAGAAGTTGATGAGGTATGCCCTAGATGCGAAAAGTGCAGGGACTGCTGCGAGTGCCAGGGTGAGTGACCATCAACATCAGGATTCTGATACATAAAGGAGGTATAGAAGATGGAGGAAGGAAAGAACAAGTGCGATAAATGCAGAGGAACCAACATCTGCCCAGACTGCGGAGGATGCAAGGACTGCGGTGAGTGCACCTGCGAAGAGGTTGAGGAATCCAGGGGAGCTGAAGGTCCTGAAGAGTAAGAGCGAGCGTATCTGAGAAGCTCTGGAATCAGCATAAAGGAAATCTTTAATAAGACCTATCCTTACCCCACTGCATCAAGAGCCAACAAGAAAGCTGTAAGCAAGCATATCTCATCAAGGCTCAGCAGCACAGCAAAAAGGATACTCAGACTATTGTACTGAACAAGAATGCAGTTAAAAATGATTGAGGGATAATATGGCTGAAAGAAAAGTGATAAGCGCGATAACAGATGATGATCCAGAAGAGCTTTACAAGGCAGCAGCAAATACAATAAAGAGAGCTATTAAAGACATACTTGAGAAGAGAAATTACGCTGTCCTTGCTGTTCCAGGAGGAAGGACAGTGCCCAAGGTATTTGAGCAGCTGAAAGGCATGGACATACCCTGGCTGCAGGTGCACATATTCATTGTTGATGAACGGCTTGTGCCAATAGATGACGAGCTGAGCAACTTCAGGCTTGCAAAAGAGACATTCATAGATGAGCTGATAGATAGCGGAAAGCTTCCCAAAGAGAACGCGCATCCTTTCATCTATAAAGAGACCATGCCTGGCAAGGGAATCAGAGCTTATGAGAAAGAGCTCAAGGTTCTCGGTGATAGTTATGATATTGTGCTGCTCAGCGCAGGTGAGGACGGACATGTAGGTGCATTATATCCTGATCATCACTCAATAGATGATGATTCAGAGTTCTTCATAAGAATGGATGACTCTCCAAAGCCTCCTAAAGACAGGATGAGCATGTCAAGAAAGCTTCTGCTTAGGTCAAAGACAGCGGTTCTGCTTTTGATCGGAGAGTCAAAGAAGCAGGCTTATGAGAAGCTTGTTGATATGAGCATATCTTACAGGAAGTGTCCTGCAAAGCTTGTGCTGGACATAGAAGATTCTTATATCATAACAGACCAGAAAGAATGATTGCAGGTTCTGAATGAGAATATAGATAAAGAAGGTGAATCAGATTGACACAAATGAATATCCCTACAGTGACAGTGGAACAGATGAGAGAGATAGACAGGCTCATGCCTGATGAGTTCAACATAGGGCTTCTGCAGATGATGGAGAATGCAGGAAGGCTTATTGCTAATGCTGCTCAGGATATTTTCAGGCCAAAGACAGCAACAGTGCTTGTAGGGCCTGGCAACAACGGAGCTGACGGGCTTGTGGCAGCAAGGTACCTGCACAATAAAGGTGTTGATGTTGAGGTTGTCCTCAGCCTTGATCCAGGAGACCTGAGTGATGTGGGAGCCCAGCATCTGGACACACTAAAGATCCTTGGGATTCCAGTAAAGCAGAGCATAGGCAAGAGGCCTGACCTTTTCATTGACTGCCTGCTGGGATACAGTACCAGCGGAGCGCCTTATGGCAGGGTAGCTGAGATTATGGGAGAAGCAACAGTCCTTGAGACTCCTGTGCTGTCATGCGATGTGCCTTCAGGATTTGAGCTGTCAACAGGACAGTGGCACAAGCCTGCATTTGAGGGTGCTGTATGCATCACTCTCGGCATGCCAAAGAAAGGCATGGCAAACAATCCAGGCATAAAGAAGCTTCTTGTGGGAGACCTTGGAATTCCTCCAGAGGCATACAAGAGCATAGGCATTGATGTCCCAAATCTTTTTCTTGATAAAGATTATATCATTGTATCAGAGAGGGAAGAGGATACAGCTGAGAGCACAGATAAGCCTGAAGAGAATGCTGCAGAAGAGAATCCCGCACCAGAAACAAGTGTCATGGATGCAGCTGAGTCACAGCAGTCAATGCCAGAGACAAGCAGGGAAGGTTCTCAATCATATGATACTGACAGGGATGATCCTCCTTTTGTGGATATCAACTGAGGGATTATGTTCAGGTATAATGCATGACAATATTTATATAAAACAGCATCACCTTATATACTATAACCTGATTTCATTGAGATAGCAAAACAGGTGCAGGATGAGGATGATGAAGTGCCGTTTATGAGATTTAATGCCTTTCTTGAGAATATCTTCATTAGAATAAGGATAAAAACCAAGCAAGCATTATCCCATTTTAAACAAAAGTCTTAAATATTACTAGATATCAACACATTTAAGTTTTGGGGGTAATCATAATAGTATCTAAAATAGGTGATTCTAGTATTTTATCTCTTATTCTGATCATAGCTCTGCTTTCTATTACTGTGGCTGGAACTGATGCTGAAAGGTCTATCTCTATTGATCTTGTGTATAATCCTGGCACTCAGTGGGATTCAAATAATGACGGTCTTGAGGTTGCTGATGGTGTGATTGATTTCACTGTTGAGGGTACTTCTTTCAGCTGGGATGCTGAGGAATCAAAGCTATGCACTAAGTGGGTTGTGTATTCTTTTGATAATGATAGCTCAACAAGAGCCTGCTTTGGTTCTGCTGACTGCTGCGCCTTAATGGATTTAAGCCCAGCTTCTTTGAATTGGGATGACCCTCTTGAGCTTTATATTGGCAGGTTTGGTGCTGGTATAATGAACAATGTCACTTCTCAGGTATTGTATGCTGATTATAGTCTTGATGCTGAAAACCCTTTCTCAGAATTATATCACAGTGATTATTCTTCCCTTATGGCTGATTTCTCCCTTGTCCCTAAAATTGATTTTGACAGGAACATAATCTGTGAAAATTGCTCTGGAAAAAGTATACCTCCTCTGACTAATTTTGTTATGCTTGTCACTGCTGTAGCCAATACTCATCTTGATGGCACATTTGCTGATTATTTTCCTTCTTCCTTCTCCCTGCTTGATTCTGGTGGGGGAAGTGCTGTTATAAATGATAATGTCAGCAGTATTGAATGGGATGTTAGTGGAACAAGCTTCTCAAGAAATTACACTCTCATCAGCCCAGAACAAGGCAACTACTCATTTTATTCTGTTCTTGGAGATGACACTGGTAATTCATTGATGGTCTCTGTTGGCAGTGCTGATGAGCCTGAATGCATGATTGGTGATGTGCGATTTATTGAGGATGATGTTGATGTGAATGGTAATCTAGCAACACTTGAGAAAGATGGTTTGCGAATAACATTCAATGGTATTGATTCAGAGATGAGAGACTTTCCTGAATTAAAAGAGGGTGTGCTTTCTGTGCCATCATCCATTATTGTTGATAATGCCACTGTTATGATCCCTCATTGTGGTGTCTCTCCTGTCATGACAAAACCAAGACTATATATCAGGGAAGATGGGGGAAAGTTTGCTGAGGCAGAGCCTTACTGCCTGAATAAGACCATAGAGAGAAAGAGCAATGTGACACTAAAAGGGGTGTGTGATAAGGAAAATGACCCATTATGCCTTAATGTAAATGATAGCATTATGGAAGTTGTTGAGGACGAGACTGTTGTGGACAGGGAACACTGTTTCAATGATATAAAAATCACTTCTACTGGCTATGAATTCAGTGTTGAACACTTCACTGACTATTATGTTGGAGAAGGCCAGGACTTCTCTGACTGCCTCACCTGCTGTCTTGAATGGGTCAATGGCACTTCTGATTCATGCGTCATAAATGCTCCTGGTAGCTATTCTATTGATGATGCTGTGGATGAGGATATCACAGTGGATATTATTGGCGAAGAAAGAAGTGAAGATGCCATCCTTATTGATGCCAATCCTGACAGTAATTATGGTGGCAATGGACATTTTATCCATACTGGCTTTGACTATCACGAGACTGTTCCAAGGATATTAAGGGAAGTCTTCAGGCTCTCAGACAATGTTTTTGATAATGATGTATTGAGGAATGGTACAATATCAGGTGCTGACATATATTTTGATATTTACCAGGAATACATGACAAATAACAGGACTTTAAGGCTTTACAGGATTGCTGACTCTAATGACTGGCTGGAGTCAGAAGTCACATGGAATGATACTCAGGATAGCATTGACTGGGCTGGTGAGGACGGCTGCAATGTATCAGGAACTGATTATGTTGCATGGCAGGCTGGAGATCCTTATATCAATATTACTTCTTCTGATTCTGGCTGGAAGAACTCCTCTTTTCCTCCTGGCTGGATTATTGAATGGCAGAATGGCAGTGTTGACAACAACGGCTTTCTTATGAAGATGGATGGTGATGATTCTGAGACAGTTGACAATTTCATCATGTTTTACAGCACTGAGATGGCCAATGCTCCATATATAAGTGTTGATATCACAGGCCTTGATCTTGAAGCTAGGGAAGAGTATAGCTTTACAGGAGATGCTATTGTGATAAATTCTGGGGATGTTGTGCTTGACTGCAATAATGTTAGGCTTGCAGGAGATGGAGATGAGGATGATGAGGGAATATATTATCGTAGGCATGGAGGTAATATAACTGTGAGGAACTGTGATGTTCTGGGTTTTGAGAGTAATTATCATTTTGATTTCTGGAGTGACACTGACCAGAATCTTACAATAGAGGACAGCCTTAGTTCTGATGGGGCAGGAGTTGATTATTTTGGTTACGTCAGGGTTATCATGAGCAACTTTACTGCAATCAACTCAAAAGGCCTTTACCTGTCTCAAGATGACTCTGATCATGGCTTGTTTGAGGATGTGAGCCTCATTAACTGTTCTGCTGGCATTGGAGATGGCTACTGCATGTACATAGAATATGCTGACAATAATATTTTTAGGAGGTTCAATGTGACAACATCTCTTAACAGTTCTCTTCTTGGTGCTGTGAAGATCACAAGCAGTGCAGAGGGCAATACATTTGAGGACAGCTACATCAGGGCTAATGAGCTGACTGGCCTGTATGCTGACAGTTATAATAACCTTATAATGAACACCACTGTTGAGGACAGCAAGGTATGCATGCAGATTAACACTGCTACTGTTTCAGTTGCTAATAACACCCTTATGAACTGTACATTGCAGGCTTTGGATTATTCCTCAGGTGCAGTCGGCAATGCAGGCATCAACATATCAGATAATATTATCCTTAATTCAGGTAATGGGACAAGGATAACTTCATTCATGGCCAGCAATTCCACTTATTCTTATGAGGGTGTTGATTTTGATGGCTATTATCCAGCAATGTATTCATCTGATTTTGGGACATCAGTCACAATTGATTCTGCTGATAAGGATGTTGGAAGCATTGCTGACGGAAGCAATGACTTCTCATTATGGCTTATTGATCTTCCAGATGCTGGCGTGAGGAACTGGACAATGTATGTTGAGCAGCCTGAGAGCGATACCTGCGCCAATGTTGCTGCTTCTTATTCAGGTACATGCTATAATGACACTGATGACTACCTGCAGTCCAATGGTGCCAGCATGAACTATACTGTGCTGGATGTGAGCAGTGATATGAGCATTATTTCAGACACTCAGGATCCTGCTTATCTGAGGTTTTCCAATTACAGCCTACAGGCACATTATCCTATTGAGGTCAGTGTCAGCAATAATTGGGCGAATATAACAGGCAATACAGTGCTTGTTGATGATAGAGATAACTATTACTCTATGAAAATATCTGGCAGTGAAGGCTATGGAGGCTACAGGACATCATTATGGCTGAATAACTTCTACAGTTCATTGCCTGTGAATGTCTCTGGAGAGACCTATTTCTGCTTCAATGGAATAGGCAATTATTACTGGGAGAATCTCAGCGTTCCTGCAGGTGACTGCGGAAAGGTTAACTTTACTATTCCTGTTGAAAATGAGGAATATGGTGGATTGCTGAATGTGACCTGGCAGGAGCAGAACAGCAATAACCTGATCAATTATTCATTGTTCTATTCCAATAACTCTGTTGATTATTATTTCATCAATGCAACAACTAATCTGAATTATGCCTGGACTGTTCCAGGAGACAGTGCAGGAACAAATATCACCTTGAAGATAGTCCCTTTTGACAGCCTGTACAATGCAACAAATGTTTTTGTGAGTTTTCTGAAAGGAGAGGTTGATGTGTTCAGTCTTTCAATGCTGTATAATTCATCTGTGTATACTATCTTTGAGTTCTTTGTGAGAAACATTGATACTTCAAATCATTCAATATCCTGGCTGTTTGCACCAGGCTCAGGAGAGGAGAATATAAGCTCAGATGAGGCCATAAACCTGACTGCCAGAGAGGATGTGATGATATTCATAGAGAGGAACTACTCAAGCACAGGCCAGTATAATGTGACTGCAATGGCTAATACTAGCCTGAGTGAGGATGAGGAAATTTTAGGGGTTGTGATATCATGAGGAAGACCTTTCTTATTCCGGTCTTGATGATATTAATGATAATTCCTAGTGTTTATGCAGCCACTATTGTTTTTGAAGATGATTACAATTATAACAATGGGGGCACATACAGTGATGGTATTGTATGGAGTGGTGGCAGCATGAGTGTTTCTGTTCCTGATTTCCCTGCCGGCACTCAGGTCGCTTGCTGGGGATGGAATACTAATGGAGTATACACTCATTGCTATGGTTATGCTCATCATCTTGAATCCTGCATGAAGAAATCTGGATTTCTTAAGGAGATCTGTGAGACAGATATAGGTGAATGTATTGAAAGCACTGTAGATTCACCAAATACTATGGAGACAGGTTCTGTTGGAGACAGTTGGTATAATTATGTTTATGTTAAGTATTATAGGAACTGTGATAGCAGTTTTAGCTGGGGATATGCCTCAAACAGTCCAGCATTGCATAAGATTATAAAATCCAGAAGTTATAGATGTGTGGGGTCTGCTGATTATGATGACTCATATTATGCTGGAAAATATCCTTTCTGGTTTGATACCCATAGTTGTAATTCAACTAGCTATTGCAATCAGTCAATTCCTCAGAGTCAGTTAAGTTTTGGTGTTAATGGAGATTCAATGCCATCACGTAATCCTTGCAGTCCATTATGCGGAAACAAAGTATGCAATTCTGGAGAGGAAGGCTCATGTTATCAGGACTGTGAACCATATTTCAGCGCTTACAATGTTAAGCCAGGCAAAGAGATAGTATATCCTGGAGAAACAATCACTTTTAAGGCATATTTCAGGAATTATGGCTTTCAAGGCCATGCTGACATTTTTGGGGTGCCTGTAGACAAAAACCATATTCAGTATAAGCTTGATCCAGAAACAACAGACACTCTTAATAAGTACGGCACTGGAAGCGTGACTCTCAGCTGGACTGTTCCCCTAACAGCAACACCCGGAGAATACAACTTTAGGGTAGAGCCCCAGAATTACTGCGCTGGCACATGCTCACAATATCCAGACAAAATAGAATTCGCAACACTGTTCGAAATAGGCCAGCCACCGGATATAGAAGTAAATCCAACAGCATTGATATTCAATATATGAGGAAAGAATGGAACAAATAAACATTAGCACAATCGTCCAGAACAAGGGAGAGGATTC
>WJJV01000035.1 GCA_014729495.1 Candidatus Woesearchaeota archaeon
CCCGAACACCTTTTCTGGTGCAAAGGCCAGAGATCTCCAGTGGGAAGCGAAGACCCCGTGAAACTTTACTGTAACTTGTTGCTGTGGTATAAACCCTGATGTGCAGCGTAGGTGGTAGTTGTTTAAGCTTAGCCGCCAGGTTAAGTGTAAACGTCAATGAGACACCACCCTTTAGGATTTATATCGCTAACTCTGGAAACAGAGGACACCTGCAGGCGGACAGTTTGGCTGGGGTGGCACGCCGTTAAAAAGATATCAACGGCGCCCAAAGGTTGGCTCATCTCGGTCAGAAATCGAGAGTAGAGTGCAAGAGCAAAAGCCAGCCTGATTGAATCCACAATAAAACTGGATTCAAAGACGAAAGTCTGGTCTAGCGAACCCCTATACCTCCTTGATGGGGGTTAGGTATGACTGAAAAGTTACTCCGGGGATAACAGAGTTGTCGCGCCTGAGAGCTCCTATCGACGGCGCGGCTTGCTACATCGATGTCGGCTCTTCCTATCCTGGCTGTGCAGAAGCAGCCAAGGGTGAGGGTGTTCACCTATCAAAAGGGATCGTGAGCTGGGTTCAGAACGCTGTGAGGCAGTTTGTTTGATATCTACTGGAGATGTGTGATGTCTGAGGGGAAGGATCTTCTAGTACGAGAGGAACGAAGGTTCGAGGCCTCTGGTCCACCGGTTATTCGACAGAGTACGCCGGGCAGCTACGCCTTAAAGGATAAGTGCTGAAAGCATCTAAGCACGAAGCTCACCTCGAAAAGAGACATCTTAGAACCGCCATAGAAGATGGCGTTGATGGAACTGATGTGTAAGCGCGAAGGCAACGACGCGTTCAGCATGCAGTCCCCAATCGTTCGTTTACTTTACTTATGCATGGCATTTTCATTTATTTCTATTTTTTTATCTTATAGCGAAAGCTATATTCAAATTTATTAACAGTAGATATCATTACTCATAGCATTTGTTCTGAACCCAGCTCTGGAAATCCTTCGGTAAATGATTGGATTTAGGAAAACATTGCATTCGCAACAGGAAATTTTCCGGTTTTGATAGGAGAACACTTATAAAATCTGTATGGTTGATTGTCATTATGCAACCATACAAAAAACTCAATATCTGGAAAGAATCATATCAGATTGTCCTTGATATCTATAATATCACTGAGGGTTTCCCAAAGAATGAGGAGAATAACATCATTGCGCAGATGAGACGGGCTGCAATGTCCATGCCTGTGAATATAGCAGAAGGGGCTTCTTCAATGTTTGACAGGAATTTCTTTTCGCATCTTAGTATTGCTTATGCATCTGGAAAGGAACTGGAAACATTTGTAATGCTTTCTAAGGATCTGGAGTATATCAATGATAAATCTTTCAGAGCCATATACGAGAAGATTGACAGGCTTAATTCTCAGACATATAATTTCCTGAAAAAGCTTGAGCTCAGGCTGGATGCCAGAAAGAAAGCAAGATTAAACATGGATATGCCTTCTGACATAGGCCTGAATAGATTTACAAAGTACACTAAATCAAGATAATTCTGAAAAGATCATTACAAGTAGATAGTTCTTGACTTATTAGCATATTGTCTTGGATTTATGCCTGATATCTCTTTTTCAACAATCCCTATCCTCTGCTCAAGGTCCTTCCCTGCAAAAGAGATGCATAAAATACCATGCCCATCCAGGCTTCTTCTTTTCTTCTCCAGCTTTGCCAGATAGGAAGAGTCATAGAGCTTAACCTTTCTTGCTCTTGCATAGTTCCTCAGGCCTTCTGAATATCCCTTGTTTGTGATTATTCCGCCTGGCCTGTACCCTGTTATCTTGACAGCCCTGAGAAGCTGATCCACAGGATTCTCGCTTAGGGTTATGTTTCCATTTGATGAATATTTGAGCTCGTAGATTAAAGGTATGGATACAATCCCTTTCTTTCCCACCTGTATATCAACCTGAGCTGCTTTTCTTTTCCTGAACCAGCCATATTTGATATAGAGCAGATTCCTTTCTACATCATCAAATCCGCAGTCCCTGAAGAGCTGTTCAATGTATATTTCAAATTTTGTTCCTGTTTGCAATGACATGATAATGATCCGCCTGTTTTCCATCATCTGTATTTATCAATGATAATTAGGAATATGCAGCCCTATGCATCTTCCTTGCTTTCTTAAGATTATTCTGCGCTGCGTAATCATCAATGGTCTTATAGAAAGCATATTTGCTTAAGCCAGCCTCTGGATCCCCTATCTTGAACCTGTCTGAGAAGTCCCTCTTTAACTCTGCTATTGTCTTATCTGTATCTGTACGCTCTTCATAGAGCCATTGCCCCATGCTGTCTGATATCATATGTGACCTATAGCCTGCATAGGAAGGCATATGAGAATATGAGTCTGGCATATCTGCTTTTGCATCTGTTGGAGAATCTGTATGATTGATAGTCTGCTCAAGCCTGCTTGATGCGCTTTCTTTTGAGTCAAATATTATGACAGAGGCTCCTTTGTGCATGTAATTCTCCTTGAGTTCCTTGATATCCTCATCATAGAATCTTACGCATCCATGAGAAACAGGTTCTCCAATACTGCTTCTGTACTTGTCAGCATAAGGCTCGTCTGAGGGAGTTCCATGGAGAAGTATAGGGCATCTTCCATTGGGATTGTGGTTTCCCCTGCTGTCCCACCTTCCGCAGTCGATCCTGAACCCCCAACTGCCGTATGCCTTCTCTGTGTTGTACCTCCAGGCACTTGTGTCTGCAACTTCTGTTATCCTGAAGCTTCCTTCAGGAGTCTTGTGGTCTCCTGCTCTCTTCTTGTCTCCTGGATTCATTCCTGTTGATACCTGATATGCAGTCACAAAAGAGTAATGTCCCTCATTGTCCATCCTGAATAGAGAAGCTTTCTGATAATGCTTGTTTATCATAAGCACATACTCTCCTTCAACTCTCTGGTCCAGTGCAGAATCATTATCTTCTCTCTTTTCTGTCTTTTCAGGAAGATCTATGCCTGGCTGGTTCTTTTCATTATCCTTTATCTTAGCTGTATCAGAATTATCTTCTGGTATGTAAGCCCGAGATACCTCAGTATCTTCTAAACTATCTTGGGATTTGATTTCCAAGTCTGGAGTCTTTTTGGTTTTATAGAAGTTTTGAGATTGCGGAGATGTCTCCGGAGCATCTTCAGTATCTTTATTATCTTCAGCAATATCTTCCAGGTCTAATCCATCATATTCTTTATCTGGAGAATAATCTGTTATTGGAGCTTTTGTTGAATCTTCTGTCTCAGAAGACAAAGGAACTTCTGAATCATGGTGCTGAGACTCAGAATTCTCCTGATCAGGAACTTTTGGCTCTGAAACATAATTATTCTGGGATTCTTCAGGCTCAGGAGTCTCAGAAACTTTTGTCTGGTCAGATACTCTTGTCTCATGGTACTCATTGCCAGCGTCTTCTGGATAAGTTCTAGAGGCATTATCTTTTGTATTGCTCATCTCTTCTGCATTGCTCATCTCTTCTGCATCATCGATACGATCATCAATGCTGAATCTCCATGATGATGTCCATTGAGCCCCTTTTTCATTGTAATGTCCTGCAATGACATTCAGCTTTCCAGGATCAGATGAGCCCTCAGGCAGAGGCACTGTAAACGACGCCTTGCCATCCTTGATATCAGCCATGTAGATGTCTGCTGTCCTGTGGCTGCCGAAGTAGGCAAATGCCTGTGATGCATTCCCCCTTACAGGAACATCAAAGCTGAGTGTATTATCTGCATTGTCAACAGATGCGTTCTTCAGGTGATAGAGAACTGATGATGTAGGGCCAATGCTTATTGTCCTGAATTCATTGATCATCTGAGAAAGCTCTGCTTGTTTTGTTTCTTTCTGTGAATTCTCTGACAATACATCAATCCGAGATCCTTCAGAGGATTTACCAGCGGTTGCAGCAACAGGTGCAGAAGAAGATCTATCAGCAGACATATATAAAGACTCAGTTGCAGTATCTTCAGACTGTTCTTGTGCATAGCCTGGATTATTTCCTGAGTTTAGGTCAGGAGAACAAAAATGTGTATCTTCTGATCCTATTTCTGACTTATCTACTGATCCATCATTAAAGTATTTCTCAAATGCAGGGTTCTTAGATGCAGGGTTCTTAGAAGCATGATTATTAGATGCGTGATTCAGCTCGCTATCTTGTTCTACAGTCTCAATCGCTGAGTGATTATATTGGTTGATACTCTCTGTCTGCGCTCTCTCATAATTCCTGCCCAGCTGGAATGAACCCAAGAGAAGGCTGGCTGAAAGCAGTGCTGCAGCACCCCATTTTGTTGCTTTTTTTAGATAGTCTGTATTGATTGAAGGGAATGTTGGTAAAGGTATATTGAATTCATAAAAAGCTATTTTCTTAATTTTGTCCAATAATCCTGGTTTAGGTTTTCCAACTTTATTCTTACTTAAATATAACTTATTTAAATCATAAATCATGCCTTTGGCGAGCTTAATGCCTGCTAAATCTTCATCAACATTTGTTCTTGGATTTTGAACGTCTGGAACAAAGCTTTGAATGGCCTCAGATGCCTTATGAATAAGTTCTCTATAATGCTGGATATGTTCAGTCGTCAACTTAAAGAAATTACCTTGATTATCTTTACCCACTAAGGAATAAGTGTATTTATTATTGACATCAATAAGTTTATTTATTTCTTTAAGTGATACTTCATTGTAAACTAAATCTTCTTCCCCAAAAAGGTCTGAAATGTCTTCCTTAAGTGCAAGAATGCTTTTTCTTGATGGAACATTTCTTAGTCCTATTGGATTGCTAATTCTGGCTGGATCAGCCCTATTTTCAGGAGTGGCTAGATTAGGTAAAGAAAGTGATATAAGTTTATTGTATGTTTCAGCAAAATTAACTATTTCCTTCAAGAGTTCTTTTTCATCTTCATCTTTGAACTTAAGTTTGTCTGGATAGTAATTTTCAATTTTATATTCATCTGTCTTTTGGAGGTCTTTTTTTGTAATATCATAATCAAGAACCCAGAAAGTATCTTGATGCTCATCAGTGAATAGTAGACCGTAGTCTATTGAGTCAATGAATAAGATATCTTCTAGATTTCTTGACTTTCTTTCTTCACCACATTCTTTGTATATTCTCATAGTCTTTTAACTCTCCATTAATTCTTGTTAGTTCAACAATAAGATAATTGGCTTTTGGCCAGTTCATCTTCTTTGCCTTATCAGAACACAACCTATACCAATCTTCAATCTTCATTTCGTTGTGGATTCCGCTTACTATTTCACTATCTTCTTCAGTTATTCCCAATCCAATAACTTGATACGATTTATTAAAATTGTATAATAAGCTCTCAGAACCGCCCAACATAGACTCTAACAAAAGCTGATCTACATTCTCTAAGAAATCCTTTCTTCTTGAAGTATCATCAATAGTTTCTGCAATTGATTTGCTGATTACCCCAATATGTTGTCTAAGTTCAATTTCTTCATTTTGTGTCATTGACATTTTGTTCCCCCCTCACCTCAGCGCATCCCCATCAACATGTGAGTTGTATTCATCTCCAGAAGCATACATACTGCCATCCCTGCTTCTCTCTTTCTCATTTGTGCTTCCAGGAGCAGGAATAAGAACTGGTGTTCCAATCTGCACAATATCTCTCAGCTCATCAACATCCTCATCATACATCCTTATGCAGCCATGTGATGCTCTTGTTCCAAGATCAGGCTCCCATCTCTCAGGGGTGCCATGGATGCCTATAGGGCACCTGCCATTGGTACTGTAGTGTGTTCCGCTGAACCTTCCGCAGTCAAGCCTCATGAACCATGGGCCATATGCACCTCTTATGCCATTATAAGTCCAGGAGCTGCTGTTGTGGATCTGGCTTATCCTGAAATGTTCCTTGTATGCGCTTCCAATCTCTAGTGGTGTCTCTGGAGTCTTGTGATCTCCGCTTCTCCTCTTGTCCCCTGCATTCATACCAGTTGAGATTATATACTCAGCTGCCTTGACCCAGTCAGTCCTCATATATACGCTCATCCTCTGGGCATCTTTGTTTATGTATACTGCAACCTCTCCAGTATCCAGGTTCAGCTGCCTGACTTCACCAGGGATATCATAGAATCTTTCATCAAGCATCCTGTAGTTATCAGGCTCCTTGACTGGAAAAGACTTGTTGATCTGGCACTCCTTGTTCATGGAAGGAGCATCCAGCAGTGCAAGATCTATTTCGCTCTGCGTCTCTGGACCTGTTTGAGAAGCATCATCTGCACCATCAGGGGATGCATGATGCTCTCTATACCTCAAAGAGTCTCTGCTGTCTTCTGATATTGTATCCCTGGCTGTCCTTCCTGCAGTTCTGGTCTGAACCAGGCCTGAGCTCTGATGCACAGCCTTATTCAGCTGTCTGTCAAGCATCCCATCAAGAGACCCAGTGATATACGCTCCTGAAATCATGCATGCTGCAATTCCTGCGGCAGCAAGAGCTGGTTTCAGATGATTCAGATGATTCTTCCTCTTTCTGATACCATATGATCCATCTTTCATTATCAAATTATAATGCCTTGATATATCATCAAGCTGGCTCTCAAGGCAGGCTCTTTGTTTTGTCACACTTTGGCTGATATCATCCTGCTTGCTGTGCAGAAACTCCCGCGCTTGTTCCAGACTGCTTTCAAGCATATCAAGAGCTTCAAGATATTTCTCAGCCTGATCAGTATTCTGCTTCTGTTTTTCTCCAAGCCATCCTATTTTCCTGCGCTCAGTGCAGTATGTCTCAAGCTGGCTCTTTACAGGAGAGATGTCTGCGATGATTGAATCTATTCTCTGCTCTTTTAGATCAAGATAACCTTCAAGATCAGTGCAGTATCCCTTGATTGATGATAGTTTTGACTGAAGGCCTTTCTTGAGAAGTCTTTTTCTGGCTAAACTGCCCAGAACATAGTCATAGTTCATCCAGCTGTCACTTCCCACCCTGTCAACATAGGCACCAGGATTATTCAGAATCAGGCTTATATCATTACAAAGCCTTGATATTGTGCGCTCAATTCCATTGACTCCGTTCTGGAAGGACTCTTCTGTCATGTAGGTCTTCCTGCAGGATTCTGACAGCATCTCAATCTGCTTCCTCTTTCTCTCCAGGAATCCAGGAGCAGATCTGGCATATTCGGCATGTTTGGTATGTTTAGCTGATTCAGTTGGTTTAAGAGACTTTATTGTCTCTATATTCCCTGACCTGGCAGGGCCATAGCTTACCTGGCCAGACCGTCCTGTAACAAGGTCTGTGATATCAGTATTCAAAGTCCTCCAAATATCTTTTAATCTCATTCTCGCTTAAACCTATTGACATAATTCTCAGTAATTCTTGTATTTCCTTCAATGACCACAAGAGTATTCTGATAGTCATGCTGGATGATATCAGCAAGCTGTTTTGCATCATCAGGTTTCAGGACAATGCCTCCATTTGTGATGTCTCTTCCATGATTGATGGCATCCAGCCTTTCCTGCATATAAGTCCCGCAGACCACTATGCCATTGCCTTTTCCACCTCCTGTTCTTTCAGCGCCTCTGTCAATATTGTTGGGATAGCTAAGAAGCATTGAAACCGGACCATAGAGAGGCTTGTGGGTCTTGAGCCATGTGATTGATTCTATCTGGTATATGCCTTCAGGTGTCTTGTGGTCTCCCCTCTCTTTCTTTTGGCCAGAACCGCCGTTTCCATCAGTGGATCTCCAGACATACAATGGGTCTGGATTGAGCTGGCCATTGTTAACCTCAAAAAGTCCTGTGCCATTCTCTTCCTTATTGACATATAAGATGTATCTAAGATCAGAATAGGTCTCAGAAATAGTGTCAAGTATGGTTCTCTGTCTTGGAGGTTCAGCAGTTTGCTCTGCTTCAGAGGTTGCAGTAGGGGTTCTGGTATTAACTGATTGGGTGCCTGCGGATCTGTAATCAGCAGGTTCATGAGATGCTACATGTCTGTCTTCTGCTCCTGAATCATATGCAGAGGTTTCTGCATTTGGTTCTGACCTCTCTGATTCAATGGCTGCTTGTTCCTCTTTTTTCTCTGATACTGCATTGTCTATCACAGTTCTGACATATCTCACAGAAGGCACACCTATGCTAAAAGCAGAATAGACAAGGAATCCGGCAACAGTCAGGGCTGCACCAGCTTTCATGATAGGCTTCAGGCTGCTGAATCTCCTGGAAGCCTCTTTATCTACCTCTTTCTCAAGGCTCTGGACAAAGACTGATACCTCTTCTGCACGGCTGTCGTCAGCTGAATATAATGCAGTCTGTATTGAGGATGCTTCGCTCAGTATCCGGCTCTTGCTTGCAGATGAGGGATCATCATAATACTGTTCCTTCATTTCCAGGAATCTTGAGTAAAGGCTGTCAACTGCAGAGGACTGCTTCTGCTTGGAGCTCTTCTCTGTTAAGGCGCTTATTGTAAGGTCATTTATTGACTGGTCCAGGCTTTTGATAAGAGCATCAGCAACAGAAGATTCCTCTCCAAGCATGCCTGCTATTCTTTTGTGTTCTTCTGCGTCCTTTTTATATTCTCTAAGATCATCAAGATTGTCAGGATTCAGTTCAGTTTCTTTAAAGTTCCAGACTAATTTATCCAGCTGCTGTTTTGCTGTATTCAATGCTAATGGAGCAAGTTTCCTGGACTTATCTGTTGAGTTATCAAGTCTGGCAGAATATTCATGCCATAGCTCTCTCATGACAATGTCAGATTCCAGATGAGAATATCTTTCCTGCATACTGGTGATATCATAAGATATCTCCTGCATTGCTGCGATTTTTTCTCTGGAGACATCTTCTGACAGTTCCTTGCCTAAAGAATCAATCTTCTCATTGATTGCATTGATATCCATCTCAAGATATGATGTCATCTCTGATTTCTCATTATCTATTGATTCCTGCGCCTTAGCAATCGCCGCATTAAGGCTGTCCTCGCTTATGGAAGTGTCTGCTGCTCTGATTTCTTCTATCAGATGGGCCTCAGGAACCTTGCCTTTTCTCAGTGAGTTGTAGATGATATCCTCTATACTATCAGACATCTGATTCACCTCCCACAGGTATCACAGCAGTATGAGGAGAAACATCCCTTATCTTGAACTCCATATTCTCGCTGCACAGGACAGCACGGGCTTTGGAGGTATGGTCATAATCCATGCTCCTTCTTGAGTATTCAAGAACAAAAGAATCGGGTGCTGTGCATAATCCAGAGTATTGTGACCTGGATCTTATTCCTGAATATGCAAAAGGTCCAATCACTCCCTCTTTTAATTCTAAGGGAGTAAGTCCAACTTCAGTGTACAGGTGATGAAAAAGTGTGGTTGCATCAAGGAATTGTGACATCTGCAACTGCCGGAGATTGCCGTTTATTTTTGCTTCAACATGCTCTGAAAAGTTTATCAGGTAGCTTATCCACATTCCGTCTCTAAAGAAATCATAATAATTGGAAACTGTGAAGAACATATTGATGCGCTTGTCCCTGCACTCGTAATTCAGCCTATCTGTTGAGAATCCATTTATTGATCTCGAGAGGTTCTTCAGCTCTGACCAGTAAAGCTGTTCTCTGGTATTCCCATCAACATCACCATGGTCTGCGAGAAGGGACTTCTTCAGGAAAGATGTAATCAGATCATTTGCATCAACATAACTGCACCCTCTAGAATGGTCAATCTCTGACTTGAGCTCTTTTAAGGTATCTCCATCAGGAAGTCCTGAATTAGGATTTAATGTGACCTTTTCTATCCTGCCCTGTTCATGTTTTTGATCTGATAGATATACCTTAAGAATACCTGATATCTGCTGAATATATGGATTCTGCTCAATACAGCTCAACCTATCAAGACATTCTGTCAGGCCTTTAAAATAGCCTGTTCTTAGTCCATCATCTAGATTGTTGGATGCCATAGTAAGCCCAGATTCCTCGGCCAGATCAAAGATTAAAAGATCTAAGGCGCAGTTCCATTGCCATGATAGCCAGGATCATCCTCTTCGTGAGGCATCTTTGTCTCATATACCACTTCAGGTTCACCAGCCCCTGCCGCAACTCCGCTGCCGGGTGCAGCAACTGCCTGTGCTGGATCAGCTACTGTTGGTGAGGCAGCTCCATGAGCGGTTTTTGCACCAAGCATATTCTTTGGCCTGGATTTTGTTTCTATGGAACTGACAGACTCTTCAAAATTTGATCTGCGCCTTTCTCCAAATTCTTTTGCATTTTTTGACATTGTCTCTGCATCTATGATATAGTTATTGTCCTTCTGATCCAGTGTTGAAGCTGCCTGCAGAGCCATAGTGTACAGATTGTTTGAGTAATTCGCCAATTCCATTACATCATCCAATCCTGATTGTATAACTCCTATTGACTCTGCAATTGTTTCAACAACCTCATTTGTATTCCTTGAGACGTACAACAGATTGTCAATGAATGAAACATGCCTGTCTATTCTCTTTGCAAAAGCAGACCCTACTCCCTGGACGTTTGATAGTGTCTCTTCATAGGCGCCCAGCAGGACTTCAGAGTTAGAATACCAGACTTCATCTCCGTCAGCTTCATTGACAAGAAGCTCAGTAACTCCGAGATTCTTCCTGAGTGCATAAAGCTGATTGACTACATCCACATATGCATCATCTGCTCTTGATGTAGAATCCTTCTGCTGCTCAAGCTGAGCTATCTTATCCTGCAAAGCCTGCCAGTGTTTATGCAGTTTCTTTCCAGTCTTCAGGGATTCCTGAGCGTTCTTTGTGCATTCCTGCCTGTTGGTTCCAAGCACATTAAGAGAACTGTCTATATTTGATGTCATCTTATTGAGCTCTGAAACGTATCTGTTCAATTCTGTAAGATATGCCTGGATATACTGTTCAAGTTTCTCTCTGAGCTCACCAACTGCAAGAGGTTGTTTTTCAACTATTTCAACCTCCCTCTCCACTGTTACAGTCTCTGTTCTCCCTCTTACCATATCCGGCCATCCCCATGTAAGACCATACAGATTATCAAGTGTTCTATCTAATGGCACTTTTTCCTGCTGAGGCTGCTTAGTCTTCTTTTTAACCAGCTTGTAAGCTTCTTCCTCGCCTCTTGTATCAAGGATATAGCTCTGAAGTCCCTCTCTCAACAAGCCCATCTTTTCTATTATGTCATCAATGTTAGAACTTGGAAGCATTGCCTTTGGCGATTTTCCAAGAGTATCAGGTGTTATCGGAGAAGGGCTTTTGTGACCAGAGCCGTCAACAATAGCATAAGGACTCTGAAAAAGATCCTCTATTGCTTTATCCTTTTCTTCTGTGATAGGCTTTGTTTCCTGATTTTTTTCTTCCATTTTTACCTCCAAACCTTAAATTCTTTTCAACCGCAAGCTTCAATCCAGCGAATCCTCGATGGTAGATCTTGCATTAGATTCCTGTCTCTTTCCTTGCTTCACTTCTGATGCTGAAGTGTCCCTGATATGGATATCAACACTGTAATCCTCAAATTTCAGTCCATTGCTGTCTGTCCTTGTTATGCCGTAAACATCTGTCGGATTCTGCTTGTCCTGAAGATACACCTGCTCAATGCCATTCTTCTCCTCCCTGAACAGCCTGTAATCCTTGTCCTGTGTACTCGAGCATCCGCTTACATATCCTGCTGTGAACAGAGCAGCTCCTGCTGCGATAGCTATCGCTTTTCCTGCCAGACCCATCATTCATCACCCCTGGAATCCTTTATCTCGTTGTAGTTTTCTTTGAGGAATTCAACCATTCCCTCATAAGATCCTATGACATTGTCGAGGCCTCTTCTCTTGCCTTCACTGACAAGAGCATCACTGGGTATCTGTTTCACTGCGACATCAGGATTTAGCCTTGAACCATATTTAGTCATCTCAGTCAAGGCCTCTTTATTGTCCTCTGGATTGTTCAGCATCTCATTGATAACAACTTCCTGTACTGAGCTCTTATCCGCGTCCTGTATCCTTGATGCAAGATCCTTTCCATGCCTCTTCAGCTCCTCTGGGGTCATGCTGCTCACAACATGATTTACACCTTCATACCTGTTCTCAGGATTGCTGAACATTGCTTCAATAGCCTGCTCTGTGTCAATATCATATCCTGCAAGCTCTCTGTCTATGTACTCCTGGCCGATTGAGAGGTCTTCTGTGAAAGAGTTGTATGTGAATGACATCTCTTCAGAACCTCCAGCAGGCCCTGCCCTTATAGAGTATGAGCTTTCAGAACCGAGCGGGTCAGCATCTTGCTTTTCAACAAGGCACACTTCATCTGTGAATCTGCTGAAATAGCAGTCAGTAAGCTGATTTATCTTTCCATGCTGAGTATAGGTAAGCGCTGTTGCTGCAGTCAGAGCACCAAGAAACAGAATATCTCTGAAAGAGGCAATCTTCATCCTTTTCTTTTTTTTAGGTTTTGGCGCAGAGCCTGTTGCTGCTCCTGATTCTGCTTTTCCTGAAGCATAATCCTGATCCAATGACAGGTCTATTTCAGGAGTTTCTTGTTCTTTCTTTTCTGCTCCGCCATTGCCTCCATTGTATTTCTTATTGAATTCTTCCTCAGACAATACTTCTGGGCCATGATCCTTATTCTTCTTGCTCATTTTGCAACCCCCAAATAATTATTTTATGTTCTGATTCTCTTTCTGCTCTTTTAGCTGAGACCATTATAGAATATAGTTGCATGAGTTTTAATAACAATTTCTCAGAAATAATCGCAGAGTTTACGCTAAGAATGAAAGATATCTAAGAATATCATAATTTCTACGAGTAGTACACAGGAAAAATGGAAGAATTACAGAAAAAAAGGAAAAATTATGAACAGATAATATCATCTGCTATATGAATGCATATGATTTATCTGCAGTTTGTTCTTGGAATTATCACAAGAGGCTTGTTGATGCACACATCACTGTTAGTAACAGGATATACATTTACCTGCTCAAGATGATCCAACAAGGATAATTCAAGAATCTTATCCTCACCTACCTCAAAAGTGAACTTCTCCATCTCATTAGCAAGAAGATTCTCATCATTATCAAGGTATGCCAGATAGACTCCTCCAAGAACAGCTCTTCCTGTGTTTCTTATTGTCAGCTCTGCTGTGTCATCCATGTCAGTGCAGCCTATGTATCCAAGTGTCTGCTGTTCATCGCATTTGATCTCATTGATAGAGCCTGGGTCAACCTGCATCATCCTTTCCTCTTCCTCAGGGCTCAGTACATCTTCTGGTGGCATGACCTCTGAGTCCATGCCTTCTGCATCATCCTGCATGCTGTCGTCATCCATACTATCGCCTTCATCAGGCGCAATAACGACATCCACACCCTCATCAGGTTGTGTGTCATCCAAGCTACTGCATGCTGCAAGAACAAGGATAAGAGCCAATGATACTGCAATCATAATTCTTCTCATATTATCCACCTCCATCTGAATATCCTATTTAATGCAGCCATGATTTATAAATATTCTGGAAGAAATCAGTAAAAGTAGTGTATAATCAATTAAAGCAGAGATAAAGGAAAGCGCCACCGCCCGGATTTGAACACAGCACAACGGCTCACTCCGTTGACACGTGAGCTAAGTGGGGCACTCACAAGCTCGGCCCCACGACCAATATAAAAAAGCTAAATAACTAATATAAGAATAATAAAAATTTGACCATTATCTTATAAGCAAATCCTAACCCCACCCTAAAGGGTGCGGTATTAACGGATTTGCATTTTAGATGGTCAAATTTTTAGTCTTGAAAACCCTCAGAAATCAAGCATTTCTGGGGTGTCAAAAATGCTGTGCATTTTTGAACATGGCACCTCTCGCACTAAAGTGCGGGGTATTAAACCCAATGAAAATGGCTTGGTGCCATTTTCAATAAAAAAGCAAAAAGCGCCACCGCCCGGATTTGAACCGGGATTACGGGCCTTCGGCCCTAGACCTTTTGTCTAGGCCAAAAGGTATCCCGAAGGAAACCGGCTGACCTGATCCTGAATGAAACTCAAGGCCGGCGCAGTACCGGATTGTGCCACGGTGGCATTTTAGTTAATACAGAGCACATTTTAGCAAGGAATAGAGGGTAAATATAAAGGTTATTGTTATTCAGACCATTCCGAGCAAAGCGAGGATATGGTCCTTGATGGCCGGATCAAGTATCAAAAACTGCGGTTTTTGGGAATTTCAGGAGCAGGCTCCTGAAATGAAGAAGACCCTTGAGCGGATTGTGCCACGGTGGCATGGAATATGATAGAATTGAGTGGTTTTATAAAGGTTTTTCTTATTCAGGCAATATCAGAACGCCTTTGTTTTTGTCATCCTTCTGTTATATCAGGCTTTGTAACCACAATATTTAAGCTTTTCCCAGATTCTTATATATAAACCAAAAGCTTTAAATAGTACCTAAGAATTTTATTTATAAATTTATTGTATTTTCAATATATATTACAAAATAGGGGGTGTATGGTAATTATCAAGATTATATAAGATAATTGTCTATGGTGATATCTATGTCAGGAGAATTTGTCAAGAAATGCCCGGAATGTGGCGGAATAAACCTCTTCTACAACAAGGAGAAGGGTGAAGTGATCTGCAAAGACTGCGGCCTGGTGGTTGAAGAGAAGATGGTTGACTTTGACCAGGAATGGAGAGAATTTGACGGGGATGAGGCTGAGAGCAGGAGAAGGACCGGAGCTCCTATGACCTATACACAGTATGATCAGGGCCTGGGTACAGAAGTGGGCCAGAAAGCAGACCTCTACAGGCTTGATGGAAAGGACAAGAACAAGTTCTTCAGACTGAGAAAGTGGCAGTACAGGATATCAACTGCAATTGAGAGGAATCTTAAGCTTGCGTTGGCAGAACTGAAGAGAGTCTCATCCTATCTGAAGCTTCCAAAATCAGTAGAAGAAGAGGCAGCAAGGATATACACCCTTGCTGTACAGAGAGGGCTTGTCAGAGGAAGGAGCATGGAATCAGTTGTAGCTGGTTCATTATATGCTGCATGCAGGAGACATGATGTTCCAAGGACGCTTGATGAGCTATCAGAAGCATCAGGAATAGAGAAAAAGGAAGTGGGAAGGACTTACAGATTTGTGACAAGAGAGCTTGGCATAACAATCCTGCCTTCAAATCCAGCAGACTACATAGCAAGGTTTGCCTCATCTCTGAAACTGAGCGCTGAAACCCAGTCAAGAGCTATTGAGATCCTTGAGAAAGCCCAGAGATCAGAGCTTACTTCAGGAAGGGGGCCTACTGGAATCGCAGCAGCAGCTCTCTATGTATCTGCACTTATCCACGGCGAGAAGAGGACCCAGAGAGAGGTCGCTGATGTCGCTGGAGTGACAGAAGTGACCATAAGGAACAGGTACAAGGAGCTTCTTGACAGGCTCAAGCTTGAGAAAGAGATCAAGAAGACAAAGAAGAAAGAGTAATAATTATTTTTACTTATTTGGATTAAATTCTATTTTCTACTTAGATAATCTTTATAAACAGACCCTTAAGATCCTCATAATAGTGATAACCTAGTGATAAAAGAGACTTTGAAAAGAGGGCCTGCAGGGATTCATGCATTCACAGAAGACAGGTTCCCAAGCGCGCTGGAGTATGAGGTCAACTCAGCAGATCTTTCTGAACTTGCGATTAGCGGAAGGATAAAGATAGGCCGCCTTAACTTCCTGAGGATTGGGGCTCAGTATCATGATCTGTGCGAAGAGATAGACTCAGAAGCTCTTCAGAAGAGCATAGAAAGCGAGCTTGCTGGAGTTCTCTGCTTTTTCTCAAACAAGAGTGATGATTCTGTGGCTTATTTTGTAGAAGGTCTTGAGACAATACCTAATCCAGAGACTGGAGACTATTTCATTCCAGAAAAGGATGTGCCTCTCATTATGGAGATAATAAATAAGAGAAGGTCAAACAAGTCATGTGATGACAGCAAGAAAGAGGATTCCATCTTATTGAGAAGAAAAGATGATCCTGATATCAGCTATCTGAGATATGTCCATGAAGGCCTTAAAAGGAACGGAAGCAAATACAGAGAGTGGGTGTTTGATAATCTTACACGATCCTTTGAAAGATTCAGCATGAGCAGAGAGTTCTGCCAGGGAGTTGAGTATTATCTTATGTCAAAACCCAAGAATATGATCACTGCGCTTTATTCATTCATGCTCTGTTCTGACATGTTTGCAGAGGACAAAGGCAATCAGGATGGAGTCAGGATCATGTTCACTGAGTTCTTTGATGAGATGATTGAAGCAGGATTGAAGAACACAAGAATGCCTTATGATGAAGCCAGACCATTGTATAACCAGATAATAAAGAGAGAATTCAGCAGAGAAAGCAGTGTATTTGGTGGAGAAGGCGATTATCAGAGATGAAATATTGAGCCTGGATCAGCTTTGCTGTCCTTGATTCTGATACCCTCTTTCTTCAGGAGCATTATCTTCTTTGCTGTTCCATGCGCAAACCCTCCTATAGAACCATCTGACTTCACAACACGATGGCACGGCACATTCCCTCCAGAAAGGAATCCATGAGGATTCCTGTTGAGGGCATTTCCTACTGCCATGTATGCCTTTGTGTTGAGTTTTCTTGCTATCTCTTTGTATGTTGTGACTTTTCCTTTGGGAATCTTCTTTGCGATCTCCCAGACTTTCTGATCAAAGTTCATTATACACCTTATCCAATAAAACCGCCAAATTTATATACCAATACTGTATCCAAGGGCTTATGGATAAAAAAGAAAAGGAACTGAAAGACCTTGACAATGAAGTTAGTGAATACAAAGGATTAGATACAAGATATGTTGTATATATACTTTTTGCTGTGGGTGTCACTGCAGGACTCCTATTCCTTGTCCAGACAATAGACAAGTCAATAAATCCTGTCTCTGCCACAGGAAGCGTTGTTTACAGCCCGGATATTCTTGACCAGTACATCGAGAACCCTAATGAGCTCAAGTCACTGTTCGGCAAGACTTCTGGAGAGATACCTGGCTGGCTTAGGTCAATGTTCGGAAATGAAAGAGTGAATGCCACTGTAATCAGGATGGATGGCTCAAAAGTGAACATGGCTGTCACTACAAAAAAAGGCATGCTCTCAGATGTCAGCATAGGAGAGATGCAGGATCCCACTATGCAGGTGCAGATGAGTGAGGACACGATAAAGAGGATTTATGAATCTGAGAATCCTGTTGATGACATTGAAGACGCTCTTGAGACAGAAGAGATAAAGTATGACACCCAGAGATTAACATCAGCTGTAAAGATGGGAATACTCAATACTGCAATAAATGTGATGTCATGGTTCACATGATGCATTAACATGAACAATAATACAAAAACAACTGATCCTAAGAAGTTCTTGTTCATATCATGGGATGCTCTCATCTGTGATATAGCATGGAGAATACTTAAAGAAGGACATGAAGTTAAGTTCTACATAAGAAACCCCATTGACAAGGATGTTGCTGATGGTTTCATCCAAAAGGTAAACAAGTGGGAGGATCATGTTGACTGGGCAGACATAATAATATGTGATGATGTGCTTGGTCAGGGTTCAATAGCAAAAGATCTCAGAGACAAAGGCAAGCTTGTGATAGGGGGCAGCCCCTACACTGACAGGCTTGAGGATGATAGGGCATTTGGTCAGGAAGAGCTCAAGAAGTTCGGGATAAACATAATATCCTACCAGGATTTCAGGTCATTTGATGATGCAATAGACTTTGTTAAGAAGAATCCTGGAAGGTATGTCATAAAGCCCAGCGGAGAGGCTGAGAACCTCAAAGGCCTTCTCTTTGTAGGTGAAGAAGAAGATGGCAAGGATGTTCTTCAGGTCCTGAATGATTACAATAAGGCATGGGCCAGCAAGATACCTGAGTTCCAGCTTCAGAAGAGGGTTCTGGGAGTAGAGATTGCAGTAGGGGCTTTCTTTGATGGGAAGGAATTCATATATCCAATCAATGTCAACTTTGAGCACAAGAAACTTTATCCTGGAAATCTGGGTCCTTCCACTGGAGAGATGGGCACAACAATGTTCTGGAGC
>WJJV01000036.1 GCA_014729495.1 Candidatus Woesearchaeota archaeon
ATTATCTACAGCAGGCCTTTGGTCGAGGGATACCGGGACATCTATCCCTGACCGGAGCATCTTTCCTTTGCTGGCTATTTCTGCCCTAACCCATGTCTCCTTTGTTTTCCTTTGCATATTATCATCTCCTAAATAGGTTCACAGCCGGGATTTGCACCCAGACATTCTGCTTCACAGGCAGATGTGCTGCTATTACACCACTGCGAACATCTTGTATCCTTAATACACTCTGCACCCTTCATCATCCACCACAAAATATTCCCATTCACATAATTCCTTTGCCAGCCTGCTGTTATTCTGGACTGTGAAGTCAATAGCTTCCTGCTCTGTGTCAAAATCTTCTGTCTTTACAGGCTTAACCATCCTTCTCTGAGGATAGCAATTCCAAAGATATACTGCAAACTTTCCTTCTGGTGCTTTTACATAATCCAGCTTACTTCCATCTTCATCAACTTGCACTTCATCATCAATTGCCATCTTTCTTTCCTCCGAGCTCATAGCTCACGCTATATCAAAAACAAAAACCATTTAGGTTGCAAAAGGACCAAAAAAGACTTACTTTTCTTTTTTAGGTCCAGAGAATGTTTATTTTTAGAGATAGAGCTAGCTGACGCTAGCCATGAAATGCAGAAGAATAGATTCTGGAGCACTGGCTAAATAAAACTAAGAACAGTTCACAAACAATGAATACAATCACTTTTTGCCATTTTTATTCACAAGAATAAACAGGATCCAGGTGTTTAAAAAACTTTTGTTTTTATGATCATTTCTTTCTTCTTGATTATGATCATCCATTCATCTTTATCAGGAAAAAGAATGCCTCAGCTCCTGACACAGATACTGCAGTGACAATTGTTCCTGCAATCAGGACTCCAATCACAGCTGCATAGAATGACTTCCTGTATCCCAGGCCAAGCAGGTATGCTGCAAGCATCCCACTGTAGACTCCGCTTCCTGGAAAAGGGACTGCGATGAAAGCAGCGACTGCCCACTCGCCGTACTTCTCAACATACTTGTGGATCTTTTTCTGGGTCTTCTCAACATACTTATTGTAAAGCTTGTCTATAATCTTTATGCGCAGGAATACATGTATCACCTTATCAAGGAAGAAATACACAATGGGTGCGAGAAGGATGTTTGTTATAACGCAGACAGCGAAAACAAGAGGCCAGCCCATGCCTTCCTTTAGTATTCCATAGGGTATGCTTGCTCTGAGCTCAAGAAACGGCAGGAGCGTTACAAGTATAATCTGCAGTATGCTTTCCATCTTATGACCTTGAGGCTTTCTTCAGCTGTGACACCATTGGCTTAAGGGAGTCGACCAGCATGTCCACTTCACCAATGCCTGTCTTTGTCAGGTCAACATCAAAGTTGCCTTTTGTTATGATTCTCATCTTCTCAGTCACATTCCTGACAGCTTTTGAGAGTCTGCTTGAGATTATTGATGCGATCAGTATTATTATAAGCATTGTGGGTATGTTCTGCAATATTGAGCTCATCAGGAATCCCTGGGAGCTGAATCCAGTAAGTCCCCTGATATAGTAGAACCTATGCAGGAATGAGACTGCTATTATAAAGAGCGCTAAGATAATATAGGATATTATTGTGAGCAGCGAGATGCTGATGAACCATCTTTTTTCTTTAATCTTATTCTTGGCAGCTTTCTTACCGTCACTTAATTCTTTTTTGCCTGTATCCTTCTTCCTCAATATGTACAGCTTGAAGCTAACTACGCTTCTCTTCAGCGACATGACAAGGTCATGCATCTCTCTTATCCTGCTGTCCTCAACAGAGACTCCGATATCTCCTTTGCTTATTCTTATTATCTTATCTCTTATCTCTGATAGAGGCTTTGTTATTATGTATGCAGAGACTATGCCCAAACCTGCTGCCAATATGATATCACTGATGAATATCATTGCGCTTACTCTCAGGAAATCAGACATCAGGAAACCCTCAAGATACTTAAGGCTCTGGTACCTGAAATATGCTGATAAAGGATACACTATGATCACAAGAAGAACTGCTGTAAGGGGGTATAGTGTCTTGAATCTCATCTTTTTTGTATTGCTCCTTTCCTGATAAGAAGATCATCAGGAACCATTCTCTTTTCTTTTCCTTTCGTATATCTCATTGGCTTCTGCGAGCTTGTCATGGTTGCCTATGTCAAACCAGCTTCCCTCAAAAACGAATCCATACACATGGGTCTGCCTGTGAAGCCATTCTATATACCTGCCGGGCTGATCAGGATTATTGCCTTTCTTTATGTACTCATCTATCATGTCCAGCTTGTCCTTAGGAAATATGTAGAAGCATATTGCAATAAGAGTAGTGCTGGGATTCTGGGGCTTCTCCTCAAAGCTTATCAGCTTCTCATTGCCGTCTATATCAACGACTCCGAATCTTGTAGCAAGCTCGTGCTCCTTGATGTCATGCAGGACCACAACAGGCTCGTTCTTGTCGTAGAAGAAATCAACGACATCTTTTGCATCAAAGTCAAACAGGTTGTCCCCTCCGACAACAAGAAGATCATCATCTATGCCTTCATTGTCTATCACATATTTCATGTCGCCTATTGCTCCGAGCTTGTCATCTTCGCTTGTTGAATTGTCGTTCACTATCCTTATCTTCTTTTCTGTGCTGTAATTCTCTGCCCAGGCAGAGAACTTGTCATAGAACTTTGCATTAGTCACAACATAGACAGTATCTATGTCTTTTACAGGCTCAAGCTTTTCCATGATATAATCTATCATGGGCTTTCCTGCCACAGGAAGAAGGGGCTTTGGCTTGTCTTTTGTCAGAGGATAAAGTCTTGTTGCATATCCTGCTGCAAGTATAATCGCTTTGATATTGATCACCTCATCTGTTGCTTGTCTTATGCTTTTTCTTTGTTTTCTTCTTTTTCTTTGTACTCTTTTTTCTCAGCTTTTCAGGAATATGGTGCGCATCCTCACTATCAATTCTGATGCTGCCTGCCCTTTCCCTGATATAGCTGTTCTTGAACAGGCTTTTTATAAATCTTTCTGCATTAGTGAATTCCCTCTCCACTTCTGCATAAGCTCTGCTGTCCTTTACAAAAACATTCTTGTGAGAATCTGCGAACTTCCTGTAATGCCTCTTCACATTTACAGGAGGTCCTGTCCTCACAGCCTTCTTTGGAAGATCCTTCCTGTCTGTGATTATCCAGAAGACGGCGCTGCTTTTCCTGTCCCAGTGCCATCCATGATCTATGACAGTGAAATCATTCATTGAGAGCTGCTGGATTATGAACTGCAGGGTCTTGAGCAGTTTCGCGCCCATGACATCCTCCTTGCCTCTTTTTGGTGATGCTTTTATGAGTATAAGCTTGCCTCCTCTTTTCCTTGCCTCTTTCTTAAGTTCAGAGATATCCATCTTTTCAGGGACAAAGAAATCCTTTGAGGGATTCTTCAGGAATTCAGCTGCCCTTTTCCTGAATAGCCTGAAATTCTTCTCATCAAGAGCAGCAGCTGCATTGCGGTCAGGCTGCACAGGATCTATCACAATAAGGGGGGACTGGGTCTTTGACCTGTTGAGGTTGAACAGTGCCTTTCCTTTATGATGTTTGTAATGATCTATGACCTGCTTCTTTTTCCATGACTTTGATGCCTTGAGCAGGCTGAGGAAGCCTCCATAATGGATAGTGATTATGTCAACAACATGGCCTGAGAATCCTTTTATGTATGACTCTGCTCCATAGATGCCTGCTGCCTTGCAGAATGCTTTTGTGAGCATGATCTCCTTCTTCATCCCAGAGAAACTATTGACCCATCTGACATGCAGAGGGCTGCAGTCTGTGACATTCTCTGCATTTGAGCAGTCCCTTATGTTCAGCACAGGGACAATCTCATACTGTATTCCATTGCTGATGCGGTAATAATCCCTGGAACCATGTATCCTTCTGACTTTGCTGAATCCTTTCCTCAATACTTTCCCGAGAATTGCAGACATATCAGCATCCTTTTGTTTGTACTTGTCTCGGTTGAACTTCACGAATATATCAACATCATGATCTCCTCTGAGGAAAGTGCCTTTTGCTACAGAGCCTCCTGCCACAGCTGTGGCATTGACCCCTTCCTTCTTGAGCAGGCTGTTGACTTTGCTGATGAATTCTCTGGCCTCTTTTACTGTCGCGCTCTTTGCAGGCTTTATCTGCGAGAGCACCTCCTGAAGAATCATCTCCATATCACCTGATCTCTTTTTCATTCTCTGGCCAGCCATAATGTATGATTATCCATGTTGATTTAAAAATATTTTGCTGCAGTATTCGCATGATTAATGGCTTTCAGGTCTTTATAGCACCTAAAACAGCAAAATATTTAAAGGAAATAGTCTGTATGTTGATAATAGTCAATAATACAATATAAATATGTGGCTGGTGCCCAGATATTGTTTCTGGATCAGCTTGGCTTAATCAAAAAGAGGCTGCTGAAGCATGGTTAATATACTTGTTGTAGATGATGAATTTGATGATCTAAAGAAGATAAAGTCTGTTCTTGAGAGAGATGGTCATAACATAACTGCAGTCACAAGCGGATCAAGGGCTCTGGAAGCACTTGCAGGACCGGAATTTGATGTGGTCATAGTGGATATCCTGATGCCTTCCCTATGCGGATATGAACTCCTGAAGATACTGGAGCAGAGGAAAAAATATAAAACCAGTGTAGTATTTCTTTCAATAATGCCTGGAAAAGAGTTCATGAACAGTTATTCTGATGTATTCATAAAAAAGCCATTCTCTACAGAGGCCTTGCTGTCAGGAATAAGGGAAGCTTTGGGAAAGAGCAAGAAGGCAAAAGTGAAGAGCTCTGCTAAGAGAAGAGAATCAAAAAGCAAAGCATCCAGCAAGAAAAGAAAATGACAGGCAAAGAAAAGAAAAAAGCTAAGATACTCGTAGTGGATGACGAGGCAGACAACAGGCAGACTGTCAAGACTGTGCTTGAGAAGGAAGGATATGAGGTGGTCACTGCTGTAAGCGGTGATGACAGCATGAAGAAGATAGAGAAGGAGGATCCTGATCTTGTACTCATGGACATAATGATGCCAGGCACTCCTGTGAAGGACATTGTAAAGCAGGTAAAGAAGCCTCTTGCATACTTCAGTGTTGTAAGGCTTTCAGAGTCAGAGATGAAAGACCTGCTCAAGCCAAAGAATGTCAAAGGATTTATCCAGAAGCCGTTTGACATAGATGAGCTGATCAGTAAAGTAGAGGATATGCTTGGAAAATGACAGACTTCAAGATATTGTCTGAGATGGGAAGGAGCAAGACAACTTTAGTTCTTATGCCCAGTCTTGAATACAATGAGGACACTATCAAGATAATCCGGCAGCTCAAGGACAAGAGCGTATGCTATGTGACCCTGAATAAGACATTCAATGCATTGCAGGAGCTGTTCAAGAAGCATAAAGTCAGCACTGATAATATAGTTTTTGTTGACGCAATATCAAAGACAATAAGGAAAGCACCTGCCCAGACAGACCAGTGCTATTATGTGAGCGCGCCGAGCGCTCTGACAGAGATGTCATTAGTGATATCAAAATTCCTGAAGCATGATTTTGAGTATCTGATATTTGACTCAATAACAAACCTGGTGATATACGAGAAGAAGGATGCAGTTGCTAAGTTCATCTCTCATCTGGTGAACAAGACAGAATCAAGCAAGACAAAGGCTATCTTCTACGCTCTCAAGACTGAGGAGCATGCAACTCTGATAGACCAGGTGGGCATGTTCGTGGATAATGTGGTCAATCTGACCAAATGAGTGATCTGACCAGAAGATTGAAGTATGGCACTGTCAGGCAGGCTTTTGCTGCTGCCAGATTATCCCAGCAGCACTATTGATTATTATTATTATTATTATTATTCCCCTTGCCTCGCTGGTAAGAAGTTGCTATTGCTTTTATTTTATTCTCTTGCAAATTATTCCTTGCCTCTCTGATAAGATGCTGCTAATGCTATGCAGGCGAGGTGGCGAATACTTTTTGTAAACTTCTCAGTACCATTTTCTTCCTAGCCTCTCCGATAAGCGCAAAGAACCCGACCACGGAGAGGTGGCGATTGCTTTTTGTGGATAATTCTGCACTTTTCTCCTAGCCTCTCCGATAGGATGCTGCTACCCCTATGTCGGAGAGGTGGCTAAGGTTTTATATAGATCCTTCAGAACCATTAAACTCCTAGCCTTGCCGACAAGATGGTGATACTCCGAAATCGGCAAGGTGGCAATGGCTTTAAGAGGATTTATTGCACTTTTCTCCTAGCCTCTCCGATAAGCGCAGCAAATCCGGCCACGGAGAGGTGGCACTGACTTTTGAGTTATGTTAGGCAGCAACAAGGATGAGTACTGAGTGCAGAGGGAAAATGCGTTACAAAGTTCGCATTTTCCCTTTGCGAATAGGGCAGGCACGAGCATAGCGAGTGACTGACCGTGTACGAATCCAATGTTGCTGCTGCCATATAAGTTAAAAACTTTCCTCTTTGACCGTGTACGAATCCATTGTTGTTGTTACAAATGCGAAGCTTTTGTAACTAAGAAAATGCAAAGCATTTTCTGTTGTTGCCGTTATTAACTTAAGATTTTATCATCTGACCGTGTACGAATCCAATGTTGCTGCTGCCATATAAGTTATAGTATCTCCTTTTTGGCCGTCTGCCGGCAATATTTTTGTTGCAAATGCAGAGCATTTTCTGTTATTGCCGACATTAGTATATTAAATTGTCCGCTGTTGCTGCTGCCTTAATTAACATGATCACACTATTTTCTCCAATGTTCTTGTTGTGAATGCAAAGCTTTTCTAACCAAGATATTGAGCCTGAAATGCATTTTTTCACCAAAATATTTAAAAATGCAGTCACCTAATCAGCGATTAGTCAGCAGAATATGCAGAATATGCAGCATATGCTGCAGTAATGCGCAATATGGCAAAAAAGAAGATAATGGTGGTTGATGACGAGCCTGACAACAGGCAGACTGTCAAGACTGTGCTTGAGAAGGAAGGTTATGAGGTCGTGACTGCTAACAGTGGAGATGACTGCCTTGAGAAGCTTGAAAAGGAGAATCCTGATCTTATCCTAATGGATATAATGATGCCTGGGACTCCTGTCAGGGATGTTGTTGAGAAGATAAAGGATACAAAGATAGCGTATCTCAGCGTGGTCAGGACATCTGAGGCAGAGAAGGAAGATCTTCTTGGACAGGGCAATGTGGTTGGTTTTATACAGAAGCCTTTTGATATTGACGAGCTTGCATCCAAGGTAAAAGATATTGTCAGTGAATGATGCTGCTTCAGCATCCTGGAGATTAAGCCTGAAACTCAGAACTCACAGCAAGTGTGATTGCTTTAAGAGTTCATCAGGCATATCAACTCCTGAAGCACAGAATCAGATGTTGTATGCCTTGAACATCTTTTTCAGTTTATGTAGTATCTTAAGAATATCAATAATATCATATCTGATCAGGAAGAGAAGATGATTCCTGATAAAAAAAGAGGTAGTGAATAAATGAGAGCAGATAGTCCTGAAAAGACTGAGGATATCCCTCTTTTGCAGAGAATAACCTTCAGGGTAGCTGCGTATTCTATATTGCTTATCTTTCTGATAATGATATCTCTTCTTTCAGCTTATCTGCTTATATCAGTAAGTGAGGAAGAGCTCATAGAAGAGACTGAACTATTCGGAAATGTATCAATAGAGCAGACTCAGGATGTTGTTGAAGAGATGAGCAGGAATTTCATTGAGCACGAGGCATACCGGACCGAAGAGCTTTTACATACTTTCCTAAAGGAAAACCCTTCAATGAGCTATGATGAGCTTCGTGAAGATACAGTGTTCAGGTCACTTGCTTTGAATACTGTCGGAGAGACAGGATACTCTGCTGTCCACACAAGAGACGGAATCAACATAATGCATCCTAATCCTGATATTGAAGGTTATGACCTTAGCAGACTTTCAGACGAGCTTCCTGAATTCTGGGACATAATCGAGATGAGTCTGGTCAAGGAGGCTTCGGGATTCTATGACTGGGCTGATGAGGACGGCATTGTCAGGCCAAAATACATGCATTGTGTGCCTGTAGAAGATTCTGAACTTGTGGTATGCGCTACAACATATCTGGATGAATTCTATTCTCCAGCAGAATCCCTTGAGAGATTCATGGCTTTGTCTATGGAAAGGACAAAACAGAGCATCTACGAAAGATTTAATGATACTGTAATATTCTTTATCATGATCTTCCTGGTCATTATGATGGCAATAATATTTGTTTCTTTCATTACAGTGAAGAGGATTGTGGTGCCGATAAACAAGCTTCAGGATGTGACAGACAAGGTCAAGGAAGGGAATTTTGATGCAAGAGCAGAAGTCAAGGTTGGAGGAGAGATAAGACAGCTTGCTGAGAGATTTAACGAAACTCTGGATGCGCTCTCAAAGATGGACTCAGAGAGGAAACAGCTTGAGAAGGCAAAGACAGAATTCCTTTCAATAACCAGCCACGAGCTCAGGAGCCCCATGACACCAATGAAAGCACAGATGCAGATGCTGCTGAAAGGCTATTATGGTAAGCTGAACAAGAAGCAGAAAGAAGCGCTGGACATTACACTGAGGAACACAGATAGGCTTGACAAGATAATAATGGATCTGCTTGAGGTATCAAGGATAGAGGCAGGAAGGCTCAAGTTCAGGTTCAGGAAGGTTGACCTTAAAGATCACATAGAACGCCTTGTTGAGGAGATGAAAGGCTTTAAGAGTGAGAAGAATATAAATATAAAAGCAGACATAGGCGATATTCCAGAAATAGAGACAGACCCTGACAGGATAATGCAGGTTCTTAGGAATCTCCTGAACAATGCCCTAAAATTCTCTCCCAAGAACAGCGAGATAAATATCAAGGTAAGGACAGCAGAGAATGGAATAATGTTCAAGGTAAAGGATGAAGGCATGGGCATGACAAAAAAGGATGCAGCCAATATCTTTGAGCCATTCTACCAGGTAGAGCACTCGCTTCAGAGAAAGGAAGGCGGAACTGGACTGGGATTGACAATATGCAGAGGAATAATAACTTCCCAGAATGGAAGGATATGGGCTGAGAGCTCTCCTGGCAAGGGCACAACATTCTACTTCACAGTACCTTTCGAGCCTGTAAAGGAGATAAAGCCTCTCAAGCTTATGTTCTCTGGCAGAGCGATAATGGAGGACAGGATAAAGGAGCTTTTCAGGAATATGTTCGGGCCTGTGGGTCTCAATGAGTTCGAGGATCTCAAGAGCAGGCAGGAGCTTGACAGCAAGCATGTCATGGGTTATATTGATTATCTTCAGAAGAGTGGCGTGATATCAAAGAATGACGCTGATTCTGCCAAGAGCAGGGCAGAGAGCATATTCACCAGCACTGAGCAGGACATGGCTGAGAAGGCTGGTGCAGAATTTGAGAATAGGATATCCGAATTCTTCTCAGAAGATAAGAACAGTGAAAGAAAGAACAAGGATGAGGCAGCAGAGAGAAAGACCGCTTCTGAGCATTCCCAAAAGAAAGAGAATAAAGAGGACAGAACAGGCAAAGGCAAGAGCAATTGATGGACATGAGAAGAATAAGCATAAAATGGATGATGTACTCTTCGCTTATGATAATAGCGATCATATCATCTATTGCAGGAGGCATCTATTCATATCATAATGCTGAGCAGAGGCTTTTAGAGAGCACAACAGATTATATTGAATCCTTGGGATACAGCAGATCCCAGCACCTCAAGTCATTCCTTGAGGAACAGAGAGAGAAGGCTGATATTATCGCAGCCACCACTCAGATCAGAGATGTGCTGTCGCATGAAGGCAGAGATGAAGAAGGCAGTGAGTCTTCAATGGATAATGCTCTGTCAATGATGCGGAGATCGCTTCATACTGAGTTCTCCAGGATACATGTAACAGATCCTGAAGGCATTGTGATAATATCCACAGACAAGGAGATTGAAGGAGCCAAAATCTCTGATATCATCCCGTACTATGATATCAATGATGCAGGCATCTCACATCCTTATATCTCCAGAGCAGGAGAGAGATTCTTCTCTATTACAGTTCCTGTAGATAAAGGCACTGAACTGGAAGGTTTTGTGATAATAGACATCAGCATGGACCATATAGGCGATATTGTTTCTGATGCTGCTGGTTTGAGAGAGACTGGGGATGTATATCTGCTTGACAGCAAAGCTATTGCATTGACACCTCTCAGACACATAGAAGAACCATCCATTGATCACAAGGTCAACACAACAAATTTCAGGGCTTGCCGGCTTCATGCCTATCTTCCTGAAGCAGAGATAAGGGCAAGGCATGAGGAAACAAGAATAATAAAAGACTATCGTAATGTCAGTGTCATCAGCACCCACTATTACATAGAAAGCGCAGACTGGTGCCTGCTCGCAGAGATTGATCTTGAAGAGGCGCTGTCTATCCAGAGAAAGGATATAATATTAAATGTTCTTTATCTCTTTATATTCCTTATGGTATTTCTGAGTATTACTTCATATCTGATCTCTTCAATAATCTCTTCACCTATCAAGAAGATAAGCTCAAAAGTGGAAAAGATAATCAGTGGAGACTTTGAGACAGAGATGGGAAAAAGCAGGATAAAGGAGATCCAGAGCCTTATAGATTCGCTTGACAGGATTCTCGCAAGCCTCAAGCTGGCTGTCATGAAAGTTGGAGTGAAGAAAGGAGAGATAGGCATAGGAGAGCTTGTGAAGGCAAAAGAAGAGGCAGAGGAGAATGTTAGAAAAAAGAAGCAGCAGCTGGAGAGGTTCGCAAAGCTCGCAATAGGAAGGGAGAAGAAGATGATAGAGCTGAAGAAGAAGCTTAAGGAGACACAGGCAAGACTGGACAATAAAGAGCCAAAGAAACAGTCAAAGAAACAGTCAAAGAAACAGCAGGGCAATAAAAAAGAGCAGTGAGACATTGTATAAGATGGATGATGATAAGATAGATGAATGGAAAGAAGCAATAGATAATGCTGAGGATAAAGACAGCAAGAATGTATTGAAGACAGAAGCCCTGCTGAACATGCTGGAGGACCTTGAGGAAGCAAGAGATCAGGCAGAAGAGAACCAGAGGCTCTACAAGGCAATAACAGAGAATACCTCAGACCATATTGCTCTGCTGAAGCTTGACACAACATATCTCTACCTTAATCCCTCTAATGAGAAGCTCGGCTACAGCCCTGATGAGTTAGTGGGAAAGAAAGCTATTGATATGATACACCCTGATGACAGGAAAAAGCTGAAGTCTGTCCTGGCCAGATACACAATAAAGAAGATATCCAGCCTTTTCAGGAAAGAAGAGACAGTCTCTGAAAGATTCACATACAGGTTCCCTGACAAGTCAGGCAAGTGGCATGATATGGATGCTGTTGGCAATCCTATCCCAAACCCAGCAGGAGAAGGATACAACATCCTTGTGGTGTCAAGGGATATAACAGAAGAGAAGAGGACCCTGGAAAAGCTGAAGGAATCTGAAGAGAGATTCAGGATGGCATTTGACTATGCTCCTGTTGGATATTACATCTCTGATACAAAAGGGGTGTTCATTGACGGAAACAAGGAAGCAGAGAGGATAATAGGATACAAAAAGGATGATCTTATAGGCAAGAACTACTTTGATGTAGGGTTGCTGACAAAAAAGTCTGTTCCGCTGGCAGTAAAGATATTGGCGTTGAATACAGCTGGAAAGCCGACTGGCCCTGATGAATTTGAGCTTGTCAGGAAAGACGGCAAACATGTTAATCTTGAAGTCTGGACATACCCTGTCAGGCTTAAAGGAAAGAGGGTTGTGCTTGGAGCGGTTCTGGATATAACAAAAAGGAAGATGGCAGAGGAAGATCTGAAGAAAGAGAGAAGCTTGCTCGAGAAATATCTTAACCTCTCCCAGGTGATAATGCTTGCTGTGGACTCAGATTTCAAGGTAAAACTGATCAACCAGAAGGGAGCAGACATATTGGGATACAAGAAGAGCGATATCATAGGAAAGGACTGGATAAGTAACTTCATACCCAAAGAATACAGGGAACAGCTCAGGCAGTACGGCAATGAATTGTTGTCAGGCAAGAGAGACCCAATGGACTACAATGAGAATCCTGTGCTCACAAAGAAAGGAGAGCAGAGGCTGATCGGGTGGCATAACACAGTCATCAGGGATGATGAAGGAAACTTTGTATCCCATCTGAGTTCAGGACAGGACATAACTGATAAAAAGAGGGCAGAGAAAGAAATATATGAAAAGAGCGAGAGATTATCTGCACTTTTTGAGAATGCAGCTGATGCCATATTTGTGGCTGACGCAGAGACAAGAGACCTCACAGACTGCAACAATGCAGCAGAAGACATGACCGGCTACTCAAAGAAGAAACTGCTCTCAATGAAAGCAGACCAGCTGCATCCAAAGGATGTACTGAAGAAGACCATGGATGGTTTCAGGAAACAGGCAAAAGGGCAGATAAAGACAGTTGGGAGCGAAGTCCTTACAAAAAACAAGAAGAGAATTCCTGTCACAATAAACTCATCAGCCTTCAAGATGAATGATAAGAAATATCTGATAGGGATATTCAGGGAGAAAATCATGGAGAAAACAAAAGATGCCTGACAAGATATTCAGGGAGATTCTGGACCGCCTGCCTGAAGGTGTCTCTGTTATTGACAGGGATATGAGGATAGTGTGGGTGAACAAGACCCTGAGAGAAAAGGGCTTTGATATTGAGGGATGCAAGGGAAGGCGATGCCATGTAGTGTACAAGAGAAATGAGAAAGTGTGCGAGAACTGCCCTGCTGTCAGGGTCTTTGAGACAGGAAAGCAGGTAAGAGTTCTTGAGAAAGGGGCAGATGGAAGGGATTATGAAGTGACTGCAATACCCATAAAAGCCAAAGGGGCTAAAGTCGTTAAAGGCGCTAAAGGCGCCAAAGATGGCAGTGTTGATAGGGTAATAGAGATTGTAAGGGAAGCAGAGACTGATCTTGTCTCAAAGGCTGATGAGATAGCTGACCAGAAGTGCTACTCTTTCATAGAGGATGCAGAAGATATAATATTCATGATAGGAGCTGATCACAAGATTCTTTCTCTCAACAGGAGAGCAGCAGGGATGTTCGGAAAAAAGAGCAGAACTGCCATAATCGGCAGGACAGTATATGACCTATTCCCCAAAAAGATAGCAGAATCCTATGCTGGTGAGATAGACAGGGTATTTGAGACAGGAGAATCCCTTCTGGAAGAATCCAAGTCTGTATTCGGAAAAGAGCAGAGATTGCTCAGGACAAGCCTCAATCCTGTCAGGGACTTATCAGGCAAAGTGACTGCAGTAATGGGAATATCAAGGGATATCACTGAAAGAAGCAGGATAGCAAAGAAGCTAAAGCAGAGCTATGAACTGCTGAATAACATAACAGATCCTGCTTCTGATGCAGTCTTCTCAAAGGACAATAAAAGAAGATACACATTTGTCAACAAGGCCTTTGAGGATATGGTTGGAGTGAAATCTGCCAGGATAATCGGCAAAAGGCCTGAAAAGGTATTCCCTCCTGAGATAGCAAGAGAGGTCAGGAAGGCAGATGATGACTGCTTCTCAGGAAAGACTCATGACAGGATATACAAGCTTAATCTCAATGGGAAAGAGAGATATCTCCATAATGTACAGAATCCCATCTATGGGCCAGAAAGAGAGATAAATGGTGTGGCAGGAGTAGTGAGGGATGTGACAGAGGAGAAGAGATCAGAAGAAGTTCTCAAGCAGAGCGAGGAAAGATTTAGGAACATAATAGAACACATCAGTGAGCTATATTATATCCATGATACAAAGCACAGGCTGACCTATGTAAGTCCCCAGTCAAAAAAGATTCTGGGCTACTCTCCTGAAGAGATGAAGATCAAGTGGACTGAGCTAGTCACTGACAATCCAATGAACAGAAAAGGACTTAAGCAGACAGAGAAAGCGATAAAGACCGGAAGAAAGCAGGATAACTATACTCTTGAACTTAGGAGAAAAGACGGCAGGACCATAATTGTAGAAGTTGATGAGTCTCCTATAAAGGATGAGAAAGGCAAAGTTATTGGTATCACAGGAGCATTGAGAGACATCACAGAGAGAAAGAAGGCAGAAGAAGCCCTCAAGAAGGAAAAGGAATGGTCAGAGAGGATACTTGACTCAGCTCCCAGCATGATGATCGGGCTTGGCGAGAACTCAGAGATACTCCTTTTCAACAAGGCAGCAGAGATGATAACAGGATACAAGGCAAAAGAAGTGATGGGAAAAAGCTGGATTGAGCTGTTCATACCCAAGAAGCAGAGAAAAGAAATGCATGGTGTGTGGGATAAAGTAGTCAAGGGAAAGCTTGAGCTGCATCATTATGAGAATCCTGTAATCACAAAAAAAGGAGAAGAAAAGCTAATCTACTGGAGCAACACATTCCTGTCGCAGAATTCTAAGTTCAGGATGATATTCTCAATAGGCCAGGATGTGACAGAAAAGAGGAAAGCAGCAGAAGCCCTGAAAAAAAATGAGGAGAAGTTCAGGTTATTATTTGAAAGAATGACTCAAGGTATTGTCTATCAGGATAAGGATGGCAGGATCACTTCTGCAAATCCTGCTGCAGAGAGGGTTCTTGGTCTTACACTAAGCCAGATGCAGGGAAGGACCTCAGTGGATCCAGAATGGAAGGCAATACATGAGGATGGTTCGGATTACCCAGGCAAAGACCATCCTTCAATGGTTGCTCTGAGGACAGGCAGGAAAGTCCAAGATAAGCTGATGGGTGTGTTCAACCCTAAGATAAATGATCATGTGTGGATCAAGATTAATGCAATACCTCAATTCAGGAAAGGCGAGAAAAAGCCTTGTGGAGTATTTGCTACTTTTGAAGATATCACAGAGCAGAAGAATGCAGAGCAAAAGCTGAGAGAGTCAGAGGAGAAATTCAGGCAGCTCAGTGAGTCATCACCTATAGGCATTTACTATGCAGACGCAAAAGGAGAAGTTCTTTACACAAACCCAAGATGGCAGAAGATAACAGGCTTAACTCTGAAAGAGAGTCTGGGCAGCGGATGGGCGGATGCAATACATCCTGAGGACAGGAAAAGAGTGAAGTCAATCTGGAGAAATTGCATATCAAACGGTGTTGAAGGAGAAACCACATTCAGGTTCCTCAGCAGTAAAGGCAGGACAATCTGGGTGAACACCACAGCAGTTCCTGTCAAGGACGAGAGAGGCAATATAATAGCTTTTGTAGGAACCAACCAGGACATCACAGAGCAGAGGAATGCAGAGCAGGAGCTCAAAGAAAGCGAGGAGAGATACAGGACAATATTCAACTCAGCAAATGATGTAATAATACTCATTGACAGGAAAGGCTTCATAACTGATGTCAACAAGAAATTCTTTGAATATTCTGGCATGAGCGAGAAAAGGGTAATCGGAAAGCATCTGAAGGAACTCAAAAGCCTTATACCAAAGAGAAGCCTTCCTGTGCTCATAAAGAATTTCATGAAGAGGATTGCAGGGGCAGATGTGCATGCATATGAGGTAGAGCTTTATGGCAAGAACAGGAAGATCAGCACATTTGAGGTCAATGCAGTTCCCATAAGATCTGAGGGAAAGATAACCGGGGATCTTGCAGTGCTGAGGGATATAACTGAAAGGAAGGAGAAAGAAGAGGAGCTGAGGCAGGCATACAAGGATCTCAAGAAGGTTGACCAGCTCAAGTCAGACATACTCCGAGACACAACCCATGAGCTCAAGACACCCATATCCAAGATAAAGATGATGGCAGACATTGCAGAGGAAGCTATTGGTCAGGTCAAAGAAAGAGATATTAAAACAGACAGCCTGAAGAAGGCAAAAGATAATCTCAAGAAGATATCAAGCAACTCCTCAAGCTTCCTTAAGCTCATAAGCAACATCGTAAATCTCAGCAAGGTGCAGAACCTTGAGAATATAAAGAAAGAGGATGTCAGGCTGAAGCCCATGGTCGAGCGGCTAATAAAAGAGTATTCATCATACACATCAGAGAAAGTGTCTCTGAAATCAGCTGTATCAGAAAAATGCAGGTTCAGGGCAAACCCAGAGCTCATCAATCTGCTGATAAGGAACCTTCTAGAGAATGCTGTAAAGTTCACGAAAAAAGGCAGGATCAGTATAGGCTGCTCATCCAGCAAATCCCACATAGTGCTGAGAATAAAGGACACAGGTCCTGGAATAAGCAAAAAAAATATAAGCGAGATATTCCAACCCTTTACCCAGGGAGACCGCAGTACCCAAGGCCTCGGAATAGGGCTGGCTACATGCAGGAGAATAGCTGAATTGCATGATGGCAGCATTGATGTTGAATCTTCTCCTGGAAAAGGCTCTGAATTCAAAGTCAGGCTTCCAAAAAGGTGATATCATGGAAAAGAAAAAGATTCTTGTTGTTGAGGATGATCAGGATACGATAGATATCTACAAGGAAATCCTTGATAAGGAATATGATCTTCTGGTGGCAGAAGATACAAAAAAAGCAAGGGAACTCCTTGAAAAGCATAAACCTGACCTAATGATACTTGATATCATTCTGCCAGAAGAGAGCGGTGATGCTTTCCTTGCACAGATAAAGGACAGCAATAAGTACAAAAGGCTTAAGGTGTTAGCAGTGACAGTTCTTGGAGATGTAACCTATGAGCTCTGCAAGATAGACCCTGATGTAGTAAGCATATCAAAGCCTTTTGACAAGGCTAAACTGCTCAAGACAATAAAAGATATGATGTGATCCATGGTGGGATCTACAGTACAATCTATAATACCATCTATGATATGATGGCAAAAGAATCAATGGCAAAACAAACCAAAATCTCGGAATCAAGAAATAAACCCGAGAAAAGAATCAGAGATGGTTCCAAGAGAAAGAAAAGAATACTCATTGTAGAGGATGATGAAGACACAGTAAGGCTATACAAGCAGGTTCTTGGAGATAAGTATGAGCTAAAGACAGTGGATACAGCAAAGAAAGCCCTTAACCAGCTCAAGAAGGATGATTTTGACCTCATGATTCTTGACATAATACTTCCTGAGGAAAGCGGAGAACAATTCTTCGCAAGGATAAAGGACATGGGAGACAAGAGGCTGAAAGATATAAGAGTGCTGTTCATAAGTGTCCTTGGGGATGTATCTGAATTTGCCAAGAAGATAGATCCAAAAGCAGGATCGCTTTCCAAGCCTTTTACAAAAGAGGATCTTGCCCTAAACATCGAGGAGATGATGAATGACTGACCGGGTTTGTAAGCAGATGCTTTGGCATTCTGCTGAAAGCATTGATGCAACAGATTATTTAACAACATTTAAATAGGAGTGGAGGCTAATCATGCCTAAGGCTTTAATTTTTGCAGTGGTTCATTATGGCTAAGAAAACCAAAAAAAAGAGCACCAAAAAAGGAGGCAGCAGAGGGTCTGGCAGCAGGAAATCCAGCTCAAAAGGCTCCAGAAATACTTCTAAGAAGAAAACTTCTAAGAAAGTTTCAAAAAAGAAAAGTTCTAAGAAGAAAACTTCAAAAAAGGCAGGCAGCAGATCCAGCAAGAAATCTGATAAGAAATCATCAAAGAAAAAAGCATCAAAGAGAAGATCTTCTAAGAAAAAAGCTTCAAAGAAAAAGGCCAGTAAGACTGCTTCAAAGAAGTCAGGCAAGAAAGGCTCAGGCTCTGGAACCAGTAAAAAGAAATCAAAGAAGCCTGCTAAATCCAAGAAATCCAGCAAGTCCAATAAATCCAAGAAAGAAAAGGAATCTGACCTTGTTGAGGTAAAGGAAGGCCATGTTAAAGACAGAGGATTCTCTAAAAAAGAGTCAAAATCAGCCAAGAAAGACAAAAGTAAGGCAGGCAAAGCAGGCAAATCCTCAAATAAGCCAAGAATAGATGTCAATGAGATGAGAAAGAAGATATTCTCTGAGCTGAGGAGCGGAAAGATAGATGAGAGTGAAGCAGAGATAATGGAACAGAGGATTCCTCTGGGAGACATAGCTGAAGAGCCTGAATCAGGGTCAAAGAAGAGGCCTGCCAAGGAATACATGCAGACAGGCATTGAAGGTATTGATGCTCTTATTGAGAAAGGGATTCCAAAGGGATCAACAGTGCTTGTTGCAGGCGGTGCTGGAAGCGGAAAGACGCTGATGAGCCTGCAGATACTGTATAATCACGCGCGTCACGGCGACAAGTGCATGTACATGAGCTTTGAAGAATCTGAGGAAAGGCTCAGGGAGCATCTTGAGGACTTTGGACTTGATCCAAGGGCTCTTGAGAAGAAAGGGACGCTCAGGATACACAGATTCAATCCTTTTGACATAACACGGTCTGTCGATGCCCTGCTCATGAAAGCAAAAGGAGAGCTTCTTATAGATATAGATCCGGTGATACTTCCAAAGAACTTCAAGCCGGAGATTGTTGTTGTTGACTCATTGACAGCGATTGCATCAGCATTCACTGAAAAAGAGGAGAGCTACAGGATATACATTGAACAGCTCTTCAGGTTCTTTGAGCAGATAGGTGCAACAGCATTCCTTATAACAGAGACAAAGCAGGTTCCAAAGGTATTCAGCACAACAGGGGTTGAGGAGTTCCTTGCAGACGGAGTATTTGTTCTTTATTCTATCAAGAAAGGCAATGTGAGAGAGTATGCATTTGAGGTCCTGAAGCTCAGGGGCACAAAGCATCATAAGAAGATTGTGGCAATGCAGATAACAGACAACGGCATCCTGGTATATCCAGAGCAGGAAGTGTTCAGCTCTGTTGAAAGCAGTTCTGATGAGTGATGTGCTGATGACCTCTTGACCAGGATTCTCAGGTATCTGTCCTGATATATGCTTATTTATATATGAGATTTTTAGAAACCTATATAAATCACAATGATTAAGTGGAATCCATGGGGGGAAAGCAAAAAAGTGTTTATAAAGCAGTATCTCTGATAGGTGTTCTTATCTTCCTGTTCTTCATGACATACAGCCCCCACTTTGATTACAGCTATCGTCTTCATGCTGATGAGTGGGCCAGGATAGCTGCTTCTGAAAGGCTCAATCACGAACAGGCAACCCAGATACACTCAGAGCCTATACAGCACACAGAGATGCTTTTCATCAGGCTTGTCAATGTGATGTCAAGATTTTCTGACATACTGCATTCATACCAGTATCTCGCTGCTGTATTTGCGGTTCTATCCGGGCTGGCTCTCTTTGCCCTTGTCCTTTACTCGACAAGAGGGTTTCAGCACTCATTCCTCTACTCACTGTTCGCAGTCCTTGCATTCGGCTCTTTGAAGTCAAACACAAATCTCCTTGGACTGTGGTTCTTCACTCCTCTCACAATGGCCATTCCGTTCCTCTTCCTCTACTCTCTTGCGCTTATTGCTGCTGTCAGGGAGAAGAAGAACTGGCTGTTCATCATAGCTGTTCTGCTATTGTTCATCATCGCCCTGATACATCCATTGACAGCGATGTTCGCTTTCCTCACAACAATACTTTATTTTGCATTCCTGATATGTTCAAAAGACATGAAGCTAGACAGGAATCTTGGCTACATCATCCTTCCATTCCTGGCTCTGGCGCTGATCTCACTGATATTCTTTGATGTGCCAGGAACCCTGAGATTCTTTTACTTCCAGTATGGGTGGACAGATCCCCAGATAAACTACAATATTATCATGCTCTTTGGCGTTTTCCCTGCATTACTTGCTGTTGCAGGCTTCTACAATGCGTTCAGGAAAAGGCAGTGGTTCTTTTTCAGCTGGGCAATAGTGGGCCTGGTACTTGTGACAATGTTCCAGGTATTGAAGTTCACATACTTTGTACCTTACACAAGAGCAGTATATTATCTTTTGATAGGTCTTGCGGTGCTTTGCGCTTTTGGGCTGGATTATGCATCAGATTTTATGAAAAAGCTCATGTTCAGACAGCAAAGAAAGAAAAGCATAATAGGAGAACACTCCTGGAAGATCCTTGCAGCAATCGCTTTGATTGTCCTGCTGAATGCCTATGCAGGATATTCTTCTTTCCATAAGGTGGATTTCAAGTCATTTGACGGGTCTCTGAAGAATGCCTCCCTGTACCGCTGCCTGGAGAATGAAGAGAGGTTTGTAAGGGAAGTGGAGAGATGCGTCTACGAGGATCATAATAAATACCTGAGCTTTATTGCTCCGGACCATGAGGATTTTCCTGTTTCATTTCTTGGTTATGAGCTCACTGGCGTGGACAACTCTGGCCTGAATAATGAGATCATGGATGAAAACATAATGCCAGGTGACAAGGTAGAAATCCTATACAAGTGGAAAGCCAGGAAAAGCATGGAAAAAGACTATGTTGTGTTTGTGCATTTCCTTGACAATGACAGAGAGATGGCATTCAATAATGACCATATGCCGGACAGGCCCGCAAGCACCTGGCTGCCAGGAGAGACCATCATTGACAGGCAGGTCTTCACAGTGCCTGACTCACCGGATATCCCCTCAGGCCAATATGACATGAAGATCGGATTGTGGATCCCTGAGACAGAAGAGATTGTTCCTATGGCAGGCCAGGGAAGTGACATGAGGACATTCATAGGAACTATTAGCATAGGAGATGAGGATATTGGTTGATGTAAGTGCAGTCCTGCCATGCAGGAATGAGGAAATAGGAATTGAGATATGCATAAGGAAGATCCAGAAGGTCTTTGAGGACAATGGGATAGAAGGAGAGATCATTGTCTCAAACAAATCAACTGACAGGAGCGAGGAGATTGCAAAAAAACTTGGCGCAAAGGTCATATCAAGGGAAAAAAGGGGTATGGAAATGCGTATATTGAGGGATTCAAGCATGTGAAAGGCAAGCATATCATAATGGGTGATTCAGACAACACTTATGATTTCATGGACATCCCAAGATTCCTGCATGAGCTTGACAAAGGATATGACTTTGTCATAGGATCAAGATTCAAAGGAAGGATACTTCCTGGAGCAATGAAGCCGCTGCACAGGCATGTCGGGAATCCTGCTCTCACTCTGATGTTCAATATGATCTACAGGACTAAGTTCAGCGACACCCATTCAGGATTCAGGGCTTTCACAAAGCAGGCTCTTGACAAGCTCAATCTAGAATCAGGAGGGATGGAGTTCGCTCTTGAGATGCTTATCCAGGCGTCAAATAACAGCCTCAGGATAAAGGAGATTCCCATCACATACTATCCAAGAGAAGGTTATTCAAAGCTAAGATCCTTCAGGGACGGAATGAGCCATGTAAAGACAATGCTGAGGATGAAGCAAAGATGAGCAGGAAAGAACAGGACAGGATTGCAGTGTTCCATGACCACGCAGACTGTATCGGAGGAGGAGAGAAGCTCGCTTTCACGCTGGCCAGATCCCTGAATGCGGATGTAATAACAACAGATCTCAGCAGGGATTCTGTAAAGAAAATGGGGTTTGATGATGTGAAAGTTATAGATATAGGAAGCACAATAAAGATCCCTCCTCTCAAGCAGATATCTGCATCAGTAAAGTTCGCAAGTTGCGATTTCAGCAGGGATTATGGCTTTTTCATTATGAGCGGAGCATGGAGCATATTTGCAGCAAAGAAGCACAAGCCGAACCTGCTCTACTGCCATACTCCTGTCAGGGCATTCTATGACCTTTATGAGGATTTCATGGCAGACAGGAACATCATCACAAGGCCTGTGTTCAGTTCATATGCAGCACTGCACAGCAGGCAGCTCCAGAAAGCATTGGGCCATGTCAGCAGGATAGTGACAAACTCCAGGAATGTGCAGGACAGGATAAGGAAGTATCACTGCAGGGATTCAGACATCATCTATCCTCCTATAAAGCAGTACAGGTACAGGAAGAATGAAGATTTCTGGCTCTCTGTGAACCGGCTCTATCCACAGAAGAGGATTGAGCTGCAGATTGAGGCTTTCAGGAAAATGCCTGACCAGAGACTGGTGATTGTGGGGGATCATGCAGAAGGAGATCATGCAGACAAGTATGCAGGCAGGATAGCAAAGAATCTTCCTGATAATATTGAGGTCAGGAAGAGGATATCTGAAAAGGAGCTGGAAGATCTTTACGCTGATTGCATTGGCCTGATTGCGACAGCCCAGGATGAGGATTTCGGCATGAATGTGGTTGAGGCAATGTCAGCAGGCAAACCTGTTATTGCCACAGATGAAGGAGGCCACAGGGAGACAATGATTGACAATATCACAGGAAAATTAATAAATCCAGGGCCGGGGGATTTGATAAATGCAATAAAAGCAGTCTCAAGAAATCCTGGA
>WJJV01000037.1 GCA_014729495.1 Candidatus Woesearchaeota archaeon
GGATACAAGGCAATACTTGCAGAAGGATGGGACAATTACCTGCAATGGAGAAGCCCTAATTTTGTCTACCGGCCTTATGGCTGCTCAAAGATAAAGCTCCTTCTCAAGAACTACAAGCTCAGCGATGACATAGCATTCAGGTTCAGCAACAGAGGATGGAATGAATGGCCGCTTACAACAGAGAAATATGTTGACTGGGTAAACCAGGCAAACGGCAACGGCACTAACATCAACCTTTTCATGGATTATGAGACATTCGGAGAGCATCAGTGGGCAGACACAGGAATATTTGATTTCATGAAAGCGCTTCCAGGACAGATACTCAACAATCCTGACAATGGATTTGTGACACCTTCTGAAGCAGCAAAGCTAGATCCTGTTGGAGAGCTTGACGTACCTCATGTACTCTCATGGGCTGATCTTGAGAGGGATCTCAGCGCATGGCTGGGAAACAAGATGCAGCAGTCAGCAATAAGCAGGCTCTATTCTCTTGAGAAGGATATCATAAGCACAGGCGACAAGGAACTGCTTGAGACCTGGAGGAAGCTGCAGACAAGCGACCACTTCTATTACATGTCAACAAAGTACTTCTCTGACGGAGATGTGCATAAATACTTCAATCCCTATGAAAATCCATATGATGGATTCATAACATTCATGAATGTACTTAATGATCTTATAATGAGGGTCAATGCCCAGAATCCCAGTAAAATTAATAAATACTCGATGAGTAACAGCCAATATGGCACTATTTTGCATTAGCGCAGGAGGCGTTCAAAAGACCGAATGCTTATTATGCTGATAATGCATGGTGCATGTAAAAAGGGTGGTTAATATGCCTGCAAAGAATCCTAAGAAGAAGGCAAGCAAGAAATCAGGAAAGAGCAGTAAATTAGCTGGCTCCACAAAGTCATCATCAGCTTCATGCAGTTCTTCAGGCCAGCTGAGGATAGTGTCAAAGAAAGGATCATGCAGGTCAGGTTCTGCAAAGAAGTCTTCTAAAACAAAGTTGAGGAAGTCAAGACACATCAATGAAGCAGTTCCTATAGAGTATGCTTTCCACCTCAATGGAGGCAAGGTTCTTACAAACCTAAAGGAGCTTGCTGAAGCTCTTGAGAGCATGGATGAAGGCACTTTCAGTCATCATGCCAATGAAGGAAAGAATGACTTCAGCAGATGGGTCATGGATGTGATCAATGAGAAGAACCTCTCAGTAAATCTCTGCGGAAAGGGCAGGGAAGACGCGAGAAAAGAGGTATTGCGATTCATAAGATTAAGGAGTTAAGGGGTGAGATCAATGTCTGTTTTAACGCCTGAAAAGGCCCTGAAGATCCTGGACGATGCGCCAGAACAGCATCACTTCAGGCTTTACATGGGCACAAACATAAAGAATCTCAAAGAGCTTGCTGAGGCTCTTGAGATAATGGCTGACAGGTCTTTCAGCCACCATGTCAGTCCGACAAAGAATGACTTCAGCAGCTGGATAAAAGAAGTAGTGGGCGATCATCAGCTTGCTGACAGAGTCTCCGGGATGGAGTCAAAGAAGAAGATGGTGAAAGAGATAAGGAAGAGAGTATCATCTCTGGAAAAGAGATCAAGTGAGCATGCCCTGCTAAAGACAGACTACATGAAGCTCGGAGCAAATGACTTTGCTGTGGGCATTGTAGTGGGATTCATAATAGGTGTTGTGATAGCTGCAGTGATGTGACACTGATTATGACTTTACTGAGATGATATCAGTTTCAAGGTGATAATTTGAGATATGCTTTGCTGATTATAATTTTTGCCGGCCTAATTGCCGGATGCACAGAAGTGCAGACGCTCAATCTTACTCCTGAGTACAGGAACATATCTTATGTGCCAGAGAAGGACATATCCTCTGCTGTAGAGAGGGATGTTACAGAGATTGTTGAGTTAGAGGATGGTGATGACGTGCCTATGACTGTGGAAGAGGAGACAATGGCATACGTCGATCCAGAGAACCTGATAAAGAAGCTGTGCCCTGAACAGGTACTGCTCGGACTGAGGCAGTGCGAGGCCCTTGACAACGGAGACCTCAATATAACCATAAAGAACTCAGGATTCAGGAACATAACAATGGTATTCTACCTGTACTACGAGAATGAGCTCATGGGCCAGATCTATGAGGAGAGCGTATTCTATGAAAAAGATGAGAAGACATATACTATTGATTTTGACACTCTTGAGGACAGCTACGGAGAGATCACAAAGATAGAGGCAACACCTGTGCTTCTTCAGGGACTTGAGGCATGGTCATGCAATAACAAGAAGCTTCCAGTCATAATCAAATCAGGCTGCAGATGAAAAGAGGATTAGATAAGCTTGGCTGAAACCCCTAAGAAAAAAGAAGATTCTGATATTGAAGAAGATGATCCTGACTCAGGAATCTCAGATAAGGTCAGGGATCACAATCTTTATGGACTAAGTCAAGATGAAGCCTGCCCATATTCTGCTTTTGTCATCTCACCAGGTGTTTATGTAATGAGAACTCTAGGAAGGCTAACAGAATGGAACATGGCTCCTGAGTTGAGGCCTCCCATGGATGAGAAGCCGACTATACATCTTTCTTTGGTATTGCCAGAGACATTCTATGATCATCTGATGGATTTATATGCTTCACAGGCAGATCATGCAGCCAAAGACAGGGACGATCTTGATATGGACCAACTGCTCGAGCCTGTCAAGGGATATATCCCCATGTTTATGCAGAACGGAATGATGTTCTTCTATTCAGGAGCAACCTCAAAGAGCTTCCATTCAAACAGGCTCAGTCCGATGGAAATAGACAAAGAGATAACCAGCATGCTTCTGGATCCCATGGCTGATCCTGATAATTCTTCATTCAAAGGACATCACTCTGAATATAAAGAGAATAATTGAACTGATCACTTGAATTTCATGCCGCCCATTCCTTTCATGCCCTGCATCTTCTGCATCATCTTCTGCATGTCTTTCTCAGATCCGCCCTTGAACATCTTCACCATCTTCTTGCTCTGCTTGTACTGCTTGACAAGATCCCTGACTTCTGAGGTAGACACTCCTGCTCCTTTAGATATCCTCTCAATCCTTGTGCCTGATATTGAGTCAGGATCCTCAAGCTCCTCTCTTGTCATGCTGTTCATGGCATGCTTCCATTTCTTCAGCTTGCCTTCCTGCACATTAAGCGCATCCTTTGGAAGCTTGAGCTGGCCCATTCCAGGGATCATCTCCATGACCTTTGACAAAGGCCCCATCTTGCTCATGGCCTCCATCTGCTGGTGCATATCAATAAGGTTGAATTCTCCTTTCAGGAACTTCTGGCTGAGATCCTCTGCTTCTTCTGTTGATATTGCCTCTTTTGCCTTGTCAAGCAATGCCTCAAGGTCACCCATGCCAAGAAGCCTTCCTACAAAGTTCTTTGGCTTGAACTCCTCCAGATCCTGAGGCTTCTCTCCCACCCCTATGAACTTCACATTAGCTCCTGTCACAGCACATGCTGCAAGGGCTCCGCCTCCCTTTGCTGTTCCGTCAAGCTTGGTTATCACAACTCCGGTTATTCCTGCTGCTTCATGCAGCTTTCTTGCCTGGTTCTCTGCTGCCTGACCGACATCTGCCCCTATGACAAGCAGTCTCTCGTCAGGATTTATCTTCTTGTTTATAGTGTTCAGCTCTTTGATTAGGTCATCTGATAAGGCATCTCTTCCTGCTGTGTCAATAAGCAGGATGTCATACTTGCCGAGCTCTTTCTCAAACTTGCTGTATATCTTTGAGGGATCCTTCTCCTTCTTGTCAACATAGCATGGAACATCGACATCCTTGGAGATCTGCTCAAGCTGGTCAGGTGCTGCAGGCCTATGCACATCAAGCCCTATAGTGGCCACCTTATAGCTTCTCTTTGAATAGAATCTCGCAAGCTTTCCTATTGTGGTCGTCTTTCCGTTTCCGAAAAGCCCTACCATCATTATCTTGAACGGCTTTCTCTTAGTATCTATCTCTATCTTATCCTGTTCCTCTCCGAGGAACTTCACAAGCTCTTCATACACTATCTTTATGAGCCATTCTTTCTTGCTGATTGTGCCTGGAATCTCATCCTTTAGAAACCTTGACTTGATGCTGTTCGTGAGCTCGAACACCATCTTAACATTGACATCTGACTGGAGCAGGGCTTTCTGTATGTCCTTAATCAGCTCATTCACAAGCTTCTCATCTACAAAAACAGCATTTGCTACCTTATGCAGAGTGTCCTTAAGCGAGTTTCCAAGATTTTCAAGCACCATATTATTATCTCCTCATATGATATATCATTCCTATTCTACTGCTGTCCAGTCGTGCCTGCTGATCTGCAGACCTGCTATACAGTCTGTAATCCCCTAATACTGAGAATTTATAAATCTTTAGTTATACTGATATATTGTTGAATAATATATATTGCTTATATAAAAGAAAGCTTTTTATAATAGTATATTCATTTTGTGTTTTATATACTTATAAGACCATATATGGGGGCTTTTGAGGACTTAAAATGAAGAAAATAGGCGGATTTAGACGAGGAACAAGAAGCAAGCTCAGGAAAGGAGTAAGAAATAAAGGAAAGATCAGTGTCACAAAGTTTTTCCAGGAATTCAAGGAGGGAGACAAGGTACTGCTCAAGGCAGAGCCTGCTGTGCAGAACGGCATGTACTTTCCAAGGTTCCATGGCAAGACAGGCAGGATAAAGTCAAAAAGAGGTAGATGCTACGAAGTTCTGATAAAGGACATAGGCAAGGAAAAGATGCTCCTGGTCCACCCTGTGCATCTGCAACGCCAGTAATCCGCTGACCTGGAGGAATGCTAACAATGGCAATAAAAATCATATCTGAGAAACCAATAACAATGGCTGAGCTTAAGGAAGACCTTAAGAACATTAAGGAGAGAGACAGTGAGCTCAACTTCAGAGCCCAGAAGACAGAGGAATACCTGAACTATTTTGTGGGGCTTGACAGCTCGCAGGTCAAGGAGCTTTCAGACAAGATCGATCAGCTCAATGTGCCCAGATTCAAGCCAGAGCATATAGCAAAGATAATAGATACCCTGCCTCAGAATGTCGAGGAGGCAAAAGTAGTGCTCGGTTCTTATCCTATCACTATCACAAATGACAATCTCAAGAAGATTGTGGATGCAGTAAAGCCTTACATTGAGATAGGAAACAAGCAGATCAAGAAGCAGGAAGCAGAGATCGCAAAGATAAAGAAGGCAGAGGAAGATGCTGCCAAGGCTGCTGAAGAGCAGGCAAAGGCAGAGGAAGAGAATAAAGAGGAAGCTGAAAAAGCAAATGAGGAGGAAGCTGGTGAAGACAGTGAAGCAGAGTCAGGAGATGCAGATGAAGACAAGAAAGAAAGCGCTGAATAATGGAGCAAGAGAGAAAAGCAAGAGAGGATCGCGCAATTGTGCTGGATTTCCTCCAGCATGGGTACCCCTTTGACAAGAGGCCATCCCATAAAAAGACTCCCATAGTTCAGGCCATAGGAAAAGATTTCTTCACGCTTCTCGAACTGGTGCCAAAACCAGGAATATTTCTACAGCCTTATGAGGAAGTGTACATCGGTGAAGAGAAGAGAGAGAAGATTCATCACATCTCAGGCAAGCTCTCAATGGAAAAGCTGACTGCCACAGCAAGCTCAGAGCTTCCCCATGTCATAAAAGAGATGATCAAGAAGAACGAGAAAAAGTTTGTGGATTTCTTCAATAAAGCACAGCCGCTTACCACAAGGATGCACCAGCTTGAGCTGCTTCCGGGACTTGGCAAGAAGCACATGTGGGAAGTCATAGAGGCAAGGAAGGACAGGGATTTCGAGAGCTTTGAGGACTTAAAGAAGAGGGTGAAGCTCATGCCTGATCCAGAGAAGACAATCATAAAGAGGATTCTTATAGAGCTCAAGGGAGATGACAAGCACAGGCTGTTTGTCGAGAGATGAATTCTTAAGTAATATAAAATATAGAATACAGCTTTATTTACTCTTTTATTATCCCATAACCAATAAGCCTGAACCTGTTGGCCACTCTTCTTGATATTGTCACTCTTGAACCAGGCTCTGCACTCACAGACAGCTTAAGCCTGCACTTGAATCCTTCCTTGTACAGCTCTGTCACAAAACCCACTGTGGCTGCAGAATTAACATTCAGCATAAGTATCTCATCCTTCTTTATAGGCTCTACTACAAGGTCATCCTTTGCTCCGACAACCCTCTTCAGAAGATGCGTCTCAAGATCCAGCTCTTCCCACACAGGCGGAAGCTTTCCTTTATGTCCCACAACATTGCCTACAAGAGAGTCTGATTTGACAATAGCAGGATCAAGCGCTGTGAGAAGTCCTATTGACCCTCCTGGCTTCACTGATTCAACATCTCCCCCTCCTGTCTTCAGTGCAGTTATGTGTGTCCTGATGGGTTCATATGTTATCTTGTTCTCTTTCTCTATCTTCCTTCCAGGTCTCATGGATATCTCATCACCGACCTTTAGCTTGCCCTGCACAACAGCACCACCTATTATTCCTCCTACAAGCTCGTCAGGCTTTGCTCCTGGTTTGTTTATATCAAAGCTCCTGGCTATGAACATCATTGGATTCTTTGTATCATCCCTCTTAGGAGTAGGTATCTGATTCTCTATAGCATCTAAAAGAATATCTATGTTCAGATTGTGCTTCGCTGATATTGGTATTATCGGAGCATCCTTGTAGCTGGTGTTGGACAGGAACTTCCGTATCTCATCTCTGTTCTTCAATGCCTGCTCCTTTTTCACAAGGTCTATCTTGTTCTGCACAACGATTATGTTCTTTATGCCTATTATCTCAAGTGCCATTAGGTGCTCTGAGGTCTGGGGCTGCGGGCATGACTCATTAGCAGCCACTATCAGCAGGGCTCCATCCATTATTGTTGCTCCTGAGAGCATTGTAGCCATGAGGCTTTCGTGGCCTGGAGCATCTATGAAGCTTATCTTCCTGACAAATTCTGTCGGGCCTCCGCACTTCTCGCATTTCTCCTTGACTGTGTAGGTCTCAGCTCCCTTGCATTTACTGCACTTCCTTATTATAGTATCAGCATATCCTAGCCTTATTGTGATTCCTCTCTTTAGCTCTTCTGAATGAGTATCTGTCCACTTTCCTGAAAGCCTCTCTGTCAGTGTCGTCTTTCCATGGTCAACATGCCCTATCAGGCCTATATTCACCATTGGCTGGGCTTCATCTTCTTTCACAGCTTTCTTTCCTGCGGTCTTGCCTGCAGGCTTATCCTGCTTCTTTGGACTTTTACTGGCTTTTTCTGCTGTTTCTGTTTTCTTTGGCATATATGCTCCAAAAAGGGCCTCCTTTATAAATTTAATCAATAAATGGGGTACTGGAGAATAGCGACATTATGATCAGGAATCATATATAGATGATATATTAAGACTAATTTATATAATCAAGCAGGGTAGAATCTGTAAATCTTAATGGCAGTAAAAACATTGGACAAAAAGAGTTTATTGAAGATGGTGCAAATCCATTCTCAGATAGGTTTAATACTCAATATTTGTTCATGCTGCTGCCTGGCTAAAGCCAAAAGAGTGCGCCACCTCGCCAACATAGCATTAGCAGCATCTTATTGGCGAGGCCAGGAGGAAAAATCACAAAAGAATTATCCATAAGTCTTTAGCCACCTCGCTGTGGTCAGATTTGCAGTGCATGTCAGCGAGGCTAGGAGTTTAATGGTTCTAAAGAATCTATATAAAACCTTAGCCACCTCTCCAACATTGCGTTAGCAGCATCTGATCGGAGAGGCTAGGAGAATAGTGCTATACAAACAACTCAAATACATACCACCTTCACTTTGATATAACTTTTCTGCATGCTTCAAAAGCTTTAAATACTGGTTTCTATTCGGCTGAAACAGTGAATAATATGGCTAAAATCAAGCTTCCCAAGCCCAGACTTTCAACTATTCCAGCAAATCCTTTTAAAAGAGCGCTTGCTTTTCTTATTGATATGCTGATACTTGACCTTGTGGTGTTCTTTCCTTTCAGATTCCTGATCACAAGAGCGTTCCCTGATATCACAATAACATCCCTGAACAGCCTTGTCAGCAATCCTGATCTCACAGGCTTGTTCTCAACAATCGCTGTCTCAATGGGAATAATGGCAATACTTTACTTCTCACTACTTGAGTACAGGATAGGCCAGACAATAGGAAAGATGATACTGAGGATAAGTGTGGAAAGTGAAGTAAAGACAGGCAGCTACTGGCAGTACCTTCTCAGGAGCATATTCCTGATCCCCATATTTCCTCTTATGATACTATTCATAGCTGATATAGCATATATGTTCTTCAACCAGAAGAGGCAGAGGCTTCTTGAGGTCATAAGCAAGACAAGAACAACAGAGAAGATAGAGGAGGGATGGACATGAAAAGCAATATATTCAACATATTGGTGGTCATCATGCTTGTTCTGATGGCTTTTGCCATGCAGGCATGCAAGCAGGACACTATAATAAACGGAACCCCAGCTGATTCTGACCTGGCAGGCCAGAACATATCAGCTGAGGATGATGACATGGAAGCAGATGAGGCTCTTGATAATGCATCAGAAACTGCAGATGAAGATGATGATGAAGATAATCAAGGAGTAGATATTGACCAGGTCATTGTAAACATATCAGATGATGATGAGACTGATCCAGACCAGGATGAATCAAACCTTACAGATGTGCTGATGGATGATGAAGATGAGGATGATGACGGAAGCGAGATCAGCGGAGGCAAACTTTCAGTCAGCTTCATTGATGTAGGTTATGGGGATGCGATATTCGTGATGACTCCTAATAATAACACAATGATGATCGATGGAGGAGATGACTCCTGCGGTTCTGTCATAACCCATTACATCAGGGAATATGAGGTATATTCATACATGGATGTGATGATAGCCACTAATCCGACAAACCAGAGGACAGGGGGCCTTGATTCTATACTCTACAACATGATGCAGGTGACTGAAATATATGACACTGGCGAAGGTGACAAGAGCCAGAGCTATAATCAGTTCCATGAGATGGCCAATGACAAGGGAATGTTCATAGAGGTCAGCACTGACACAGAAGTCAAGGTCGGTGATGATGATTCTGTCAAAGTAGAGCTGATAGTGCCTTACAAGGACGGATTCTCTGAGGATGTGAGGGACAATTCCATTGTTATCAAGATGAGCTATGGAGAGACATCATTCCTTCTCATGAGCGACTGCACAGCATCATGCCAGGAGAATATAATGGGTTATGATCTTAAGGCTGACATACTCAAGGTGGCTAATTATGCATCCAATGAGTCAGCTTCAGAAGAGTTCCTTGACAGCGTGGATCCTGAAGTAGCTATTGTGTCCACTGACCTAGCTGAATGTGATATGACCTCGCTTGAAGTGATAGACAGGCTTGAAAGCAGAGGTATTGAGGTGTACAGGACAGGTATCCATGGGGATATAGTTGTGGAGAGCTATGGCAATGATTACAGCATAACAACTGAGAGGTCTCCTGAGCCAGAGGAAGGTGCAGAATAGCAACATGGATTTCAGCCTCATCATTAAATTCTTTTTTGTTCCTCTTATTGTATCTGGGATAATGTATGTTCTTGTGCATTTCCAGCTCTTGTTCTTCCATAAGCTGCTGAAGATGGATATCTCTCCGAGATTCAGCAAGAAGATATGCTTTGCCACTGCATTGTCGTCCTTTGTGGCTGCTATAATCCTTTTGCTTATAGATGATTATCTGAGGTTACATTTAAATAGTGGCGGTGTTTAATCATACTTATGCCTGTTAAAAGCAAAAAGAAGGTGAACAAATGGGCTTATGTTCTTATAGTCATTGCGCTGCTTTTCATACTGAGTTCTCTGATAGCATTGGGAATATCCCTTTTCATGGATGTGGAGGGGCCAGGCAATGTGGCGCTTATCAGCATAGAGGGCCCGCTCACTGTAAGCAAACCAGGATCATTCTCCAGTGTAGCATCCTCTGACCAGATAGTGGAGCTCATAGAGAAGGCAGAAAGCAGCCCGTCTATAAAGGCGATCATAATAAGCATAAACTCTCCTGGAGGCTCTCCTGTAGCAACAGATGAGATCTCAAATGCTATCAAGGAATCAAACAAGACAACAGTGGCTGTTATAAGGCAGGTCGGTGCGTCAGGAGGATACTGGATAGCATCCTCTGCTGACCATGTCATCGCCAACAGGATGTCGATAACAGGATCGATTGGTGTTATAGGATCATATCTTGAGTTTGATCAGTTTCTGGACAGGTATAACATAACTTATCAGAGGCTTGTGGCAGGAGAGTACAAAGATATGGGATCTCCTCTAAAAGAGCTTTCAGATGATGAGAGAGAAATAATCCAGGACATCCTTGATGAGATGCATGATGAGTTCATCATAGAGGTCTCAAGAAACAGGAATCTTTCTGTTGAGGATACAGAAGAGATAGCAACCGGCGCGATATTCACTGGTAATAAGGCCAAAAAGCTAGGGCTTGTGGATGAGCTCGGAGGAATAAAAGAAGCAGAAGATTACATGAACAGGACACTCAATATCACTGTCATAATAAAAGAATACAGCAAAGAACTCACATTCGGAGAGCTGCTTTTCCGGGCTTTTTCTGAGCAGAGCTTTTTTGTGGGAAGAGGTATGGGGTCGGCACTTCTTGAACACCAGACAGGAATCAGGATATGAAGTAAAATGATAAATCTTTTTTTGCTTGCCGTGGGTCTTGCAGGACTATGGTTAGGTGCAGACCTGATAATCAACTCATCCCAGCGAGTCGCCAAGTCACTCAATATATCTGAGGCATTCATAGGGCTGACTATACTTTCTATCGGAACATCCCTTCCTGAGATAATGACCCATATAATGTCCAGCATAGACATACTCAGGGGGATAGAGACCTCAGGAATAGCAGTGGGCACTAATGTTGGATCAAACCTTTTCCAGATAACTCTCATAGTGGGTCTTGTAGGGGTGCTTGTGACAATAAAATCCACCAAGACCATAATAAAGAGGGATTATGTGCTTATGCTTTCTGCAATACTTCTTCTGTGGCTGTTCTCTTTCGGCGGAATAAATCCTGTTGAGGGAGCAATCCTTGCCATCATCTACTTACTCTATCTCTATTTCCTCTCAAAAGGCGAGAAGATTGTAGAGAAGAATCCTTTCAAGACCAATTACATAAAGGATTTCTTGTTCATCATAGTGGGAATGACAATACTCCTTTTTGCAGCAGATTTTGTTGTTGACAAGGCTGTGCTGCTTTCCATAAACTGGGGAATTGCAGAGTCATTCATAGGAACTCTCATAATAGGCATAGGCACAGCTCTTCCTGAACTCACTACTGCGATAATAGGCATAATCAAAGGAGCAAATGACATATCTCTCGGAACTCTTGTTGGTTCAAACATAACAAATCCTACTCTTGCTCTTGGTCTGGGAGCTGCGATATCAGGATACACTGTGGATAAGTATCTGCTATGGTATGATATCCCTGCATGGTTCTTCTTCTCTCTCATAATACTGTTCTTCTTCTACAAGGATCACAGGCTCTCAAGGAGAGAGGCTGTTGTATGCATAAGCTTCTTCATAGCATACGCGCTCTTCAAGCTGTTTGTACTTAGGCATTTGTGGGGATGATTGGATAATCTGGTTTGAGTGCATGAATCATTCTTATTAATTTTCAATACTGAAAATAATGCTCATTTCTTGCTTTTTTCTTATATACTATATATTAATGACCACTCATCAGTGATTAATAATAGAAACATTTAAATAATAGTAGTATTTGTCACTATACAATGCTCATAATCATAATGGGTATTCAAGGGGTGGAAAAAATGATGGCTAATCAGACAAGAGTCATGAAATCATTGCAGATACTTGAGAGCCTGAGGCATCCTAATGGCCTTTTCTCTGCATCCAGCCAGACTGTCTCAACAGGATATGACAAGGCATGGATAAGAGACAACATCTATGAGGCAATAGGCCTTGAAGCAGTTGATCCGTTCATGGCAGTAAGGACATACCATGCACTGCTGGACATTCTTATCAAGCATGAATCAAAGATTGACTGGGCAATAAAAGCAAAGCCTGCGTATGCATATCAGTATATTCACGCAAGATTTGATGCACATTCAATGAGTGAGATATGGGAAGAGTGGGGAAACAAGCAGAATGATGCAATCGGCGCCATTCTTTTCAAGGTAGCTGACCTAATGGACAAGGGTTTTGCAGTCATAAGGGATAAGAATGATCTTAGGATACTGCAGAAGCTGGTGCTGTACCTTGCTTCAATAGAGTACTGGCATGACAGAGACAATGGAATCTGGGAGGAGAATGAGGAAGTGCACGCTAGCTCTGTAGGGGCATGCGTTGCAGGCTTGATGAAGATCTCAGCTTATGTTGATGTGCCTCAATGGCTGATTGAGGAAGGAAAGCGCAAGCTTGATGAGCTTCTGCCGCGCGAATCCGAAACAAAGGATGTTGATCTGGCACTTTTATCTTTGATATATCCTTATGATATCGTGACTGAGAAGCAGAAAGAGGACATACTGAAGAATGTCGAGGAAAAGCTTTTAAGGAACAGGGGAGTGATCAGGTATATTGGCGACGCTTATTATAATGAAGGCGGAGAAGCAGAGTGGTGCTTCGGGATTCCATGGCTCGCGATAATCTACAGGAACATGGGTAACATGGCAAAGTACAGGTTCTACATGCAGAAGACAGTCGATGCGATGAATGACAATGATGAGTTGCCTGAACTTTATTTCGCAGGAACAGACGAGCACAACGAGAACAGCCCTCTTGGATGGGCGCAGGCGATGTTTCTGGTGGCTGTAAATGGCTGAAGAGAAGAACAGCAAAGGAATGTCAAAGCTCTATACTATGATGCTTGTGACTCATAATAAAGCTGTGAAGATACCTCAGGAATTCGGCGAGATGTATTTCTCAACATGCATGAAAACTCCTTGCGGAATGATCACTGAGTTAGGAATAGATCTTGAAGGCCATATAATGGCATGCGCTGATGATTTAAGGGATAATGATAATCCTTCAGATACATATCGTCTTCTTTTGAGCAGAGATGCTGAACTGCATGTCACAATTCCCCATCAGACCAGGAAAGGGGATAGGATAGTGATCCAAAGAGAAGAAGATACCAGTTATGAATGGGTGAACTGAGATGAAATCAATCAGAGTCAATGAACAGACAATTAATAATGCATTGTCTGTGCTTGATGAGATAGCAGGACTTGAAAGGCCAAAAGAGATGCATGACATATCTGCTGATTACATCAAGAATGAGGAATTGTTTGATGCAAAGTTGAGAGGCGCAACTCCTGGAAGAATGCATGATTATGATGATCTTGTTGACACTGTTGAAGCATACATACAGGCATCAGGTCCGGCAAAGCCTTCACTCATAGATATAGGATGCAACACAGGAAGGAACTTTACAGGAAAGATAGCTTCAAGGATGCCTAATCTAAATACCTTTGGGATTGATGAGCTGAATATTGAATGGATGAACAATGATCCTAATGTTGAAAGAGAAATTATCAGCACAAGGGATGCTCTAAATTATATCCAGGAACTGCATAATCTTCCCAATTTTTCAATGCATGCTCTCAGGTTTGACAAATCTGAACCTTACCAGATGAGATTGGTGGAGGATATTGCAGAGGGTTCAGATTATCTTGCTCTGGCAAGCATAAGGGTGCCGAGAGAGCTGTGCTATGAGGTTGCTGAGTTAGGCAAGAATCTAAGATCTGACCTTGTTGTTCTTGCGCCCCTGCATACTCCCTGGAAAGACTCTGTTTTCCCAAAAAGCAGGCATCTTTCCGGAATGTCAGGTATTAAAGAGTCAAGAATCGGAGAGATCATAGGGTTGAGGTATGGGATGAGGCCTCAGGGAGAGACATTTTCTCCAAGAACACAGGTTGATTATTACATCCACAATGCTGTTGATCTCGCCAAACAGGTTGTTGCAATGGATATTGCGCAGTATCTCAATGAGAGCGGATATCATACAGATGTAATAAGACTCAATACTGGTGTTTGGGGCAATTATGCAGCAGACCATGCTGTGATTGCAGCATCCAATTCAGCGCCTGATCTGAGAAGTTCATGCCCTAATGGCAGATGTAATCTATAATCCCAGCCCGCTATCAATCTCTTTGGCAATCCTTGTCAGGTCATCCATTGTCCTGAACACATCCTTGCTTATCTCTTCCATGACTGCTTCTAAGTTTCCTGCTCTCAGAAAGTATCTTCCTTCTTCATAGACAACAAGGCCTGAATCCATCAGCCTCTTGAGATGATGCACTGCTGTGCCTCTGCTCAGGCCTGTCTTAATAGCTATCTCATCAGAGGTCATTCCCCTGTTTGTCCTAGCTGACTTGAGAAGCTCAATGAATATTCGGAAGCATGACCTGTCCTTGTCCCTGTCTCCAAAAAGGCCGAGGCTGTTGCCGAAGAACTGCAGCTCATCATTCAGATCCTTCTTTTTAGGTTTCCTGTACCTGATGATTGTTATCCTGTGGTGTCTTATTGCCATAAAAAGCCTCTGGAGCTCTTGTACTGCTCCTGTTGATGTTAAGTCAACACAGATTTATAAATATTTGGATTCTTGAACACCGCAACATTTAAATAATACCGTTGATTTATAGCCGTTTAAGTTGACCTTAAGTCAACAGGGAATTGGGATTCATATATAAGAGTGATGAGATATGGCTGAAAAAAAGCAAACAAAGACTAAGAAGACAAAAGAGCAGGAGCTTCAGGAAAAGATAAATGATCTTACAGATACCCTGCAGAGGCTGCAGGCTGAGTTCGAGAACTACCAGAAGAGGATGGATAAGGAGAAAGCAGAATACTGCAGGTATGCCAAAGCTGAGATGATAGAGGCGCTGCTTCCGATACTGGACAACTTTGAGATCGCCCTCAGGAACAAGGACCACAAGGATGATTTTGTCAAGGGCATGGAGATGATATATGCAGAGATGATAACGCTCCTGCAGAAGCAGGGAGTCAGACCTATTGAGGCCTTTGGAAAGAAAGCAGATCCCAACTATCATGAGGTGCTTCTCACAGAGAGATCAGACAAGGAAGAAGGGACAATACTTGAAGAATTGCAGAAAGGATACATGCTCAATGAGAAAGTGCTTAGATACTCAAAAGTAAAGGTAGCAAAGAATGGAGATCAACCGAAAAACACCTCTAAGTGAAATCCTGAAGCTCGGTAAGACCTGTAGTGCATGTGGCCACTGCTGCAGGCACGGTTCAGGTGCTCTTGCAAGAGGAGACCTGAAAAAGATAGCAGACAAGCTCGGAATGACAGAGAAAGAAGTGAAGGAGAGATACCTTGAGAACAGCAGGAAATTCCATACAGTGCTGCTCAAGCCAAAGCTCATAAAAGAGGAAGGCAGGCCTTATGGCAGGTGCGTGTTTTTAGGTCCTGAAAATAAATGCTCAATACATGATGTCAAGCCCCTGCAGTGCGCAATAGGAAACTGCACAGAGCATGGCGAGGAGCTGAACCTCTGGTTCACACTGAATCATTATCTTAATGAGAATGATCCTGAGTCAGTGAGGCAGTACGCGATATACCTCAAATGCGGAGGAAAGACACTGCCAGGAGCAGAGCTCAGCAAACTGATAAAGGACAAGGAAAAGCTGAGAAAGATACTTGAGTATGAGATAATGAGGTGAAGAATGAAAATTATTGTATTGAAACAAGGAGTGCATGCAGACAATTACCCAGAAAGCGGACCGATAAAGAATCATATGAAACCAATATGTTCAACTGTGACACTAATCAAAGCAGATAAGAATATCATCGTTGATCCAGGCAATGTTGGGTTTGAAGATGAAATTCTTGCTGAACTAAAGAAACAAGGATTAGAACCAGAAGACATTGATATTGTCATCTGTACTCATAGGCATTTTGACCATGTGCATAATATGCATCTTTTCAAGAATGCTATAAGAGTCCATAACAAGGAAATCCATGAGACCAATGGTAATCTGATAGTGTACAAAGAAGGGCCTGTTGATATTGATGTTTTAGGAATAAAGCTTATCTCAACTCCAGGGCATATGGCTGAGCATGTATCAGTAGTGGTTGAATCAGAAGGAAAGAAAACAGTCATTGCAGGAGATGCATTTGTACCTGAATATCTTGATCTGCTGGACGAAACAGGAAAAAAAAGCGCTCTGAAGATAATTGATATCGCAGATGAGATAATTCCAGGTCATGGAGATATAATAAAGAAAGAAGAGTTTGATGAGATCAGGAGGAGATTAGAATGAATCTAGAAGAAACAAAGCAGTTCATGATTGACATTGCAAAGGAAGCAGGCCAGATGGCCAAGGAGAAGTTCGGCAGTGTCAAGGAATACAAGAGGAAGGAAGAGAAGACCCAGCTTGTGTCTGAGGTTGATTTTGCAGCAGAGAATATCATAAAGTCAAGGATACTTGAGAAGTTCCCAGACCATGCAATACTTGCTGAGGAATCAGCAGATTCAGGAGAGGCAGACAAGGACTCTGAATACCTGTGGATAATAGATCCTATTGACGGAACAAGGAACTTCCTGCATGGCCATCCTTCATTCGGAGTCTCAATAGCTCTTGCAAAGGACAAGGAAGTCATACTTGGCGTGGTTCACTTTCCGATATATGACTGGGTATATGTTGCAGAGAAAGGCAAGGGAGCAGAGAAGAATGGAGAGGCAATAACAGTCTCAGACAGAACGCCTGATTCAGAAGAGGATATGATGGGAAATTTCGGCTGTAACTTCTCAAGAGAGAAGGACGAGCAGATAGAGGTTTTCAGCAAGCTTATAGATATCGTGAAGAAAGTAAGGATAGAGGGCTCAGCCACATTCGGCTTCTGCCTTGTCGCAGAAGGCGTGTATGACTGCTACATACAGAGATTCATAAAGCCATGGGACTATGCTGCTTCTGCACTCATAATAGAAGAAGCAGGAGGAAAAGTGACTGATTATGAAGGCAAAGCATGGGGCATTGACATGGGAGGAAAAATAATCAGCTCAAATGGAAAATTCCATGACAAGCTTATTGAGATATCTGAATAGATGATACTGATATCAGGGGGAAACTAAGATGGAAAAAGAAGAAAAGAAAGTCAACATGACAATCAAGGACGGAGATACGTTCTTTGCCCATGAGATGTCAATAAATTTCAATCCAATGAATTTCATTCTTGATTTCAAGAATGTCACTCCAAGGGTTGATCCAAGGAGCAAGGAAAGTCTTGTGCTTCACATGGCTCACAATGTGGTCATAGTGGATCCATATCATGCCAAGAAGATACATGAGCTTCTCGGCAAGGTGCTTGGAGACTATGAGAAGGATTTCGGCAGGATAGAAAAGCCTAAGGCTCTTGCAAAGTACGAGAGCAAGGCAAAGAAAGCAGGAAAGAAGAAGGCTGAAAAGCCTAAGGCAAAGACAACAACACCATCCTATATGGGATGAGGGAGGTAATCAAAATGGCAGAAGAATCAAAAGATAACAAGGCAGAAGAGAAGAAGAATGTCAAGAAAGAGAAGATAATCGGGATAGACCTTGGTACAAGCAACTCAGCAGCAGCAGTGCTTCAGGCAGGAAAGCCAACTATAGTTCCTTCTGCTGAGGGAACAACACAATACGGAAAGGCATTCCCTTCTGTGGTGGCATTCACTAAAGAGGGCCAGATGCTTGTGGGAGAGCCGGCAAGAAGACAGGCAGTCTCCAATCCTGAAGGCACCATAATGGCTGCGAAGAGAAAGATGGGCACCAGCTTCAAGTACAAGGTTCACGGCAAGGAATACACTCCTCAGCAGATCTCTGCATTCATACTCCAGAAGATAAAGAAGGATGCAGAGGAGTTTGTAGGAGAGCCTATCCAGAAAGCAGTGATCACAGTGCCTGCTTACTTTGATGATGATCAGCGGCAGGCAACAAAGGACGCTGGAACAATCGCAGGGCTTGAGGTAGTGAGGATTGTCAATGAGCCCACAGCAGCATCTCTCGCTTACGGGCTTGACAAGGCTGACAAGGAGCTGAAGATACTTGTGTTTGACTTCGGAGGAGGAACCCTTGATGTGACAGTAATGGACTTTGGCGAGGGAGTCTTTGAAGTGAAGTCAACATCAGGAGACACTAATCTCGGAGGAACAGACATGGATGATGCTCTGATGAACCACATTGCAGATGAGTTCAAGAATAAAGAGGGGATCGATCTCAAGGAGGATGACACTGCGATGCAGAGGCTGAGGGAAGCGGCTGAGAAGGCAAAGATAGAGCTGTCAACAACAATGGAGACAGACATAAACCTGCCTTTCATAACAGCATCTGACAAGGGGCCGAAGCATCTGACTATGAAGATAACAAGATCAAAGCTTGAGCAGCTCGTCGACCCCATTGTTCAGAAATGCAAACATCCTATTGAACAGGTATTGAAAGACGCAAAGCTTGATAAGAAGGATGTTGACAAGATAATCCTTGTAGGGGGACCCACAAGGATGCCTATTGTCAGGAAGTTTGTAGAGGATTATGTCGGACAGACAGCAGAGAGAGGCATTGACCCCATGGAATGCGTTGCCCAGGGAGCAGCGATCCAGGCAGGAGTGCTTGCAGGAGAAGTGAAAGACATACTACTGCTTGATGTCACACCTCTTACACTTGGGATAGAGACTCTTGGCGGAGTAAGGACGTCTCTCATAGAGAGGAACACCACAATCCCGACAAAGAAGACTCAGGTTTTCTCTACAGCAGCTGACAATCAGCCTGCTGTGACAATAAATGTCCTGCAGGGTGAGAGGCCCATGGCAGCAGACAACAAGAGCCTGGGAAGATTCGATCTTGTTGGACTACCTCCTGCTCCAAAGGGAGTGCCTCAGATTGAGGTCACATTTGACATTGACGCAAATGGAATACTGCATGTTTCTGCAAAGGACCTTGGAACTGGCAAGGAGCAGAAGATCCAGATAACCGCAGCCCAGAAGCTCAGTGATGAGGAAGTAGAGAAGATGAAAAGGGATGCAGAGTCCCATGCAGAAGAGGACAAGAAGAGAAAGGAACAGGTCGAGATCATCAACCAGGCAGACTCTCTTGTGTACTCATCTGAGAAGATGTTCAAGGAGTTCGAGGGCAAGGTAGATGCAAAGGAGCTTGAGACTGCAAAAGGCCACATCATGGAGCTGAAGAAGCTTCTTGAGCCAGAGAAGAAGGATACTGAGGCAATAAAGAAGAAGGTTGAGGAGATCAACCAGGAGCTTCAGAAGATGGGTACAGAGCTTTACCAGAAGGTCCAGCAGGAACAGGCTGCACAGCAGCAGGCACAGGGTACTGGCCAGGCAGGAGCTCAGGGCCCAGCAGGAGGCCAGGGTGAGGCAGGCCAGTCCGGAGAAGACAAGACAGTCGATGCTGACTTTGAGGAAGAGAAAGAGGAGAAGAAAAGCAAAGAGAAGAAGTGATTGATTTTTTGTTTTTTATTTTTGATCCTTCATTGTGAGATAATATGACAGACCTGCCTACAAGAAAGCAGTGCATGGAACTGCTTGATGAGCACGAAGTGCCTGAGAATGTAAGGAAGCATTCCTTCTGCGTGAACAAGGTAGCTGTGTTTCTGGCCAGAAGACTCAAGGAAAAAGGCATTGACATAGATGTCGAGCTTGTTGACAGGGCATCACTGCTTCATGATCTTGACAAGATAGCAACGCTTGGCCAGGGAAATCACGGCCAGCTGTCAAAGAAGATTCTTTCTGAGAGAGGATACAAAAGACTTGCTGATATTGTGGGCAATCATGTTTTTGAGGCAGTGCTTGATGAGAATCTATCGACATGGGAGGATAAGGTAGTCAACTATGCTGATAAGAGATGCACAGAGGATAAGATAGTATCCCTGGATGGTAGATTCGCTTATGGAAGAAAGACTTACCCTAACCATGATATTGACAAGACTGAAGAAGCAGAATCCCTTTTCAGGAGTCTTGAGAAAGAGATATTTAATATAATAGGGCTTGACCCGAATAGTTTAGGTGAGTATGTTGAGTCTGAAGTCAAACAGAGAGATAATTGACAGTATAGATAATAAGATGATATCTCTATTATCAGAAAGGATTAGGATAGCTGAAGAGATATCAGGAATCAAAAAAGAGAAAGGTTTAAAAATAGCTGACAAGGCAAGAGAGAAACAGGTCATGAACAATGCTGTAACTCAGGCAGCAGAAAATGGGCTTGATGAAGGCTTCATCAGAGAGATATTCAGTAAGATCATTGATTACACAAAATCAAAGCAGGCACTAAAATGACAAAAGACTATTACAAGATACTCGGGCTTGACAAGAGCGCGACAAAAGATGATATCAAGAAGGCATACAAGAAGCTGGCCAAGAAGCACCATCCTGACATAAACAAGGAAGAGGGCAGTGCTGAGAAGTTCAAGGAAGTAAGCGAGGCAGCTGCTGTACTTGGCGATGATCAGAAGAGACAGCAGTATGACCAGTTCGGAACAGCTGACTTCTCAGGATTCCAGGGGGGCGCTGGAGGATTTGACTTCTCTGACTTCATGAGAGGAGCAGAGGGTTTCGGCTTTGACTTTGACTCAATATTTGACAGCTTCTTCGGCGGAAGCATGTTCGGAGGAGGAAGAAGAAGGAGAGGCCCTCAAAGAGGTTCTGACCTCATCTATGATATTGAGATAGACCTCAAGGAAGCTGCATTCGGCACAGGGAAGAACATAACTGTGCCCAAGATGGTGAGGTGCGGCAAGTGCGACGGCAAGGGAGCAGATTCAGAGTCTGACATAATCAGATGCCCTGACTGCAATGGCACAGGAACTGTGAAACAGGCAAGAAGGACTCCTTTCGGAATGTTCCAGACAGTGACAACCTGCAGGAAATGCCACGGCGAGGGAACCACTATAAAGAATCCCTGCAAGGAATGCGATGGTTCTGGCCTTGTCGAGGAGACAAGCAGGATAAAGGTGGACATTCCTGCTGGAGTGGACAATGGCACAAGACTGAGAATTTCAGGCGAAGGAGAGGCAGGTCCAAAAGGAGGCCCTGCAGGAGATCTCTTTGTGAGAATCCATGTCAGGTCCCATAAGATATTCGAGAGAAGAGGCAATGATCTTTTCATGGACATGCCTGTGAGCTTCTCAACAGCAGCCCTTGGCGGAGAGATAGATGTTCCTACCCTGGATGGCAAAGCAAAGATGAAGATTCCTTCAGGAACAGAATGCAATACTGTGTTCAGGCTCAAGGGAAAAGGAATTCCGAGTCTTAGATCATACGGAACAGGAGACCAGAAAGTGAGGGTGATTGTTGATGTCCCAAGCAAGCTGTCAAAGAAGCAGAAAGAGCTTCTCAAAGAGTTTGACAAGGAGAGCAGGAATGTGAACAAGAGCTTCTTTGAGAAGATCAAGGGAAGTTTCTAAATTCTCGGCATGATAACACCAATAAACTTATAAATGAACTATTCAAATTCTCTTGTATGCATAATAAGGGCTTACATCTTCACATTCATAGCAGAAAAAGAGTGCATCTTCATAAGCAGAAGTACCCTCATCCAAACAAGTACATACACTTTCTTGACGACACATGCATATTATTCTCTGTTCTGATGCCAGCTACAACAATACCTCAGATATGGAGGATATTTGCTCATCATGAGGTCAGCGGACTTTCACTGCTCATGTGGGTGCTGTACTGCGTAGGTGTGATTCCCTTCTTTATATATGGTGTCGTTCACAAGGAGAAGCCTCTGATAATACTCAATGTGCTGTGGCTTATAGCTCAGATAACGATAATAACAGGCATATTTATGTATGCATAAAATGATTTCCTGTAGCACTAAATGTCAGCTCCACATCTCCTCAAGCTTGTCCAGCACAAGATCATCCCCTTTAACGCTCTTTGCTTTCCTAGCCTCTTCAAGCGTGAAAAGCTTCATGTTCTCCCCTTCTATCTGCCTGAATCTCTTCAGATTATCACCTAATGGCGCGATGAATGTGTGCCTCTCGATAATCCTGTAATCATCGGGCTGGTTAGAGAATACCCCTATGAACTCATAATCTTTCAGATCAAAGTCCAGCTCCTCATTGATCTCCCTGACAAGCGCCTGCTCAGGAGTCTCTCCTTGCTCTATTCCTCCGCCGAAATATCCCCATTCTTCTCCGCGTTTGCTTATTCCTTTCCTGTCCTGAAGGAGAATTTTTTGTCTTTGTCATAGAATACAACTATCGCAACTCTTCTCTTCTTTATCTTATCTTCTTGCTTCATTTTAGATGCGCAGTGCAGTCAAACAGCTTTATCTCATGGCCTTTCTCTGTGACCTCTATCTCTGTCACAGATGTGTTCTTTGTGTAATATTCTCTCCTGTGCTCAAGTCCTTTGTTCTCCAGGTGAAGGAATATGCAGCTCAATGCAGCTGCATGGCCTACAATAAGAACAGTCTCATCATGATGCTTTTTCTTGATATTCTCAAAGAAATCAACCATCCTGTATTTTACCTCAGCAAAGCTCTCTCCTCCCTCAAACTTATATTCATGGAATGGGATGCCTGAATTCTCAACCTCAGCAACACTAAGCTCTCTTGGCTTTCCGTCAAGCTCTCCTTTTCCCAGCTCCCTGAGCTGTGCTGTGTATTCAACAGGAACATCCTGATGGTATTTCATTATCTCCTCTGTTGTGTGCCTTGCCC
>WJJV01000038.1 GCA_014729495.1 Candidatus Woesearchaeota archaeon
CATGACGGCAAGCAGTGCCAGAGCTTCCCTAAATTTGGTGTAGAGCGAAGAGGAGCTCCTGTAGAGACCTATGTAAGGATAGACAAGAATCCTATCAATATCAGATCACAGGTCTACAATCCAGACATTGTGCTTGTTCTTGATCCTACACTCATCAGCACTGTGGATATTGCAAAGGGCATAAAAAAAGACGGCACAATGATAGTGAATACAGGAAAGAAGCCTAAGGATCTTAAGCTCAAGGACAGCTTCAAGGTGCATGCTGTTGATGCTACTGAAGTGGCCATGAATATATTCAAGAGACCTATAGTGAACACACCTCTTCTGGGCGCATTCTCAGCAATCACAGGCATTGTAAGCATAAGGTCCTTGCAGAAAGCCATTGATGAGAAGTTCTCAGGCACAAAAGGCAAGAAGATAGCAGACCAGAACAAGAAAGCAGTCAAAGCTGTATATGATGAGATAAAATAAAAGAAATTGATAAGCATATAATAAATGGCAAAAAAGAACACCCAAAAAAAGGACAGGAAAACAGAAGTAAAACTAACAGTAGGAGCGATCATAACAAAACCAGGATCCACGCTGAAGAACAAGACAGGAAGCTGGAGAGAATACTATCCTGTCAGGGATGCAAAGAAATGCATAAAATGCGGGTTCTGCTGGATGTTCTGCCCTGACACTGCCATAAACGAGAAGTTCGAGGCTGACCTTGACTACTGTAAGGGCTGTGGAATCTGCGCTCAGGAATGCCCTGTGAAATGCATTGAGATGGTCAAAGAGGAGAAATAGGATAATAACTGCATAATCAAGGATTACAATGATACTCATATACATACCCTGCAAGGACAGGAAAGAGGCAAAGAGCATAGGAAAAGAGCTTGTCAGCAGGAAGCTGATTGCATGCGCAAACATGTTCCCAATAGAGAGCATCTACGAGTGGAAAGGAAATATCACAGATGACAAGGAGATTGTCCTCTTGTGCAAGACAAGAGACGGCTACTATAATGACGTGGCCAGGACTGTGAAGAAGATGCACAGCTATGAAGTGCCTGCGATAATAAAGATAAAGGCAGATGTGAACAAGAAGTATGGTGACTGGATTTACAAGGAAACTTTCAGATAGCTAATCTATACTTTCCAACAGATATTCTTTTAAGCATCTTCTTCTTTCTTAAATCAACCATATAATACGTTGCTGTTTTTAATGATCTTTTGCATTGATTCGCCAGCAGGTATCTTGTTATGAAACCATATTCTTCTTCTATTTTCATGCAGTTATGAACTGCAAACTCAATTCTTCTGTTCCTTGGAGCAGAAGGGAATTTGTAGCTTTTGATACATCTATCAAGCATCCTATTCTTATAATCTAGATTAAATCCTATATTCTCATAGAATCTCTCAAGATTATCCTTGCCATAGATAGATAACTCCCAATCTGATTTATTGCCCCTTATGTGCCCCAGAGTTATCTTAGAAACTATATCAAAGTCCTGCAATATTATCTTTATATCTTTAAGAACTCTTGGGCAATATTCTTCTGGATAAGATTTCATAGCTTTTCTTGACTTAGTCTTATTGACTATGCTCTGTTTAATCTGCAATCTTCTGTCTTTCTGTCTTACATTGCCTTCATCATTAAAGAACTGTCTTATGAATACTGCTTTGAACTCCTTTTTTGCCTTAAACATAAAAGAAGGAATATTGTTATCAGTATATATCTTTGCTCCGGGCTTCAGACCTAAACTAACAATGCATAATCCAACAATCTTGGGTAGATGAAGCTGATAGGTCTTGTCAGTTCTTGGATAGACCTTTATGTCTACTTCGCCGAATAGATTTTTTACAGATTGTTTCACTTTACTGATAAGATAGTAATTTTGATTATTATACCTTACATGAATCTGGTTATTCAGTTCTCCATCTCCCATAATTGCTGCTAGAATTCTTGCTCCATCTGCAGAGTTGAAATTGAAAGGAAGTCTAGGATTATTTATTCCTATATCTGTATTCTTTACGCTGCTTATCAATGTTATATTTTTATTTATATATGTTTCAGGTATGTCTAAACCCCTTTTTAGTTTTCTGAGAAATCTTATTGATATCTTCTTTCCAAGACTCATTCTATAAATGTTCTCCTTAGTCTTTTTATCTAATAAAAGACCTGTTTTTCTGACAATATCCTTTATGTATATTATTGATTCTTCGCTTAATTTAACATAATTCTTTTCTTCCAGTTTGCTTAAACCTACTCTTACCATATTATACCTCACATAATCATGGTAGAGATAGTTATATTTAAATATTCCTTAATCCCTCCTAAAATTTAATGGCAAAACAGGTAATGGAAGCAAGCCAGGCAGTAGCAGAGGCAGTGAAGCTTTGCAAACCGTCAGTAGTCGCGATGTACCCAATAACACCACAGTTGAGATAAGGCTTACTTTCTCAGTGGATACGCACATTGTTGAGCGCATCGCAGACTTTGTCAATGACGGAATACTTGACGCAGAGCTCATTGATGTTGAGTCAGAGCATTCTGCTATGTCAGCATGCATAGGAGCACAGGCAACAGGAGTCAGGACATTCACAGCAACAGCATCACAGGGACTTGCTCTGATGCATGAGATGCTCTTTGTTGCATCAGGGATGAGGCTTCCAATAGTCATGGCAGTGGCTAACAGGGCTCTTTCTGCTCCAATAAACATATGGAATGACCACTCTGACAGTGTCGCTGCAAGAGACTCAGGATGGATACAACTCTATGTTGAGTCCTCCCAGGAGGCTCTTGACACAGTCATACAGGCTTACAGGATAGCAGAGAACAAGGACATACTTATGCCTGTGATGGTATGCCTTGACGGATTCACTCTGAGCCATGTGTGGGAACCTGTTGATATACCTACAAAAGCAAAGGTAAACCAATACCTTCCTAAGTACAAGCCAGTTCATGCATTCTTAGATCCCAGGAAGCCTATCACACAAGGTCCTGTGGGATTCCCTGACAGTTACATGGGATTCAAGAGAATGCAGCAGGAAGCTATGAAAAGGTCAATCAAGGCAATAGAGAAAGCCAACTCAGATTTCAGGAAGAAGTTCAGGAGATCCTATGGAAATGGCCTTATTGAGCCTTACAAGATGCAGGGAGCCCAATATGCTGTAGTGGCTATGGGAAGCCTGTGCGGAACAATAAAGCATGTTGTGGATGAGATGAGGAAAGAGGGCAAGAAGGTCGGACTGCTGAAGATAAAGGCATTCAGGCCTTTCCCGACTGAGCACATACAGAAAGCAGCAAAGAACCTAAAAGGGCTAGCTGTCATAGATAAGGAGATATCCCTCGGAAGCGATGGAGCGCTCTTCACAGAGATAAGATCAGCCTTATCTGGACAGGGCAAGACAAGAATATCTGGCTTCATAGCAGGCCTTGGAGGCAAGGATGTGACTCCAGACCATATCAGGAAGTCTATTGAGACTGCGATGAAGAGCAAGGAGACAAAGGAGGAATGGCTTCAGTAAACGCTTATGCCTTATAATCATAAAAAATGATAAACAATATACCCACAGATGAGCTTTTTGCATCAGGCCACAGGGCGTGCGCTGGATGCGGTCAGGCCCTGGCAGTCAGACTTGTGATGAAAGCAGCAGGAAAGAACACAATAGTTGCGAATGCAACAGGATGCCTTGAGGTGTTCTCAACACCATATCCAGAGACATCATGGAGGGTTCCATGGATACACGGAGCATTTGAGACAGCAGCAAGCGTGGCTTCAGGTGTTGACAAGGCTCTTGTCAAGCAGAAGAAGAGGAAGAAGGTCAATCTTCTGGCTTTTGGAGGGGACGGAGGCACATTTGACATAGGATTCCAGGCATTGAGCGGAGCAGCAGAAAGAGGCCATAAACTCACTTATGTGTGCTTTGACAATGGCGCTTACATGAACACAGGCATCCAGAGGAGCGGAGCAACTCCAAAATATGCTGCAACAACAACAAGCCCTGCTGGAAAAAAGATCCATGGAAAAACAGAATTCAAGAAGCCCATGCCACTTATCATGGCAGCCCATGGCTGCTATGTTGCGACAGCAAGCGTTGCATTCCCTCATGACCTCATAAAGAAGGTCCAGAAGGCACTGAAGCACAAGGGATTATCCTATGTCCAGGTATTCTCTCCATGCATCCCTGGATGGGGCATTCCAAGCAACATGAGCATTGAGTCAGCAAAGCTGGCCTTCAAGACAAAGATAACCCCTCTTTTTGAGGTTGAGAACGGCATTGTCACAATAACCAACAGGCCTTCAAAAGAGCTTCCTGTAGAAGAATATCTCAGCAGGCAGAAAAGGTTCAAGCATCTCAGCCAAAAAGAGATAGATGATGTACAGTCCCATGTTGACACAGAATGGGAGAAGCTGGCTCATCTTGAAGAGACAAAAGTAAGAATCTCATGATCACTTCTTTTTCTTTCTGTTCTCATAAGGCCTTGTCTTTGAGAAGAATTTTACAGGCCTGTTTACCTTGCTGATTTTGCTGGCTTTTGTCATCTTTGCGCCTGCCTTGCTTATCTTTCCTGCTGCTTTTGTGGCCTTGTGTGTCTTGGACATGTGCTCAAGTATCCTCACGAATCTCACAAGCTTTGTCAGCCTGAATATGAATCCTAGAGGAATCACTGCTATGATGTCCAGCCAGCTGGTCTTGATGAACCTCTTGAAGTCATGAACACGTCTGTACAGCACTACAAGATCCACAAAGAATATAGCTATGACTATGCCATCAACCGCAAGTATTATGTTCTTATATGCGTCTATGTCAAAGAACAGCTGCAGCACTAGTATTATAAAAGCAAGGGCAACAGCAAAAAGAACTATGTTGTCCCATAGCTTCTGCTTGTCTGAAAGCTGATGGTATATCTGTGCAGCAACCTTCTCCTCTTTCTTAAGTGACCAGTCGCTTTGTGAAGCAAAATCAACAATAACCCTGAAAGCAACAACAATACAGGCTGGTGCGATGAATATTATAAAATTATTGAGAATATTGCCTATCACATTAAGGAGAAGGAACTTCTCAAGAAGCTCTGTTATGGCCACAGAGGATATTATGAAGACGCCTCCAGCTATCAGGAATTCTTTCTCCTGCTCCCTGCTGATGTTCATTATGCCTATGAAAGCGCCAAGGATTATCAGTGTGATGATTGTGAGGGTCTCTGTCTCTGGAATGAACCTGAAAGAGCCTCCGAGTATCGCAATAAGAGCTCCCAAAAGAAATATCACCATGCTGAGCCTTTTAATTACCATGATTCACCTCTTTAAAGCAAATAATATGCCTGTATTTTTAAAGATTGCTGTAGAATAACTGATAAGATAGTTTAATTGTCAGATTCGTAGATGGTCAATGAGGAAAGTCTTTAACTTATAGGGCAGCAACAACATTGGAGAAAATAGTGTAATCATGTTAATTAAGGCAGCAACAAGAGTGGACAATTTAATATATTAATGTCGGCAACAACAACATAGGATTCATACACGGTCAGATTTCGCTTTGCTCAATCTGCCCTATTCGTAAAGGAAAAATCCGAACTTGCGTAACGGATTTTTCCTCTACACTCAGTATTCATCCATATTGTTGTTGCAAATGCGTAGCTTTTGCAACTAAGAAAATCTTTGATTTTCTGTTGTTGCTGCCTGGCTAAAGCCAAAAGATAGTGCCACCTCGCCAATGTCAGGATAGCAGTGTCTGACCGGCGAGGCTAGGGGTGTGTTGCAATAGAATAAACTAAAATGAATAGCCACCTTTCCGTGATCAGGTTCATTGTGCTTGTCAGAGAGGTTAAGAAGAAAAAGCATATCTTTGTGATGCCTGAATCATCATTAAGATGAATCAGAGAGTATAGAGAATCAAGACACTATAGTGCCTTTAAAACTCTTGTCTTGAAGTATATCCTTCAGGTTATCCAGGTCTGTGCCTTTTGCGATTATGACCTTAATCCCTATCTTCTCAGCGTGCTTTGCTGCAACTGGATCAAAAGGCCCTTCAAGCTTTGGGTTCCACTCATCACCAACTATCTTCCTGAACTCCTTCCAGTCTATATTTTCTATCTTCTCTGCATCATTGTGCTTTCTGGGATCCTTTGTGTAAGCATAGTCGATATTTGAAAGATTGATCACTGTGTCTGCCTTGAAGGTCTCTGCTGCCAGGACAGCATCCTTGTCAGATGAGCAGCCAGGCTTCCACCCGCACCCTATTATTATCCTCTTATCAGTATCTATCTTCTCTGTGGGATTATGCATGACCTCTTCATATGCATGATCTTCAAATATGCATTTGATGAAGAAAGCATTCATCGCAGTGGCTGATATTCCCAGCCAGTCGAGCGTCTCATCATCAGGTTCAGCAGGCTTGACTATCTCTCTCAGGGATTTGTTGTACATCCTGTTGATGTGACCGCCTCCTGTTATTATTATGAATCTCTTTCCTTTATCTGACTCTTCAAGGATTAGTTTCCTGAAATCATTAAGAAACGATGTGTCAGGCCCATTCTCATCAGGGAAAATCAGTGATCCTCCAAGGGATATTATTATAGTATCCATTTTACTTCTTAAGAAGCTGTTCTATTATGGCAGCGAATGCAGGCCTTGTCACGAATACACCGAATGTGACTCCTGCCATTGTTGTGAGTGCAAATCCCCTGACCATCCCTGCTCCTGCCACAAGAAGAGGCGCCATTGCCACCATTGTGGTGATGTATGCCCCCATTATTATGAAGAATGCCTTCTTTAACTTCTGCTTCCAGTTGTATGTGACATCAGTCTTTCCTCTGAGAACTTCATCAGCTATGACTATCTGATCATCAACTCCGGTTCCTGCAGCAACTATTATTCCTGCTATAGCTGCTATGTCTATATTCCATCCAACGAGGGCTGCAAAACCCAGCATGAGTATGATCTCTGAGAGCATTGTGAATGTGACCGGAACTGAGACCTCCCATCTCCTGAACCTGATGAAGATGACTATAGCAACTGCTGCTATTGCCACAAGCGCTATCAGGATAGCATTCTTTACAAACTCTTTCCCAAGCACAGGTGATACTCCTTCTGTCTGCACCACCTCAAGCTTCACAGGAAGCGAACCTGTTATGAGTATTGTCTGGAGCCTCTTCATGCTCTTGAGGCAGTCCTGTTCTGCCTCCTGCTTTGTCTTTCCTGAACCCCCTCCTGTTATCTGCGGCTCAGTTATCTCCTTTCCCTTCAGATCAGCCTGTATATTAAGAGCATCAACGAGATTATTGTCAAGATACAGCTCCAGCTTCTTGCTCAGGTAGCTCTCTCCATTCTCTGTGATTACATCAAGATCCTTTGTTGCCTCTGCCTGCCTTTCTGCAGCATTAGGGCTTAGGGTTATGACAAAATAGAACCTGCATGTCCAGCCTTCCTGGTATCTTCCATAGCCCTGAGGGTCAAGACCTGCTCTTGTTCCTGTTGTGGAGACGCTCTTTATGTCATCTCCTCCCCTGAATACAGTCTCATTATCTATCTTTGCCTCGAATTTACCCTGCCTTGATATGAGATCCTTGACCTCTTCTTCATTTGCTCCTGCTATCTCCACAAGGATATAGCTGTTGCCTTCAAGGTCCCCCACTTCTTTGACTATTATGTCAGAAAGGCCGTATGTATTCAGCCTCTCCTTGAGGTTTGATATGACAACATTCATTTCCTGGGATGTTATCTTGTTTTCAGGAGCGAGGATTACTCTGGTTCCTCCCTGAAGGTCAAGTCCTTTCCTTATGTTTGTTGTCGGCGCTTCGTAGATGCTGAGTCCGATATCCTGTGTGCCTATCACTTCTGTCTCTGTCTTTGGCACATCAACATACTTCTGTACAGTTCTGTTCTCAGTTATCACAGTTCCATTGACTGTGCGGTTCTCCTGTATTAGTTCCTCAACAATCTTCTGCTCTGTCTCATTCAGCACTGTGACTGCCAGTTCTGGTCTTGCAGTCAGCCTGTAAGTGTCCCTGTTTGTTGTTATCCTGATTGTCTGATTAGGCTCAAGCCCCTGTATGAATTCATAATAATCAGCCTCATTCCTTATAGGCATATCATTCATTGACCTTATGACTTCCCTGCTTCTTGGAGGCGAGTTAGGAGAAGGATTCTCTATTCCTGCAAGATATGCTGAGCTGTTCTTCTCAACACCTCTTATCGCTACCCCTTCCTGCCAGGGATTAGGATTTATTGCTATGACTGCGAATAGGAGAAATGCCAGGAGTATTATCACTCTTACTTTCTTGACTATTGCCTTAAGCTTGCTCATCTTCTTTCTCACTTCTTCTCTCTATATACCATCTGAGTATGCCTGTGTTCTGGATCCATGTATTAGGAATGTCTATTATAAGTCCTATAAGGAGTATTACCATTATCTGCCTCAGGGCTTCTGACTGCGAGAGCATGATAGCCACTGTGACAGCAGCTATTGATGTTATTGTCATAGTGAGGCCTGTTTTAGCAGATGAGTATATGCTTTGCTGTAAGGTCCCCTCTTTTCTCTTGAACAGTCTTGTAGTGAGCAGTATGTCTGTGTCAACAGAATAACCTATTAGCATAAGGAGAGCTGCTATTCCTCCTGTAGATATCTTTATTCCAAGCATATTAATGACAGCGATTGTGACCACAATATCGCTCAATGCTGAGATTATCACAGCGATTGAGGGTATCGGCACCCTGAAATAGGCGAATACCACAATAGCCATTGCTATGAATGCCACTATGACAGCTATGATTGTCTGCCTGAAGAAATTTGATCCAAGGGAGGATCCGACAAAGCTGATGCTGTAATCCTCTGAACTGAGACCGAGCTGTTCCACAATCACAGACTCAAGCCTGCTTACTTCATTATTATCTGTTATATCTGCCTCTACAGTGAGGCTTCTTGAATCTCCCAGTCCTGCCAGGGTCCTGACAATGATGTCCTTATCAGGAAAAGAGCTCTCAAGGAATTCCTCAAGCTCTGGAGCGTCCATGCTTGGATCTGTTATTGTAACAGTAACACCTCCTTTCAGGCTTACTCCTTTGCTGACAAAATCTCCTGTTGTGGCTGTCTGATATCCAATCTGCACAAACCCGAGAATAAGCATCAGGAACGTGAGAATCATAAGCTTCTTGTAGTCTTTCTCATAGACAGACTGAAGCTTTCCTAGAATGCCTTCTCTTTCTTTTATTGCTTTCTCAGGCTTAGAGACCTCTTTCTCTGTCTTGAAGGCATCTTTCATATACTTCTGTCGTGCTTTCTCCCTTCTTTGACGCTTTTTAGACATATTCCAGAAAAAATTGGGCTCATTTATAAATATTTTGAAACATCACTTATAAAGGATTTTGGGTAAATGGAGTATGTCCTTCAATACTCAATCAATAATCCATTGTCTTCTGATTGGATATCCTGCATGATTCATGCATAATCATACATCATGCATTCGCTTTTAAGCGCAGGATCTGATATCTCCTCGCAGATATTCTCATTCTGAGTATAGATTGCTGTTCTCTTGAAGCACTGGTCTCTCTGCTGAAGATCGCTTATCTTAAGGCATAATGAATGATCCCGTGTTGCCTTGGAGAGCTGGTCAAAGCATGCATCCTTATATATCTCATTCGCAGTGTTCTCGCACATCTGCACTGCTCTCATTATCTTCTCATCCTGGCTGGCATTTATGACCTCATACACCTTCTCTACTCTGTCAAATTCTGTCTCCTCTGGTTCTGGTATCTCTGGAGGAGTCTCCTGTTCCTGCTCTGTTTCCTCTTCTTCCTCAATATCAACAACAGGAGCTATGCCCACATCATCTTCAGAATCAAGCTCCTGCTCATCATCACCTTCATCAAAGCTGACACCTGGTGTGTCATCTGAAGGGCTGACAATGAAATAAAGAATTCCTCCTATTATTATCAGTACAGCTATCACTGCTATGACAGGGATGTTAGTGCTCTTCTTTGCGCCTGACTTCATAGCTTTATCCACCTCTTCTGGCTGGTAACCATATGACAAGAGCCTTGCCCTTATATCATTGATATTATAACCAGCATTTATTTCCTGATTTATATAACTTTTGATTGAATCAAGCCTGTCATGCTCAACAGCCTCAGCTATCTTCCCTACTTGGGAGGAGTCATAGCCCTGATCCAAAAGAAAATTCTTTATGTAATCAAGAGAATATCCTTTTCTTATCTGGTTCTGCACATAGTCCATCAATGCAGGGTCATAATCCATCATCCACCTCTTTTTTTACCATGCCTTCATCAGCTTCAGGTAAATCCTTATAGCTGGTCCTGGCAAGGAACTTTATCTTAGAGTCATTAATATATCTTGTTTTATATATTTTTTGGGAAAAAAGAAAAAGACAGGCTTTTGGAATCATGCTTTGCTTTTTATGCATGCTTTGATAAGGCCGTCAAATAATGGAGCTGGTTCTGTAGGCCTGGACTTGAACTCAGGATGAGCCTGGGTGGCCACAAAATAAGGATGCCCAGATATCTCAAGGAATTCCATCAGTATTCCATCAGGGCTTTTTCCAGAGAATCTCAGGCCTTCTTTCTCAAGCTTCTCAATATATTCAGGATTGACCTCATAACGATGCCTGTGCCTCTCAGATACAATCTCTTCTCCATACAGCTCCATGACTTTAGTTCCTTTAGCCAGCTTTGCCTTATAACCGCCAAGCCTCATGGTGCCTCCATAATGGGATTCCTCAATGATCTGCTTCTGCTCTGGAAGTATGTCAATAACAGGATTCTTTGCATTCTCATCAACCTCAGTTGAACTGGCTCCTTCCAGTCCGCATACATTCCTTGCGAACTCAATCACAGCAAGCTGCATTCCATAGCAGAGTCCGAGAAACGGGATGCTGTTCTCTCTTGCATAGCAGATAGCCTCTATTTTCCCTTCCACTCCGCTTGATCCGAATCCTCCAGGAACTATTATTCCGTCAAAATCATCAAGCTTTGAAAGGCTCTTCTCATCGTTCTCAAACTGCTTTGAGTCGACCCACACTATCTCAGGAACACTGCTGTTATGCCAGCAGGCATGCTTTATAGATTCTATCACAGATATGTAAGAGTCCTCAAGCGTGAAGTCACCTATATCAAAGTACTTCCCGATTATACCTATCTTTATCTTCCTATCAGCTTTCTTTATCTTCTCAACGAGCTCCTCCCACTCTTTCATGGTGTCCTTCTTGTATTCAAGCCCGAACTTCTCAAGTATCTTGCTGCAGAGTGTCTGTTTCTCAAACAGAAGGGGAACCTCATAGATATATTTGACATCAGGTGCAGATATGACATCCTCTGGTCTCACATTTCCCATAAGGGATATCTTCTGCTTCCTCACCTCATCAATAGGCTTCTTTGATCTTGCCATCACAAAATCAGGCTGTATTCCCATTGAGTTGAGATCCCTTATGCTTCTCTGGAGAGGCTTTGTCTTCATCTCTCCCAGATTTCCAGGGATTGGAAGATAGCCTACATGCACATATATCACAGCATCTCCCTCCAGCTTCATCTCTCTCAGCGCCTCTATGAAAAGCGCATTCTGATAATCACCTACAGTTCCTCCCACCTCTATCAGGCAGAAGTCAGCCTTCATGGAATCGCATGTCGCTCTTATCCTTCTCTTTATCTCCTGGGGAATGTGGGGTATTACCTCTACGCACTTGCCATTGTACTCAAGATTCCTCTCCTTGTGTATCACAGTCTCATAAACCTGTCCTGTTGTTATGTTCTGGTCCTTGAGAAGGTTCTCGCTAAGGAATCTCTCGTAAGTGCCGAGATCCTGGTCAGTCTCTCCGCCATCCTCTGTCACAAAGACCTCGCCATGCTCTGTTGGCCTCATTGTTCCTGCATCTATGTTTATGTAAGGATCTATCTTGATAGCGGTCACCTTATAACCCTGGTTCTTGATTAGGCGTGCTATAGAAGCAGTGCATGTGCCCTTTCCTACCCCAGAAAGGACCCCTCCAGTCACAACAATCAATTTTGTGTGCATTATCTAGGTAGGATTATGGTTTTATTTAAAGTTTGTTGTTGCAGAAAATACCCATCTGATTCGCCTCTCTACAAAACACTTCTCAGCACAAAACCTTTATAAATTGTTTTTCTTCTGGATAATCCATGAGAAGATTTACAGGTTTCAGAAGCGCAGCTCTTGTGATAATAGGCATAAACGTATTCTTATTCATGCTGCAGATGATCATGGGAGACTGGTTCACAACATACTTCATGTTTGACTCAACAGGGTTCCTTTCAAGACCCTGGATGCTGCTGACACATATGTTCCTTCATGGAGGGCCTTATCATCTGCTCTTCAATATGTATGCCCTTCTGCTCTTCGGCCCTCTTGTCGAGAGCAGGATAGGATCAAAGAGATTCCTGTTGATATACTTCCTTTCTGGAATACTGGCTGCAGCAGGGTATCTGGCTCTGCCTACCAAGGCTCTTGGAGCAAGCGGAGCTGTCATGGGAATAATAGGAGTCACTGTGATGCTCATGCCTAATCTCAGGCTGCTTTTCTTCTTTGTGATACCAATGACACTGAGGACAGCTGCATTCTTCTTTGTCATAATAGACCTTTGGGGCGTGTTCTTCCAACCAGGTGTTGCGAATTTCGCGCATCTTGTGGGACTCGCATGCGGACTGGGATACGGAGCATACCTTCTCAAGAAGAAAGGAAAGTTCTCTGATAATCTGATAGCAAGAAGCGCTGCAATGATTTCAGGCAAAAAATCAGCATCCCATAAGGGATCTCATGGAAGCAGCAGAAAGACAAAGACTGGCATGGAACTTAGCAAGAAGGATATGGACGATTATCTCAGGTACGGAAGATTATAATCTATGTATCTAATCTATGTATCAAGTCACTGATATCTCTGTTGCATTCCTTTTCTGTTCTCATCTTCTGTATTCTCAATCTTCTTTCTTTCTTGCTCTCCTTATTGTTATTATGACAGTTATGATCAATCCAAGTATCACTATCAGAAGTAGGGCATCGCCTGTCCTGGGCAGGAGCACCCCTTTGTACGGACTTACTTCCCTTGATATGCTGAACCCTTTTCTGGCATAAGCTGCATGCACAGAATCATAGACAATATCTATATCAAGGGTGTATTCTCCATCATCAATATCAGTTATGTTGAATGTCTTTGTGTACTCTTTCTCGTCAGCAACTCTTATGATCTCTGATTCTCTCATTATTATATCCTCTTCCTCATCCATAACCATGTATGTGACATTCACATCTATCTCTTGAGCCCTTGAATTGATTATCTTTATTTCTGCGATGAGGGAATCACCTTCAATATAAGCATCTATCAGTTCCACACTTATGCCTAATAACGGTTTTCTGCAATCTCTTGTCTCAGGGGGCTTGTTCTCCTGCGTTCCGCAGCTGTTGCTGTCCCTGCATTCTCTTGTCTGCATGCCTGATGGAGGGCATACTTCAGGCTTCCAGTCAGTGCATTCCCACCTTTCCTGGCATTCCAGAGGGATTCCTGAGCCGTATGCAGGAGCAGTCGGAGCTGCCTCCTCTTCTTCATCCTCTGCTTCAGAAGTGAAATGCAGATCAATATACTCTGTCTCTCCTTCCTCACTTGCTTTTACAGTGGCTGTCTCTGCAGCCTGAAGAGATCCGAGCCTGAAGCTTATTGTCTCAAGGGTTGTCTCATCATATGTCACACCTTCATCATAAGCTGTTGAAGCATCATCCCATTCAATGCCCAGCTTGTGGAAAAAGCCGTTGCCGTACTCAAGAGTGAACTCATCCATCTTTAGGCTGTTGCTGTTAGCCCAGATGCTCACAGTCATTCCATCAGGAGCTGGGGATCCGTCAAGATATGCCATTCCCCTGAACTCAACAGGCCTTTTAGGAGGGCTCTGGCCATAAGCTACGCTTCCCATCACTGATATAATGAGGATCATGATGCTTAGTAAGCACATTGTCTTCAATGTTCCATCATTCTTTTCACTAATGAACATCATCTGCCTTAGCCCCTTCATCTATCTTTGGATTCTTTTGATAGTTCTGCATTATGTTGCGGATCTTATTCTTCATCATATCTATCTCCTCAATAAGGCTCTGCACTTCATCTATCCAGCTTGGAGTGAGATCAATGGCAAGATTGCCTTTTGTTATCCTGTCTGTTTCTCTGGTTAGCCTGGAAACCTCTTTTGTCAGAAGATATGTTATTATCATCGCCATTATCACCACCAATGTGATTGATACAATATTCTGTATTATGGATAACTCAATGAACTCGCTGATGCTGGTATGTGAGATATTGGAGATATAGAAGTATCTTATTATAATCCCTGAAGTCAGCACCACTATGGTCATTATTCCATAGTATGATGCAGCCAGCACTTTCATGCTGATAAGGAATGATGGCTCTTCATTAGATGTTATAGGATGTGATATCTTGTATGAATCCTTATTCATTCCTGACTTACTGGTTCTGCCTTTCCCTCCTTTTTTGTTGTTTGATTTATCATTTATCCTAAGTTTTGCAAGCTTGAAGCTTATCATAGTCCTCTTCATGGACTCTATGAGCTCATTTATCTCTCTTATCCTGCTGTATCTGATATTCACATCTATCTCTCCCCTGTTTATCCTGCGTATGTTTCTTCTTATGCGCTCTATGCCTCTGACAAGCATACTTCCACCATAGATCCCAATGACTGCAGAAAGCCCAAGCACAATTGCCCCGGCGAACACGCTGTTCAGAATGAAATCCTGCAAAGCAAATCCTTCAATATCCATTATCCTGAAATATCTTATTATAGCAGATATGAGAAAGCCTGTGAAAGCCACTGCCATGACCATGATTATGTTGAATGTCTTGAACTTCATGTTCTATCTATACCTCAATTATCATCTATTCCTGCATAAGTTCTGCATTAAGATGGACTCAAGCATCAGTCAAATCTTAACTGCAGGGACATATCCTTGCTTATGTTCATGTATATCCAGTATCCTTTCTTTGCCCTGATCTCCTCAATGCCCTGATTGCCTATTGACAGATAATGGTCAGTTGGATTATAGGTTATCCATGAACTGTCACTTGTGTTATAAGCGAGTATCTTTGTGAAATTGCCTTCAAAATCTCCTGCAGAAGCATTGCATCCAGGATATGTGCCATCCCTGCCGCATCCCCAGTTGCCGTTGCCCAGGCCTGAAAGCACAGACTCAACAGTATGGTTATCCAGCAGAGGAACTGATATCATGTTCCAGCCCTGCAGAAGAGCCAATGTGTCATCATCAGATTCATATGAAGCTCCTGTTCCGTTCACAAACACATACCACACATCATCAAGATTTACGGTGTTTTTGAGGCCATAGCTGTCATTGCATATTATCTTTGGTGACATGTAGATTGACTGGTTGTAAGGCCCGATTCTTGCAAGATAAACATCTCCTCCTACATTAGTGAAATTAGCATAACCTGTTTCTGAGAAGAACTCAGAGATTGTGTAATTGAGCCTTGTTGAGTCAAGGTTAAGGTTGTCTGTTATTGTCGCATAGACTTTTGCATAGAATGTTGTGTTGAAAACAGACAATGAGTAGTTGATGAAGTTCACTGAAGGCGCTTGGGTGTCATCTAGGTATATTTCTAATAAATAATCTGAGGATTGTACATTGATATTGGTCGTGTTTGACGAGAATCCTGACTTAGTGATGCTGAATGAGTAGCCTCCATTGAGCTCTGAGATATTTATTGAGCCGTTGAAAGTGCAGCCTCCATTGCACTGAGTGCCATTTCCTGTTATTGTTACACTATCCAATGATGTATTGAGTATTCTGTCCCTGACAAAGAAAGTAAGAAGGTTTATTGATATGACTGTTGTATTGTACTGTATCTCTCTTGTGTTTCCCAGATCATCAACTACAGTTATGTTCCAGTATACTGGCTGGCCTCTATAGGATATCCAGTCTGTTCCAGGAGGAGGAATATTGAATGTGTAATTGGCTGAAGAGTCATCTCCTGAAAGTTTAGTCATATTGAACGGACCTGCCCATGCTGTGCTGCCATACCTGTATTCAATCAATGGAGTGATATTTATGCCTGTCACAGAATCATTGATTGTAGAGTTCACTGTTATGTTCAATGTTGAGGTCTGGTTTACTGTATTGCTGACAACATCGCTTATTGAAGGAGCTACCGAATCAACAATTATAGTGTCATTCACTGATCTTCCTATGTTTCCTGCAATATCCTCTGCCCATACGAACACGCTTATGTTGCCCTGCTGGGATCCTGAAAGCTGGCCTGGAGAACCAGCATCTGATGTGCCTGAGGCTGTTCCCTGGTTGTTTGAGAAGCTGTAATAATAGGTGTTTATTCCAGAGAGGTTGTCTTCAAAGCCTGACCAGTTGAAGTTGATTGTTGTGGAATTGATGTATGCAGAATCATTCTCTATTGTGACAGAAGCATTTGCTATTGCCGGCGCCCCTTTGTCTATCTTGATTATCTTGGAGACAATATCCTGTCTTCTCTGGAAAAGGTCTTCTGAGCGGTACCTCAGATGGCTTAGATTCTCCTGAGAGAAAGTAATCGGACTGGAGTAATTTATGCTGGGAGCGCATGCATCGCTTGTATTGCAGAAATATGTCCAGTTGCAGGATGTTGATCCGCAGTCAGGAGTTATTGTGATTGTCTGGTCTGAGTTCACCCAGGTATCATTGAAGCTGTAATCATCAGTTGTGGTGGGCGCAAGATCGTCCACTATGAAAGAGGTTGTTCTCACAGGGCTGGAATAGTTCTCATTGTCCCAAAGACGGCATCTTGCATAGTAAGTGTCATCCACTCCTGTGGATGCAGTATAAGTGCAGTTCATAGGTGCTGAGTAGGGGTGGGTTATATTCTCCCAGCTTCCTGAACACTCATTGTTCGCTGTCGTAGGCACGCATGAGTCAGAAGTGTCAAAGCAGCAGACAAGGGAGATGTTGTCCTTGTTCTCGTCTGTCTGGCCTGAAGGATTTACTGTTGTCTGATTGCCTCCGCTTATGGTTGTGTTTGTCAATGATATTGAGTCAAGTTCAGGCGGATTGTTCCTGAGGGTTGTATTGGAGAGCCTGAATGTGGATCCTGTATTGTCTGGTATGCTTGATTGGGATGAGTTAGTGCTTAGGTAGCTTATTGGAATGACTGTTGTACCATTTACTATTGCCCAGACAGGATCCCCCTGATACCACAGGTTGCCGCATGATGACCCGTCACTTACTTTGTATAGGTTCTGGAGGTTTGTGATGTAATATCCTGTTGAGTCTGTCAGTACCTCAGGCTTTGTTGTGCATGGTATTGTTGAGCCTATTCCAGCTGATGCTATCACATGGACTCTCACAGATGCATTATTGGCCATGCTTCCATCAGGTATCTTCACATAACCCTCAACACCTTTGACATCAGCAAGAGCAGAAGTGCACAAGAGCACAGCTATCAGGATCATATATATCCAAAGATATTGCAGTGATACTGCTCTGATTAGCCTCTGCAAAATAAATGCCTCTTTATTTCTTGCTCTTTGCATTCTTCTTCCTGGATTTGAGGAGCATGATTGAAAGCATGATTATTATGATAATCAATGCAGCTATTATCAGATTCTTTGTTGACAGGAGTCCAAGCAGGGGTTTGATATCTATTATCCTGTCAAGAATCCTGTCATGGGTCTCTGTATCAGTGTAAACCACCACATTATAGCTGTAAGACCCGTATTCTATGTCCTTGATATTCCAGTTCAACTGGATATGCCTTGATTCAAGCAGATCCATGCTGAACTTCTTCTCTATAATATCTATTATGCTGTTCTTATCTTCTTTCTCAGTGACAACTATCCTGAGGTAAGCATTTTCAATAGGTACATTGTTAGGATTATATATCTCTGAATCAAAGAATACCTTATCAGATTCCCAGCTGATAGTCTCCTTAACTGATCTTATGCTCATCCTGGCCAGGCTCAGTTCGCTGAGCACGGGATTAAATACTTCTTCAGTCAAAAGAAGCCTTTTAAGCATAAGAGATGATCCTGATTCTGAGCTGATGACCGGATCGCTTCTGTCAGGAAGCTTTGTGAAACGGCTGTCTGCTATAACCCCAAGCACATCCCCCTCAGACCATCTGTCTTCGCATTGCTGATTGTTTCCCAATACCCTTAGATTTCCAAGGTTGGTTATGAAATATCCTCTTTCGTCTGTCTTGATCTGAGGGTATGAAATGCAGGTTATCTTCTTTCCATCCTGGTCAAACTGCATGAAAATGGTTATGCTGGCCTGATCAACAGGGCCTGTCCCATCATAGACATATCCTTCAACAGGCTTCTCAAGGCTGTAAGCATTAGATGATGCCAGAATTACAAGCATAAATAACATCAAGCTGATGATTCCTGCTTTTCTCATGCCTCTTTTTTCTTTCATTTTTATAAGATGTTTGCATGATTTTATATAATTTTGTGTAGTCTTATATATTATCATGCTGTGCATTTATATTTTTTGCTGATAAAAATCATTTCTACAGGTCATTCCACAATATAATCTGTTGTTCCATTCACATATATGTAAAACCCCTGCCCTGGAAGCATTGAGTAATTGTTGAATGATCCTGATGCGCAGCTGTGGCTCTGGTAGTTCTCAAAGTCAGGATCCTGCCTGTTGAGCCTGGTTATAGTGGCTGAGTAGCTGCACAGGCTGCTGTCTATGAGGAATGGATCAGCATACTGCGTATGAGCAGGGAAATGCAGCCCAAAAAGGTTCCTTCCCAGGCTTCCGTCAGCATTTGCTATGAAACTCAGGGTCAGATTGCTCTCAGCTACAGGCCCTACAACAGTGTAATTATAAGATGTGTTCAGGTATACAAAGAATCCATCTCCTAGGCTCATAGAATAATTGTTGAATGATCCTGATGCGCAGCTGTGGCTCTGGTAGTTCTCAAAGTCAGGATCCTGCCTGTTGAGTCTTGTTATGGTGGCTGAGTAGCTGCACATCTCGCTAAGGAAAGGATCTGCATAATATGTTGTGTTGAAAGGTATTGAGAACAGGTTCCTTCCCAGGCTTCCGTCAGCATTTGATACAAAACCAAGATTGAACTTGCCGACAATCTCTGCGCTTATGATCTCTGAGTCTGCTTTGACAGACCCTACCCTGTAATACCTCTGTGAAGCCCCCTCAGAAGTTGTGTCATTCCAGAAGGTGGATTGGATTCCTGAAATGTTGGTCATTGCTGAATAGTTCAGGTTCCTCATATCATCCATATCATCGCTGTAATATATGTTGAAGCTGATGGCATCGCTGGTATTGGACCAGTTAAGCTTGACTCCATGAAGCCCGTCTCTTGTGGCATTAAGATATAGAATCTGTTCTGCTGTTTCTTTTATCTCCAGGACAAATGCAGTCTCATTGAAGCTGTTTGAGCATGTGCTGTTGTCCACTGCTGTGATATTCACATAATGGAAGCCCACTTCTGCTGCAAGAGGCGTGAAGCTTATAAGGCCTGTTGAGATATTTACGTCAAAATATGATGAATTATCATAGAATGTGAGGTTCTCTCCATCTTCCTGAAAAGCAGCCACATCACATGAGTATAGCTGTCCGACATGAGCTTCACCAGCGCAGGAATAATTTATCCAGGGAGGCTTGTTTATGCAGATTGATACTCTGCTTGCCTGGCTCACTGCCGCTCCTGTGGGGATATCAAGAGATATCATCATATATCCCTGTGTCATCACAGAGACAATAAGAAAGAACATTGCCAGTGCTGCCAGCATATTATTGGAACCAAGTCTCATTTTTCTCTCATTGCTTTTCTACCACCACTCTCATCCTTCCTGTATAATTGCCATATTGTGTTCCAGAAGGCACATTCAGGCCAACAGGAAATGTGATATTTGATTCAGGCCCTATAATCACCATGTTCTCAGGCAGATATACCCACTCAGCCATATCTCCATAGGCATAGAACTGCGCTTTTACAGGATAATCCTCATTGTTTGTGATTATTATATCTCTATGGCCTGTTGATGCTCCTGGAATGAGAATTCCAAAGGACAATGAATCTCCTGACACATCAAAGCCAAGACGGTCTCCTACAGTGACTTTCATGTCATACACCTGAACCTTTTTCACATGGTAGAATGAGTAGACAGAGAATCCTATGCTTGCTCCAAGCAGAAGAGCTATTGTGATGATCGCAATCAGATTCTTTTTTTCCATATTATCCTAAAACCTTGCCTCTTTTTTATAAATTTTCCTGTTGCTAATGGCATATTTGATGCAGCACTGCTCATTTCTTTCTTTTCAGAAGTATAATCAGGTTTATGATTGTCAGCAGCAGCACAAGGAGCAACAGCGCAGCCCCCCCTACTATCCAGATATTGCCTGTGATTGACATGATGCCTGGTTTCAGGACCTCAACATATCCCCTGTGTACTGCCTTGTTATTGTCAAACAACAGGCTTATCTCAAGAGGATATTCTCCTGGAGGCACATCAGAAGCATCAACATGGCCTGTCAGAGTCATCTCTGAAAGAGGACTCATTGTCTCAGTGCTGGTCTTTGCTGTTATGTTATATTCTCCTGCTCTTATGAGGATATCTCCATAGATTTCATTCACAATCCCATTGTATTTGTTCTCAAGAACAACATCAAACCGGTTTATCCTGCCTGCATAAATCTGTCTTGTGTAGTTCTTGACATCTATCTCTAGATCGCCTATAGTGAACTTTCCATTAATGATCTTCTCATCACCATCATAATAGACAATTGCTGTGGCATTGTATTTTCCTGCTTTCATGCCTTCTGTATCAACATGGACAGGAATGTTTATATCATCTCCTGATTCAAGCCTGTAAAGGCCTGATTCTGTCTCATAGACCTTATCAGAACTGGAGTTATATATCTCTATTGTGGCCATCAGAACCTTTATGTCAGGCTCTCCAAGATTGCTTACATGAACGCTGAAATCAGCTGTCTCGCCGGAATTCACATTCTGGGTGCTCAAGCTTGCCTGGATATACTTCTCATGATACAGTATGAAGATCCTTATAGGAATCTGCACTTTTGTCTTTGTGGCAATCATGTCAGCTGAGCCTATGACCTGCTCAGCACCCACATATGCAGTCCTGAGGCCAGGTTCTGCATCTATCTCTTCTGGAAAGCTGACTGTGGCAGTGAAACTTTTATGATGGTTCTCAAGCTCCTCAGGCTCGCTCAGTGTAATGTATCTAGTTATCTCAGGATCGCCTGCTACATAGGGTATAGTCTCTCCTCCATAACCATTGGCTATGAACTCAAAAGTGCGGGACTCAAGAGGTACTGCAGGAATATATTCTGGTATATACTTGTGGGACATGCCTATTGCAAGTGAATCAGCACAGATAAGTGCGCTGAGAAAAAGAAGCAATACTAGCAATCTTATTTTGTTCGTCATTTTACCATGTACAGAAATGCCTGCTTTTATATTTTTCTGATTGAAAACATAAAAAAAGAAAAGATCAGAAGTATGACTTATACTTCTGTTGCAGTTGCTGTAAGTATAGAGTACAGCGAACCTTTCTTTGAGTCCTCAGGAACTGTTATGTTGATGCTGATATTCAGCTCGTCCTGATCCTGCTCAGGCTGGAATATGTTGCATACAAGCTCGTCTCCTGTTGGAACTGTCGCAAATGTGTTATTCCATGTACTGTTTATACCAGTGCCTGGTAATCCAGTAGCATTTACGCAAGCATATTCCTCACTCTCATATACATATATCTGGAATAAAGGATCAGTTCCTCCAAGCAGGCCTCCATTATCTCCATCAGTTGCATTGTCACTGAAGTCAAATGTAACGCTTACATTGACATTTCCTGAATTCTCCAGCACAAGTGGTGTTGCTGGATCATGCAGTCCTGGTGTTCCAACACAGCAGTCAGTGTCTGTGAAGTTAGCATGCTGATTGGTCTTTGTGTACATGTTGCAGAATGTGCAGTCAGGATGCACATATCCTGAACCAAAATTGGTTGCGTTTGTTGTGAAATTTATTGCAGCTTCTGTATCAACATATACTGACACATTTGCAGTCTCTGTAGCCAATCCAGTGATGGAGGTTATGCTGCTGAGCCTTGAAAGGCTTATCATTGTTCCTCCAAGTGATACCACAAGAGTAAGAACAAGCAATACAGCTAATGTTTTATTGGAAATTTCTGCCATTTATTATCACCTTTTATGTGTTTTATTAACTAATTAAATTATACATCTGCAGGTCTTGGCTGTACATTAAGCACAATGCTGCCTGCTGATACTGGAGGCTCTTTTACTTCCAGACTTACTGCTATTGGCTCATCACCTTCTTCCTGCTGGATTGTCTTTCTCTCTACCTGAATGTCATTTATGTTCTTCACTACCATGAAAGTACCTACAGCAGAAATAAGCAATGTAACAATGAAAAGTATGGCTATTGTCTTGTTAGACACATCTCTTTTGGGGTTATCCATATACTCTGGAGAATACTCCCTGTATTTAAATATTTTGTTTTTATTCATCATCAGAGAATCATAAACAGTATTATCTTGGTATGGGTGATTGTCACAAATATTATGAGTCTATTATTTTTTCTCCTGAAGTCTTATTTTTTATCCTGAATCCTCTTTCTTTTACCCCAGATTCTGAATACTATGATATTGATGATTATTATGTTGAATACAAGCCCTGCAACAAGTATCCAGATTAGAGGGCTCTTGGTGATGTTATCTCCTCCTGCCACTAC
>WJJV01000039.1 GCA_014729495.1 Candidatus Woesearchaeota archaeon
AAGAAAGCACCACCTCGCCAACATAGCATTAGCAGCATCTTATTGGCGAGGCTAGGAAGAAAAACTACAAAAGAATCATCCATAAGTCTTTCGCCACCTCGCTGTGGTCGGATTTGCAGCGCTTGTCAGCGAGGCTAGGAGTATATTGCAAGAAAATAAACTAAAAGCAATTGCCACCTCTCTGATTTCGCATTAGCAGCATCTGACCAGAGAGGCTAGGAGTATTTTGCAAAAGAATGAACTAAAAGCAATAGTCACCTGGCCAATATCACAAAAGCAACATCTTACCTGGGAGACTAGGAAAATAATATGTAATAATATGAGGCAAGCTATATTCCAATAGAACCTAATCTAAGTCTTTAGTGATTAAAAACCCCGCAAAGCACCCGGAGGCGCTTTGTGGGGAAAAAGAGGTGATTATGATCCAGGGCATATCAGGGTTCCAAATTACCCCCAAGCCCTTATTTCTACTATAGAGTAGTATAGCTTATATATAAATTTTTCGGTGGTTTAGTACTAGTAAATGATGACTAATATGGAGAAATTGAGTGAAAAAGGCTCTGAGGAGCGTATCAAAGATCAAATACTGCCTGTACAGTCACCTTGCCAGGCTTTTGTGTTATGTCCATCTCATTGTAGGTTACTGCCTTGACATCCCCATGTGATTCATATTTGTCAGATATTTTATCTCCTGTTATGACAGCATGCAGCCTGCTGCCTTCAATACTCAGTTTCTTTACCTCGTGAAGCAGAAACCCATCTGAGTCCAGAAGGAAAATCAGTTCCTCAAGCCAGTTGTATAGCAGGGCCTGCCTGTCTTTGCCCTCAACATCAATCTCCTTCTCTGTTTTAGGCTCAACTTTCTCTGGCTCAAACATCAGCGAGAACATGCCCAATGCTGCATTGCTGAATGCCTCCTCAAGATCCTTTCCAAATGCCTGCATCTTGGCATCTGCAGTATGCTCAAGAAATCTGTATCTTTCCATCATGCACCATCTAATAGGTGATTATCTTTGGAGAGTCATCATCATTATCATCATCCTGCTGATCATTGTTCAGCACATCCTCTACAACAGACTCACTGCTCTCTGAACCTCCAGATGAGCTGTCGCCAAAGATGTTGAAAAGGCCTTCTGATCCGCTGTCCATATCCTGGCTTTCTGAGCCTGTGCTTGGCTGACTGCTGTCCAGGCCTGATGAACCTGACTCAAAGATGTTTGTGTAGGGCCTGCTCTCAGTATGGCCATCAACCCATGCCTGGAGCATCTTTACAACCTTCCTTATCTCATCGTGGCTGTCCTCTTTTGTGTCTATGGTTATCTTCATAAAGCACCTCATAATTGTTCATGTTTATATTTTTTGCTGTTATGCTTATCCTTTCTCCCAATAATACAATCTAACGATCCTTGGATGCAGGTATGTGCTGTTGCCTGCAATAAAGACGCTCTCAGCAAAGATGTCCTTTGCAGGCAGCGAGGGAGGCGCGTCCTCTGGATCTGTGGTGATATTGAACTTGTAAGAGTGCACTCTTGTAAAATCAGGATAATGCAGCTGAAGGGTGTTGTTCAGGCAAGAGATGTTATTGCTCAGGGCGCAGTTCCTGAACTGGGGATTGTTCCTGAGTATCGGAGAGAGGTCTGTCCTGATATCCTCTGTCTGTGTAGGGTTGCTTGTCTGCATTATGAAAGTCAGCACAAGGAAGCTTATGACTATCGCAAGCACTGCCTCAAATGTTCTCATGTATGCTTTCTTTCTTATATTTCTTATGACCATTCTCTATCTTTGTCCTTCTCAGCAGGAATGTCCTTTATTACCACATCATTATGTTGATAACTGCTCTTGTCTGATTATTATACTCATCGATTATCCAGACAGGATAGCTTTCTGCATGTATGCTTGACCTTGTGTAAGGATTCCTGCCCAGCCTCAGGAATGTCTTTGTGGAGTTCATGACAGTTATGTTGAACTCATTGTCAACATCCCATTGTTCTTTCAGGAAGGAGTAGCTGCGATCCTCAAGCGCGAGCATCTTGGCTCCTGAAAGCCCTTCAAATATCCTCTCAACTCCTAAGACCGCGCTGTAAGGCTCAGAATAATCTCTTATTCTTATATCCTGCTCATGGAACATGATCATATAACTGAATGTGCCGTCCACATCCTCTGATATCTCCAGAGTAAGAGTGTTATCATGACACATCCTGATGTTGGTCTCTCTGCTGAATATGAATGCAAGACCATGCCCGCTTCCCCTGAAATCAATGAGATCAGAATCAAAGCTGTCGCAATCAGATACATTATAGACAATGGATCCCTGGTTCTGGCTGTCTACATAATATTCTTCATATTCATCAAGATTATACTCTAGACTGATTGTTTTCAGCTCTGAAATGTCAATATAATTATATATTCTGGGTTTGCCTCTGAACAGATAATATGTGTTATTTGCGCCTCCTGCTGTTATCCTGTATCTTGAGAGAATGCCTTCTGAGCTGAAGCTGTTTCTTGCAGTGCTTATCAGCTGTCCGTCTATCTCCATATTAACATCATCTATTCTCCTTGCATTGGCATAACTTGCGCTGTCAAGAAGGCTTTCATCAAAATTAGCAGTCATCCCTCCTGTCTCTGTAGCATGCTCTCCAGCTTTGATGCTCGCTGAAAGCTCAGGCTTGGTATAATTGTATGATGAATGCACAAGCTCATAAGAGAGAGGGGCACCAGAGAGATCTGCAAGAAACATCAATCTGCTGTCCTTGATCACCCAATAATCCTGCTTAACAGCGTAATTCCTTGCCTCACCATAAGAGAAGTCGATTACCACAGGCTCACCATCAGAGTCCAGTTCAGAATGGATTATTATTGGAGTGATATTGATTTCCCATGATGCATTCTCCATGAAACTGGCCTTCAGCCTGTCGATAGGAAGTGACTCTTTTGTATCAGGAGCAAGCACAGGCTGTATGACTATAAAGAACCATGCAAGATATATCATGAATATGCCTATACTTATCACCCAGTCTGCCTGGGTTATACCTCTTTTTGAAAGCATATTATTAAAGAAGAAACCTCTTATTTTAAAGCTTTTGATGGAAAAAGCAGAGTAGTGATGGATATGTACTGCTTAAGGATATTTTAATGTCTGAAGCAATATTGGAAAAGTAAATATTGGGTTACTGCAGGCAACAACATTGGATTCGTACATGGTCAGTGATATTTTATTGTCTTTACGGCAGCAACAACAACTCAGAACTCATACACGGTCAAAGCCTTCGGCTTTGCCCTATTCGCAAATGTTAAAACCACACTGCGTATGGTTTTAACATCTGCACTCAGTACTCATCCTTGTTGCTGCTGCCTCAACTGTTGTTGCCTGGCTAAAGCCAAGAGAATGCACCACCTCTCCGTGATCGGATTTGCTGCGCTTGTCAGAGAGGCTAGGAGTAAAATCCAGAAGATCCCACTAAAATCAATAGCAATTCATAAACTCATCAGGATTTCTGTTGCTGATAGAATGCATTAATAATCCTGACTCGCAAGCTCGTCTGGGATTATTAAGCATTAAAAAAGGCAGATCCCGATTAGTGAACTTAAATATAATTCCGACTAAAGTCGAAATTATAAGACTTACCTAAGCTTCGCTTAGTTAAGCATCTGGAATTTTGCCTTTATTCCATGGGCCCAGCCGGATTCAAACGAGCGTCGCTACCCTCGGAAGCAGTCATGTGCTGTATTCACTCACTTTGTTCGTGAAACAACACGAAATAGATTATTTAAGACTCAGAATAAACCATGCATTAATAATCCTGACTCGCAAGCTCGTTTAGAATCTTGAAGCTGGCAGAATGTATAAATAATCCCGACTCGTAAACTCATAGGGATTATTAGACATGTAAAAAGGCAAAAAGCCGACTTCATCGGCGTTTTGCCTTTATTCCATGGGCCCAGCCGGATTTGAACACAGCGCAACTGGTTACGCTCAGTTGACACGCAACATGCGACTCCTAGTGCTGACGCACCGGAGTCCCATTAGAACGATGGGCCCAGCCGGATTTGAACCGGCGATCCCCGCCATGTGAAGGCGATGTCATAGCCACTAGACCATGGGCCCTTATAAGAATTTCACATCAATCTCTGTCTGATCCCATGTAGGATACTCCTTGACTACAGCCACTTTTAGGTCATCTTCTTTCTTTATCTTCTGGCCGAACTTCTTTGATGTGAGAATCCTGGGCTTGTTCTTGTCAATGCTGATCATCTTCGCAGGTATATTATACTTTTTCATGAGATATTTCTTGATGGTTTCAAACTGCTTCACAAATCTTTCTTTCTTCACTTCCTCAAGCTTCTTCCTGTAGCCGAAGCCAGGCATGAGCTCTGGCAGGTATGCTGCTGTCCTGATCAGCATGCCTTCCTTTGTCATCTCATCAAATGGCTTCTTTACATTCTTTGCCCTTAATTTTATCCTTGAGGCAAGCTGTACCCTGTCTTTGAGGGTTGTTGTGCAGTAGTGTATCCTGCACTTATCCTTAGCATATCTCTTCATGAGAGATAGTGCCATCTCCTGGCTTCCTTTGACACCATAGGACACTTTGTTCTTTGGAGCGAAACCTCTCTTGATCAGCTCGTATGCATTCCTGTCTGATATCTCAAGCTCATTCAGATTAAGAAAATCAATGTCATCCTTGAAATAGTTTATTAGTCTCACTGTCTCCTTTTCCATTCCTGGTACAGATGGTATCTCAACCCCCACATCCCACTTGAACTTCTTTGCCAGCTCTATCTTCCACCAGTGCTTCTTATTCTCAAGATCAGGATGAAGCCTTATCTCATCAAGCCCTGCCTTGTGGAGTTTCATGAGAGCGTTTTCTGTTATAAGTTCTGGCATTGTGTAGAGGTGTATATGGAATTTCTTTCCGAACTTCTTCTTAAGAAGCTTTATGTACTTGATTGTCCTCTCCAGCTTCACAAGAGGATCGCCTCCTGTTATGCCTGCACCTTTGGCTCCGGTCAGCTTTGCTTCCTGGATTATCGCATCAGTATCATCCTCATTCTTCAGCTTCCACTCATTTGCACAGATGACATCAAGATCCTTCTTTGTATCTGCAAGAGGGCAGTAGTAGCATGGCCTGGAACAGAGTCCTGTTACAAAAAGTACCAGTTTCCTGCCCTGCACGCACATCTGACATCCTTTTGCAGTTGATCCTTTCTTCCAGCTGTAGTTCTTTGTCTTTTCTATCTTCATTTTTATCCTCTGAACAGCAGATCATAATTATTGCTTATCTGATCTGCGACCTCTTTTTCGCCAATCTTCCTTATCTCAGCTATCTTCCTGACAGCCTCTGCCACAAAAGCAGGTTCATTCCTCTTACCTTGAAAAGGACTCATGAATGGGGCGTCTGTTTCTGTGAACAGCCTTTCCATAGGTATTCTCTTGGCAAGCTTCCTGAACTGCTTTGACTTGACTATGTTTGTTGATATTGTGAAATAGTGGCCTTCATCTTCTGCCTGTTTTGCTATTTCCGGCTTGCCTGTGAAGCAGTGCATGACCACTTTTTTTGCATTTGAGCTCTGGAGCATCTCTACTGTTTCCTGGTCTGCATCCCATGAATGGACTATAATAGGTTTTCTTATCCTCTCAGCAAGGTCTATAATCTTCTGGAAGCATTCTGCCTGCTTCTTCCTCTGGTCTGCTTCCTTTATCCAGTGGTGATCAATGCCTACCTCGCCCAAAGCAGCAATCATTTCCTTGTTTTTCTCTATGAAATCAAGCTCAGCATCAATGGCTTCATCAGACATCCTGACTGCATCAGTGGGATGTATCCCAAGTGCAGGCCTTACAACATCCTTGTATCTCTCAGCAATCTCAAGGGACTTTCTATTGCTTTCTGGATTAACGCCATTCTGCAGGATCAGCTCAACACCTGCTTTTTTAGCTCTAGCTATCACCTCATCAAGGTCATCCCTGAACTGCCTGAAATCCAGATGGCAGTGTAAATCTATTAAACCCATTATATTACCTGCATGCCAGTATATGATTCTGAACATTTAAGGTCCAAAAACATGATTGAACACTTATATATCCCCCCTTAAAAGCCTAAAATCACATAATTTATAAGCTTTTCCTTGTATTCATGAGTCATGAAGCTTAAAAAGCCTGACAGCATATTCGGCATAAAGGCCAGCACAAAGGGCCAGAAGAGGTTTATGAAGTATTTTATAATAATAAAATCAGTGATTTTTGTCATAATATTCGCTCTGGCTGTTGTTTTTCTGTGGAAGCTGAGGAGTTTCGATAAGTGAGCAAAATTGGATTACGATTCTAATTGTCTTTAACAGCGCCACATATCAAGGGTAGAGCAATTGTCGCATCGTAGATTATTGTAATCTTTTTTTCATAACATGTTATAAGGATTGATTTGTTCTCTTTCTTGTTATTTCTTGTGAGCTTCTTCCAAAGCTTCCAGAAAGAATCTTTTATGCTTTTATCTCTTGCAAGCCCATAAAATATTTCTTTGAAGAAATTATCCATAGTCTTATACACTTCATTGGGCATTTAGGGTTCATAGATTCTGTCAATGTTCTCATTATGCAGTTCAGCATAATTTGCATGCGCATGGCCTTTGAAATGCTAGAAACCAAGAGCTTCAACAAGATCATGTGTGAGGTTTGCGCCTGTTGTGACAAATACCTCAATCATGCTGGATTCCAACATGTCAACAACTATGTTTTTCATGTTTCCAGGAACCTTATTCTTGCAAGCACAAATAATACTTTGCAGTGCCTGTCTTTGTGCATTATCTTAAGTATCTCAGCTGCTTTTGCAATCCTTCCTGCACCAAACACCCCTGATCTGGGCATCTTGCTGACTAGATCTTTCACACTCATTTTTTTTCATTTCTATCTGCCCAACCTTCTCCATTTTATATATGCAAAATATAAGAATATTTAAATATGGGCCTTGTATTAAAAGAGGATATGATCAAAAAAATGAGGTTGAAGAGGGGTCAGGTCACTGGCATAATCATTATTGGCATAGTTATACTGGCTATGTTCTCTGCTGTGACCTATTTATATTTCAATGCTAAATCATCTATCTCAGACAAAACTCTGCTTGAAGGCCAACTGAGTGCAGGTATTGTTGAGAGGTATGTTGAGATATGTCTGGGTGATGCTGCTTCATTAGGCACATTGCTTCTTGCAAAGAACGGAGGTTTTATATATTCATATGATTCTATCCTGTTTACTGAGAAAGACAAGATAGCATACCATCTTGAGTATGGCAGAGATACATC
>WJJV01000040.1 GCA_014729495.1 Candidatus Woesearchaeota archaeon
ACATCAACAACAGTGACATGGAAGCCAAGCTCTGCAAGCAGATCTCTTATCTGCCAAGTTGCTCCTAATAGCAGAGCTTTCTTTCCTTTGACATGTTTCTTTATCAGCTTACTGTAGATATCAATGGATACCCTGCCAGGCACAACAGGGTGGTCAAGCCTGTGCCAGTGATTCAGGAAGTCTTCCCATTCCTCTTTCTTGATTGTCTCAGCCATCTTTTTATTTTTATTTCTTTATTATTTTTATTATTATCTGACTATTTCACCTTCCTCACAATGCCTTTGTCAGCATCAACCTCAACAACATCACCATCCTTCAATATTTTGGAAGCATTCTTTGTGCCTATTATGCATGGTATGCCCATCTCCCTGCTTACAATCGCTGCATGGCTTGTTATGCCTCCCTCATTTGTGATTATTGCTCCGGCCTTCTTCATTCCCACAACAAAGTCAGGCGATGTCATGTTAGTGACAAGGATATCCCCTTTGTTCATCTTTCCCAGCTCTCTGGGATGCATGACAATTTTCACTTTGCCCTTGTAATATCCTGTTGATGCTGGCATCCCTTTTATGGACTTTCCCTCTTTCTTGAGATTTCTCTTGAGCTCTGCTATGAATCTCTCTGCCGCTTCTCCATCTATTATGTCAATCTTCTCTTGAGTGTAATGCAGGTAACTGAGGTCTTCTCTCTTGTCCATCCTCTTCCTGTCCAGCTTCTTTCCTTCTATAAGTCCCTGCCTAAGCTCTTCCTCGCTTATGTACTGCACGCCTGTGAAGCTAAGCCCGAGCCTCTTTGCAGTCTCCTCAAGCAATGGCTTTGCAGCGACATGGGATTTTGTGAATACTTCTTTCTTGTAGTCCATCAGGAATGAGCATATCCTGACATCCTCAAAAAGCTGCTGGTGCCTCTTGTCAATGTCCAGCTCTTCAATTATCCTCTTCTGCTCTTTCTTGAGGTTTGAGAAATAATCATCTATCTTCTTCAGCTCCTCTTCAGGATCACTGTTCTTCAGGATATCATCAAGCTCTTTCTCAAAGTGCCTCTTATCCCACAGCTGAGGCCCGTAATCATAAGGTATCCAATAATATTCTTTTGTGTGCTTCTCAAGAAGCTCATCCCTCTGCTCAGGATCCTTCTTAACTTTCCTGGCGAGCCTGAGCATATCCCTTTTCTCTCTTGTGACAAAAGATATCTCTGTCGGAGAGCAGAGGATGTTGAGATACCTGTGCGCTGTGCCAGCATCAACCTTCTGCATAAGATAATGGAGAAGATGCTCTGCAAGACTGTCCTTGATGAAGAAAGGGAATGGCTCTGACCACACATATATGTCCTTGTATGCCTCATTGAACTCAGTCCAGAGATCATAAAGCTGCCTGTTGCTGAGGCTCTTGAGATCTGTTTTCCTGATCCTCTCCACAAGCCTGTTGAAGCCAGGAATCCTTTTCATGAACTCATCCCTTATTGTCCTCATCAGCAAAGGATTGTTCAGGACAGCTTCAGTGGACTGCTTTACGCATCTCTTGTTATCCTCATCAAATGTGGCCCAGTTGGCTGTTCCTTTATCATAGAATCCGAATGTCTCTTCCCAGAAAGCAGGGATCCTCACTCCTTCCGGCGAGTTTATGAAACCCTTGCCTATCTGAAGCACAAATGGAAATGGTGGGCACTGCGCCTTTGTCTGGAGTATCACAAGGGGTCTCATTGATCCACCTTCCTTACAATACCTTTCTTTGTGTCAACCTCAATAATATCTCCTGTGCTTATGGTCTTTGTGGCGAACTTAGTGTTGACAATGCACGGCACATCCAGCTCTCTTGAGACTATTGCTGCATGGCATGTCATTCCTCCAGTATCTGTCACTATTGCTCCGGCCTTCCGCATGGCAACAACATAATCCGGAGAGGTCATGGGAGCAATCAGCACTTCTCCTTTTTCCATGCTCTCAGGCTCTGGCTTCATCATGACCCTTGCCTTTGCCTTTATCCTGTTTCCAGTGCTCACCACTATGCCCTTGAATTCTTTCATTCCTGGGTCAAAATCAATCTCAACATACGGCCTGGCAAGATCCTGGGCCTCCCTGCCCTCAAAATAAGATATTCCAGATCTTTCTGTGTAGTATTCTGCAAAACCCTCAAACCTCTGCTTAACATCAGCTTTGTATCCCTTTTCTGCAAGCTCCTCTATCTCTTCTGTAGTGTAATAGCACAGCTCCTTGAAATCAATTGCATTCCTTCTGCTGATCTCCCTCACGAACTGAGTTATCATATGGTTTGCTATGAATATGTATGTCTTCCTGTAGTCCTGCCATCCTACGCAGTAGGCGAGCTTGTCTGCGATATTGACAATATCCTCAGGGATGCTGTATTTCTCTATGACTTCTTTCTTGTCTTCCTTTACATTCTCAGCATAAGATTCAATCTCCTCAATCCTTCTCCTTGCCTCTTCTTCACTTATCTCTGAGAGCTGCTTCCTGAACCAGTCCTCATCAAGAACTCTTGTTGTGCAGTAGCTGTTTGCTATCCAGTAATATCTCATTTGATGGACTGCGAACTGCTTTTCCCTCTCAACAGGCCCCATGAGCTTCATCCTCATGAGCTCAAGCTGCTCTTTCTCAAAGAATGAGACCTCCTCTGGAGCGCTGAGTTTCTCAAATATCTCAATGAAGTTCTTCCTGTCAAACTTCAAAAGCTTTCTCTTCAGCATGAGCTCCCCTCCCCAGTTGCTCAGCTCTGGAAGGAACCCTGTGAGCCAGAAATTGATATGCACCTTGTTCCATTCTTTCAGGAACTCGGCCAGATCTTTATCGCTCATTCCGGAAATACCCTTGTTGAGCTTATCCTCCATCTCCTTCAGCTTCTTTGCGACATCAAGCCATTGGTCATATTCCTTTTTCAGTTCAGCGTCATCAAGGACATGCTTTGTGAAGAGATACTCTCCTTTCTTCCTCAGCTCTGCATCTTCCATTATGAATGTCACAAAGTCATCCTTGAAATAGCCGAGTGTGTCAGGCCAGCTCGCTCCGATAAAGTCAGGATACCTGACAAAGGCCTCTACAAAAGGGTCTATGTAGATAGGTCTTGCCTCAATCGGCCCCCACTTGAACAGCTCTTTGTCAGGATCTATCATCATTCATTCACATTGGCTTCCATCGCAGCCATTATTATGAGATTGGTTACAGTCTCAGGAGGAGTGCTCCGTCCAAGTATCATCACTGGCTTCCTTATTCCCATCAATGATGACATCTCCATCTTCATGTCAGAGAGCTGTCCCAGAAGATGGGCTGTTATGTTCGCTGCTGTTAGATTAGGGAACACAAGGACATTGGCGTCCCCCTGTATCCTTGCTCCAGAGCATTTCTTTGCAGCTGCCTTTGGGTTTATTGCAGCATCACCCTGGTACTCAGCGTCTATTATGTAGTCAGGCCTTTTCTTCTGCGCTATCTCAGCTGCCTTCAGTGTCTTCTGGATGATGGGTGCATCGCCTCCTGAGCCTTTTGTAGAGAAAGAGAGCAGTGCAACCTTTGGCTTGAAGCTGAATGATTTGGCCATATCACCTGCATTCACAGCCATCTGCGCGAGCTGCTCATCATCAGGGTCAATGTTGAGGCTGCAGTCAGAGAAGAACAGCACCCTGTCGTTCTTTGTATCATTCATTATTACTGTCTCAGACACAAGGCTTGCGTCAGGCTTTGTCTTTATTATCTGAAGCGCTGGCCTCATCAGTTCAGCAGTTGAGCATATTGCGCTTCCTGCAAAGCCATCTGCATATCCTGTGTGCAGGAGCATGCAGCCAAAATAATTCACATCATCAAGAAGCTCCATTGCCTTTTCTTCTGTCATTCCCTTGTGCTTCCTCAGTTCTGCAAGCTCTTTTGCAAGCTTTTCCCTCATATCAGAAGTCTTGTTGTTTATTATCTCTGCTGCTGTTATGTCAACATTCAGCTTCTTTGCTTCATCATTTATCTTTTTCTCATCTCCCAGGAGAACAAGATCAGCATATCCTTCCCTGAGAACATAGTCAGCTGCCTTAAGGCATCTCTCTTCCCAGCCTTCGCCGATCACAATCTTGCGTCTTTTGGCCTTGGCCTTGTCTTTCATTATCTTGATCAGATTTTTCATACTACCACCCCCGAATATTTTCATATATAAGCAATATCTGTTAATGTGCTGTTTTATTTATAGTTTTCTTATGATACCGGATTCTGCATCAACCTCAACATGATCTCCTGTCTTGAGCATTCTTGTTGCATTCTTTGTTCCTATTATGCATGGAATCCCGGACTCTCTGCTCACAATCGCTGCATGGGATGTTATTCCGCCTTCGTCTGTGATTATAGCTGAGGCCTTTCTCATGAGATGCACAAAGTCAGGCCTTGTCATTGTCGCCACAAGTATCTTTCCAGCAGGCAGGTCCTGGCTGTGAGGATCCATTATAACGCAGACCTCTCCAGTGAACTTTCCGCTTGCTTTGTTTGCCACAATGCCTTTTATGACTTCCTTGCTTATCTTTTTGTCAAATGCATCAACTATGTTCTTTGCATCATCTCCTGTGATGAGCCATCTGCTCTCCTCTGTTGATATGTAAGCGCTTATCTCATATCTTGAGCCAAGCTCCTTGTCATCCAGCTTCTTCTTGTTCAGGATGAGATCCATCAGTTCTGGAACAGTATAGCTTGTTATCTGCTTCCATTCAAGGCTGTTCCTCCTTGCTGCTTCATTGAGCAGAAGCGAGAGGTAGTGCACTGTTATCAGCATCCTCCTCTTTCTCTCGTCAATCCATGGCCCCATCTTCTCATATATTCCCAGTATCAATGCAGTCTCTGGATCAAGATTGTATCTCTTTGCATACTCCTGCTTCTTTTTCCTGAAGTCATCCTTTTCCCTGTGTATCCTGTCAATAGCTCTTTGTATTTCGCTTGCCTGCTTTCCTTTTATCTCTTCAAGCACTCTCTTCCTGAAATATTCTTCATCAAGATAATATGACTTAGAGTAATTGTTACTGAACCAGAAGTACTTTGCAGAATGGGCGGTGAGCTTTTCCTCAAAGTCATTCTTTGTGCCAGAAAGGTATGTGATGCACAGGTCGAGGAAGTCAAGATGCTCCATGTCCATAAAGCTGTACATGACAGGATTTGTGAATGTGACAAGCAGGT
>WJJV01000041.1 GCA_014729495.1 Candidatus Woesearchaeota archaeon
CCCCTGTGGAGCAGTATTGGTTTCTGGTGTGTGTGATAGCTCATTTTGATCAGCTTGACTCAATCATATTGAATCAAAATTTCTTGAACTGTGCAGCTGTGTCTATAAGATCCACATGCCCTAAGAATAAGGCTCTGCAGCAGTATCTTTCCATACCAAGATCTGTCAGTATCTTCTTCCTGTCCTCTCCTTTCTCTGCTCTCTCATTATATTCAGCCCATAGGTGGGCCACTGGTTTTCCGCAGCTGGGACATCTTATAGGTATCATCATTTTCTTCTCACCTGTATGATTTCTGGCGCTTTGCCCTTGCTTTTGATATATTTGGTTTTCTTGCTTCTTTGTATCTTACATCAGCCACCATCATTGTCCTGTCATAGTCCACGAAGCGATCCTTAAGGTCTGATTTGCCAGAATACTCTACAAGAGCCCTTGCTACTGCGAGTTTTGCAGCTTCTGCTCCGGACATCATCCCTCCTCCGTTGACTGTAACCTTTATGTTGACCTCTTTTGCCAGGTCTCCTGCAATGATCAGAGGCTCCATTATCTTTAACCTTGCGAGCTTTGGCTCATAGACATCAAGAGCTATGTCATTGACTTTTACATTGCCTTTTCCTTTCTCCAGTGTAGCTCTTGCCACTGCCCTCTTCCTCTTTCCTGATGTGTGGACTGTCTTGTTTTCTTTTTTTGCTGTCATATTTTTGCACCTAAAAATCTTGATACATCCTTTATGTAGATGTATTTTAAGGAAGGCATCTTTGAAACATCTGCCTCTGCTATCTTCTCTATTTTCTGCTCTTTGAGATTCTCAGGAACCCCTATATAGCACATCACATTCTGGAATGCTTTTCTTCCCTTGTCTTTCTTGTATGGAAGCATGCCTCTGACTGTTCTCCTGACTATCCTGTCAGGCATTCTGGGGAAGTAAGGTCCTTTCAGAGGAATTCCCATATCTCTCTTCTGCTTGAATCTCTCAAGTATTCTTTCCTTGCTTCCTGTGACCACTGCCTTCTCGCAGTTGACTATGTCAATCTTCTCTCCGAGCAGTGCTTTCTTTGCAGCCACCGTGGCCATCCTTCCCAGTATTGCGTCTGTTGCATCTATTATCATTTTAACCTATAATCCTGATATTCTGTCCTTTTGGATTCTTCTGGATTATCTCAGAGAGATTCATGCATGCGCCTTTTGCCTGTATGATCTTCTTCTTGGCTCCTTCAGAGAAGTCAAAAGCAGCTACATTGACCTTGTGGTCTATCTCTCCTGTTCCCAGAACCTTTCCAGGCACTATCACTGTCTCATTGTCCTTTGTGTGCTTGTTTATCCTGTGTACATTGACCACTCTTCTCTTCCTGCTTGACTTTTCCAGATCTGCAGCTATCCTTTTCCAGAGATTGACCTTCTGCTCACTCCCCTGTTTCTTGAGCAGGCTTATCATTCCCTGCAGCTGCACGTTTGATGGTCCGGTTTGTTTCATTTTAACATGTTAAGATTAAACCCCAAAAATCCCTGATTCTTGATGTTTTTACCTTTTGTATTGCTTTTGTGTTTTTTGTCTCTTGATTATGATGCAAATAAAATCCTGACTCGGCAAGCCTTGTCAGGCAAATTAATTTCTTATGCGGGAGACGGGTTTCGAACCCGCGCAGGCACTAAGCCACTAGGCCCTCAACCTAGTCCGTTTGACCACTCCGGCACCCCCGCAGCTGCATTACTCAGCTGGCACATAGATTAGCATGGGGTTTCGCTGCTCTCAACCATGTTCCATGCGTTAATCATCGCTGTCAAGTCTGAGGGTTTGATTGGTCAATCACTTCTTTATCTTTTCTGCAAAATCATCAAGCTTCTTGTCAAGTATCTTTACTGCCTCTGTGAGCATCTCTTTTGCTGTTAGCTGTCCGAATGGTTCAATGTAAAAAACTATGTCGCTTTCGCTCTCATTGAGCTTTATTGTTCCTGGCTCTACATCAAGGCATGCTCCGCACAGGTGGCATGCATAAATGTTCTTCTGGTTTACTGACAGCTTGCCTCCTTTTGCGTCGTAGACGTCAACAGGGCATGACTTTGCCACAGCTTCTGCATCCTTTGGATTATTTGATATATCTATGATTGGCATGTACTTGTAGTATGCTATTCCTGGGCTGAACTTCATGTGATCCCTGCCCATTCCGATCACAGCAGTTGCCTCGAACTCTATTCCCTGGCCTTTGAGCAGTTTTACTATAGGAGTCTCTGGAAACACAGGCACGACCTTTGGATCCATGGATTTTATGTCTCCAGCCTTTACTGCCTGGTCGCTCCTCACAGTTGTCTTCATTGTTAGCTTAAGTGTGCATTTAGCGCATCCTGCTCCTTCGCAGCTGCACTCTTCAATAAGATTGTATGATTTCAGGTCTGTCTTAAGTGGTATAAGGCCCAGCCTGTGAGCAACTATCTCATCATAGAGCAGGGAGTTGTTCTTCCTGAACTCTATGTTTTCCATAGCCATTGTAGGCACATCACTTATTATTGTCCTCCTTATTGCATTGGCGAATGCTGCTGTGGTGCCATTCAGTATGAAAGAGGCATTTCCTGTATTCTTTTCCTTATCAAGGGTCTTTATTTCCATTTTTGCACCTTATACTCTCCTTCCCCTTCTTCCTCCTTTCTTCCTGCAGGAGTCATGAGGAACTGGAGTCACATCATGTATTATTCCTATTCTCATTCCATTTCTTGATAATGATCTTACTGCAGCCTGAGCACCTGGTCCTGGATTCATAGGTCCATTATGCCCTCCTGGAGCCTTTATCTTGACATGGACTCCGGTAATTCCTTTCTCAAAAGCCATCTCTGCTGCCTTCTTTGCTGCGATCATAGCAGCTGTAGGTGATGATTCAAGCCTATGGGACTTTGTGACCATGCCTCCTGATACCTTTGCTATGCTCTCCCTTCCTGTGATATCTGTGATATGGATGACTGTATTATTATAAGATGCGAATATGTGCACAACTCCCCACTTTATCGGCTTCCTATTGTCTCTCATTTTGTCTCCTCTTCAGGAGCATTCTTAGCTTCCTTTTCCTTTGAAGATGATTCTTCAGATGCTTTCTCCTTCTTAGGCTTCTTCACTTCCTCTTTCTTTGTCTTCTCTTTCTTCTTTCCTGCTTTCTTTGTCTCTTCATTTGCCTCTTCCTGCTTGACATATCTCTCAGGATGGTCTATGTCATTAAGCTTTGAGCCTGCTGAGAAATTAAGAGTGTGCTCCTCATCTGTTGACATGATATATGATGGTGAGGTTATCTTCTTTCCTCCCATCATTATGTGGCCATGGACTATGAACTGCCTTGCCTGCTTCATTGTCTTTGCAAGACCTTTCTTGTATACCTGTGTCTGCAGTCTTCTTTCAAGAATTTCCCTGAGTCCCAGGTCAAGTATGGGGTCAAGCGATGTTGTTTCCTGTAGAAGTCCAATCCTGTGAAGCTTGGCCAGCATCTGCTTTTTCTCAGCATCTGCCTGCGCTGTCTTGAGGGCGATGAGTTTCTTTGCCTGGTCCTTGAAGCTCTTGAGAACAGAATTCATTTTGTATATCTCTTTTTTGTTGCCAAGGCTGTATTCTCTCATGAAGGTTCTCTCTTCATCTATCCTCTCCTTGTTCCAGGGGTGTTCCGGAGGATTATACTTCCTTCTAGTCTTTCTTGGATCTCCCATCTTATACTTTTCCTGACTTTCCTCCTTTCCTCTTGACTCCAGTCACTTTTCCCTTGTTTCTCCTGAAGTTTGATTTGGTCTTCTGTCCTCTCAAAGGAAGACCTTCAGCATGCCTGAATCCCCTGTATGATTTTATGGCCCTGAGCCTTTTGATATCATTGCCGACTGCCAAGTTTATGTTGCCTGTTGTCAGGTGCTTGTCTTCTCCTGTCTCATAATCCCTTCTCCTGTTCAGCATCCATAAAGGAGCTTTGTATTTGAGAGGATCTGTTATGGCGTCGTTGAGCTTCTCTGCTTCATTGTCAGAGAGATCTCCCACTCTCTTATTCTTGTCAACACCAGTAAGATTGCAAACCATGTTAGCGAACATGAAATTGACTCCCTTGATCTTTCGAAGCGCTGTAAGCAGCTGTTTCTTTCCTTCAAGATCAGTGTTAGCTATTCTCAGTATATGTCTGAATTCTTCTGCCATTTTTCTAGTATGCTTCATGCTTCTGCCCTAACCGCCTGTAAGAATCGAGAAATCATATGAATCATATAAAAGACAGATGCAAGTCTTATATATGCCCTATAATCGCTCGAAACATATTGAACTCGGGCGTTGAAGCTCTTATTCTGCAGTAGAAAGGGGTTGTTTATAAAGGTTTCTAAACATTCTAAACAACTGCATATTTAGAGAATAGGGAGGGCGGCCAGCGGGACTTTCGCATAAAGGCTATCAGCCCTTAAATATCGAACCCGCGCCTAGGGATGTCTGCAGTATACTGCCACAGTCCCTTACGCTACCATTACGCCATGGCCGCCATTACATGTTTCTGTTTTAAAGCTCATTTTTAAATATTGCTATCGTGCTCTTATGAGATGTCCGATGCATTGAGATATGCTCCAAGCTTGTATGAAAAGATTTTTAAGCATACTGCATTTATGCAATTCCATGAAATCAAAGGAGATTATCCTGGTCTTTGGGGTTATGCTTTTCATTGTCTTATCAATCACATTCAGCTATCTTTCTTCTTTCTGTATAGAACCAAAGGATTATCCTTGCGATCTCAGCAAAGCAGATGATGCGCTTGATTTTATACTGTTCAGGCTATACTATATAATATGGCCTATCATATTAATATCTGCTTCAGTCGACTATATCTTTTTCAAGAAGCTGTTCAGATCAGCTGCAGCATATGCTATTCCATTGGTCATCATAACTCTACTTCATGCATCGCTGGTGACATCCTGTGGATGCGCGCCCCATTGCACTCTTGATGCATCAGACTCATACATTGAAAGGCATCTTTCAGCCATAGAAGATTCCCTTGTTCTGCACACAGAAGAGCAGGATGCTGGAAGGATTTCCTTTAAGATGATAGATTCAGATATCATTGACAGGATATGCTTTATGCAGCCTTCAACCATAATCCTCTATTCCGGAGATAAAGCACTCAGGGAATTTGAATCATATCATCTGGTATCAGAGAGAGACTGCTATCATCTTATTGACGGAAGCGTAAATCTAAGATTTGAGTCTTTAGGCAATGCTACAAGAATAACCCATGTATCATGATCTGCTCTGTCTGCTGCTCTGCTCTATCCTCTTCCATCTCTTTGAGGCTTCCCTGAACTGGGAGTATATGTATGGCAGAAGGAACGCAGCTATGTATATGATGCTTATGAGCATGGGATTCTCATGAGATTCAAGTCCGATCCTGTCTCCAAAACCATTTGCTATGCTGACCATCACAAAGACATTGACCAGTGCAATGCCTGGAATGAATACTGCAGCAAGAAGATGATGATGGTTCTTTATGTGCTCTATGTCAAGTATCACAAGATTGAACATCAGCCCGAATATCAGACCCAGAACAATGACTATCACGCTTAGCTGAAGAGGCTGCATGACAAGAAGGAATGGTATCAGCACGATTGATATTAGGAAATTTGAGACTGTGAGCACAAGCAGGGTAGCCCAATATACTGTCTTGTTCATCTCTTTCTTGTATTCTATATGCTTCTCCTCTTTACCTTCTCCATGGGCCATCTGAAGAGTCTTAGTTATCTCTTCCTCAGTCCATCCTTTCTCCATGAGCTGTTCTCTTGTTATTGCCATAATCCTCTTTTTTGGTAATCAAACGATGAAAATCGCTGTTATGATGTAAGCACCCTTATAATTTAAATCTTATGGTGATCATAGCCTTTCATATAGCCTTTCAAGCATGTCCTTGTTCTCTGCCTGTATGCTGGGCGTGTAATCCTGGCCCATGAGCTGGGCTGCTATCCTCTTGAATCCCATTGATGCCATGCTCTCTGGGTAAAGGTATACAAGAGGCTGCCTTGCGTATATTGCCTTTGGGACGCTGGAATCCTCAGGAATCACACCAAGTATGTTCTTGTCCAGCATGGCTTCAATGTTCTTTATCTCCATGTCATGCTCTGATTCTGAATGGCGGTTTATTATGACCCCAATGACTTTCACTCCAGCATCCTCAGCCATCCTTATTGTCTTTAGAGTATCAGTGACTGAAGGAACATCCGGGCTTGTGACAGCTATCATCTCATCAGCTGATGAGATTATTGACATAACCTCTCTTCCGAGGCCTGCGCCTGTGTCAAGCAGAACCAGGTCTGTTGTTCCCACAAGATCAAGCAGGAGGTTCTTGAACCCTGAAAGGTCTCCTATTCCTCTTGCAACATTTAGAGATAAGTTTCCAGGTATGACTCTCAGGCCTGATGGATGCATGTATGCAGTGTCAGTTATATGCTTCACTCCTTTGATCACATCATGTATGGTGTGTTCAAGCTTCGGTGTTCCAAGGTGCATGCTTACATTAGGCTTTGATATGTTTGCGTCCAGCACAACAGCATCCTTTCCGAAATTGGCCATTGCTGTACCAAGATTTATTGCGGTCGTAGTCTTTCCTACCCCTCCCTTGGCTGAAGCTATTGCAAGGAACCGTGTCATTCTTCTTCCCCGAACATCTTGTTTACATATGCATAATAATCCTTGATCTTCTTATAATATTCTGTTATGTTGTCGATGTTTATCTCTATTATCTCTGACTCCAGCTTGACTGTCATGGTCACGTGCCTTCTGAACTCTCGAGCTCTCTCAAACGGAGCCCGGTTTATCTGTCTTAGCCTCACAAGCAGTCCAGCCATTTCCCTGATGACCTCATCATCATAATGCTCCTTGGCTATGTTTGATTTTGCGATAGGCTGCTGAGGTATTTCCTCGATCTTATTCTGTTCTTGAAGATTTATCAGCAGGGCATCCAGCATAAACTCTATTGATGATATCATCCTCTCAAGTATGCTCTTGAATATGTCGCATGTTCTTGTATACTTCAGGCTGACATAGATCAGATGATCAACTCTCTTGAGCTCATCGTTTGCTTTCTCAAGACTGTCTTTCATATTTTTACCTCACTCTTGCTGATTATGCTGTTCATGCTGTCCAGGAACTGTCTTGTCTTTGCAATGTTCTTCTTCAGGTCTTCGGGAGCAAGCACCTTCATCTTGTAATCCTCAGAGCACATGACAAAAACGCCCTTTCTTGAGAACTCAACAGGGCTCTTCTTATGCGAGACTATCATGTTCTTTACATCTCCAACAAAATATACCATCTCCTTGTCAATATTATGTTTCTCTACAAGTTTCATCTTGAACATGTTGAACTTTGACTCAAAACTGTCCTGGAAAGGAGGTATCCTTTTGTTCAGCCTTTCATAGTGGAGCAGGGATCCCATTGAGTTCGTGAGTGCAAGGAAAAGGTTCTCAAGCACTGTAAGCAGGAGCTTTGGATCATTGACAAGAGGATATGTCTGGGTCAGCATATGGTCTGCTATCTTCAGGTTCTTCAATGCCTTGTCCCTCAACTCCTGGTACTTCTCCATACTCCATATATTGGGTATTATGTATTTAAACCTTTTGTTAAAATTCCATCTTATTCAATGTATATTCTCTGTGAGTTTCTTATTGAAAATGGCACCAAGCTATTTTCATTGGGTTAAATACCCCGCACTTTAGTGCGAGAGGTGCCATTTTCAAGACTAAAAATTGCCTGTGTAAAATGCAATCCTGTAATACCCCAACCTTTAGGTTGGGGATAGGGATTGCTTATAAATGAAACAGGCAATTTTTATTATATATTTATCTATCCATACATGACTTATTCAGGAAAATCATATCTCTCTGGCCGGAAAAGCATCATGGTCAGAATGATCACTTCTTTTTATTGCTATGGCTGTTGTAGCTTCCTCTTTTCTTCACTATCTTGAGGCCTGTAACCCTGTTATTGTCAAGAGAGTCCACTATTATGTCAAAACCACTGAACCATATCTTGTCCCCTTTTTTTGGTATTTTTCCCAGCTTCTCCAGCACAAAAGCGCTTATAGTCCTCTTTAGGTTCTTATGGAATCCTAGCCTGAGGCTCTTGTTGATGTTCTCCAGTGTAGTCTCGCCGTCAACAAGCGCAGTCTTGCTGTCTATTATGCTTATCTGCTCCTTTCTTGTCTCATTCTCATCATAGATCTCTCCGACTATCTCCTCTACTATGTCCTCGAGGGTTATGAGTCCTCCAAAGCCTCCGTGCTCATCTACCACTATCGCCATGTGCTGTTTCTTTTTCTGGAATTCCCTAAGCAGCTCGTCTATCTTCTTTGATGAGGGAACAAACATAACATTCTTGACAAGCTCCCTTATCGAAGTCGCAGACCTTATCATGTCAATATTATGGAGCAGGTCCTTGACATACAGTATCCCTATTATATCATCAGCATTCTTGTCAAAAACCGGAATCCTTGTGAAGCTGTTCTTCTTGACAAAAGCGAGAAGCTCGCTGAAGCTTGTATCCACATGCAGCCTGACAACATCTGTCCTTGGGATCATTATCTGCCTTACCTCTATGTCATCAAACTCAAATATCTTCTGGATCATCTCTTTCTCTTCCTTTCCGATGCCTCCTGCTTCGTGGCTTATGTTCACTATGCTCTTCAGCTCATCCTCAGTGATCTTCCTTATCCCGTATTGGCTCTCTCCGGTTATCTTTGTCAGCAGCTTTATGAACCTGTCAAGGAAGAATGTCAGTGGCATGAACAGGAGCTGAAGCATGTACAGCGGCCTTGATACCTTGAGAGCTATTTTCTCAGCATACATTGTGGCGAATGACTTTGGGGTTATCTCTCCGAACACAAGTATGAGGAATGTCATGATTCCAACAGCGATCCCTGCTCCCTTGCTGCCGAACATGTCAACAGCTATGACTGTTGCAAGAGCAGACGCTCCTATGTTCACAAGGTTGTTTCCTATGAGTATTGTTATTAGAAGCTTATGCGGATCTGACTTAAGGACATGCAGCATATGGGCTCCTTTAATCTTTCCTTCAACAAGATGCCTGACTCTTACATTTCCTATTGAGAAATATGCTATCTCTATGCCTGAGAAGAATCCTGACAAGAGTATCAGAATAAACAGTATGATAACATCAATCAGATCCATTCTTACTCTTTAAGCTTTATTATTGCAGCAGCGATGTCTCCCTGAGTCTCCTTGAGAGCCTGTTCAGCATCATCCTCTGTGACTTCTGCCTGTTCTGCAACAGTCTTTATATCATCAGAGCTGATCTCTGGCTCAGATGATGCCTCTCTTTCATGGACATTACCCACAATCTGGTAAGTCTCCTGCCCCATCATGTCGACTTTGCTGACCTGGGGCTCTGTGATGATTATCTCCTTTGCCCCTGACCTGATTATGACTTCATCTGCCTCAATCTCAACCTGCTTGATGCCCATCTTCTTCATTGCCTGGCGCATCATCTTAGGATTCATTCCCGGCATCATATTCATCACTTGCAAAAGTAGGATCATATATTTGATCAGTTAAGTCCGAACCATGCGCTTCCCTGCCAGTGCAGGAGTATCACTATAAGCATGATTATAGCTATCATGATTATGACATGGCCTGGCTTGAATGTTATCTTTGACTTATATTCATCAAAATACCTTACCAGGCCTCCCATTCCAGAGGGCATGTGAACTTTGTCTTTTGCCATAAAACGACGTTATGAGGGGTTTATATTTAAATTTGTTGGTTGAGAAGTATGTAGGGTCAGAATAAGCCGCCTTCTGTCAGGCCCGAACAATATAATTGCATTATATTGCGATGACCTGCACTGACATTCTACTTAGCGTCAATATGACTTGCACTGGCCGGGGCTCGCCGTTTCATCCTTTCCTGACAGCAGACTCAGCTGGTTAGCTCAGCTGTGTCGCCACAGCCTTCGCAAGCATCATAGCATCTGCCAGGTGGTATCGTTTCTGAGCGGTTGCCTCCCGTTTCCGGGACTTGTGCCCTGGAGAAGCTCCATTGCAAAAGCAGCCGATATATAGTGGGCGGACTTTCCTCAGCAGACATGTAATGCAAGCAAAACAGTCCACCGCCAGTCAGTTTCTGACCCTACAATGCATATATAACCGAGAACCCCCTTATAAATTTAACTGTTTGGCAGCATTGATGTGATGCCTATTGAGCCTGAACCACCATGATTGCCATTCTTTTCTTTCCCTGGGTTACTTTGTGGATCTCCTTTATCCTGAACTTGTATTCAGAAGAATGTTTCTTAAGAATATCCTCTGTGCTCTGTGACTCTGCTGCCAGAACCATAAGCCCTTTCTTCTTCATTATGAATTCTGTCTGATGGAAAAGCTCCTTGTATATCTTGTCTATGGCCTTAATATTCCTTTCAGTTGCCTGAGGAGGCTTTGTCGACATAACTTCGCATTCTCCTTCATGTATCTTTGTGTCAAGCCATTCAATATCAGCCCTGCTTGCATTGATGGCCTTGTTTATGCCTGCTATCTTGGCGTTCTTCTGTATTGCTTTCACATGGCCCAGCATTGGATCAAGACCTCTTATGCTCTTGACTGCCTTGAGATCAGCTTTGCTGTCAATATCCTCAAAGAACTTTTTGAAGTCAGTCTTACTGAAGCATTCAAAATTGATGAAAGAGAATTTTTCCTTGTTGAAATGATTCACAGCAAATCCTGAAGCAAACAATGCAGCCTCTATGAGTATTGTTCCTGATCCTGCAAAAGGGTCAAGGAGGAACTTGTCCTGAGTGTAATCGCCCAGCCTGACCATGGCATACGCGACTGTGGCTTTGAGGGTGTCTCTGTAGTTGAATATCCTGTGCTGCCTCTTGCTGAGGTCAAAGCCTGCGAAATCAATGCCTATGTAGCAGTCATTGCCGCGGATATAGATATAGATTATCACATCAGGATCATTCAGATCCACTTTTCCATCAATATTATGTCCGCATCCATCCTCTATCTCATGGCTGGTGAACCCATGGTCTCCTGTGCGCAAGCATACCACCCTGAATGTTGATTCATTTAGGAAATCAGAGAAGTCAATATCCTTGACTGCATTGAATATCTGGTTTTCTGAGCTGAACTGGATATGCTTCTTCAGCAGCAGGATCCTCTCAACAGACTGCGCCCGGTAGCACAGGGTGCAGAGATCGATCAGGTCTTTTGGCTCGAACAGCACAACAGAATCCTTTATATCTTTTTTCTTAGGACTGACAAGCTCATCTATCTCTTTCTCGCACACTGGCTCAATGCCTGGATTGGTTATTGCTATTGCCTGGCTTCCTTGTTTCATATTCCAGTAGAATAAATGGTTATTTAAAAAGCAATCTGTGATCTGCTTCATCCAGATGCATCATGATGTTCAGGCGCTCCCAGATATACTGATTCCTCAAAAGGCAGCTCCTTAGTCAGGTCCAGTATCCTTGTTATGTCTTCTACATCAAGATAATGGCCAAAGACCGGCTTTTTGGGCTGCTCTTTTACTGCATTGTATGATATCCTCCCATTATCATAATGGTCTGACATCTTTTCAGAGCCTTCTTTTTTTGTCATTATTTCATAGGATTTCATCATGAAACCTGTGAATCTCTCTGAACCTGCGATTATCTGTTCATTGCTCCTGCCTATACTTGTGGAGTCATTCACGATATGGTCATACATTGGAGCAAAGAACTCCTCTAATATTGCTTTTGATGCCTGCTCCACATTATATCTCCTCTGACCTCTCACAATCATCCCTGTATCAATTATCTGCTTTATTGCTTTGACTGCAAAAGGATCATTTACCCTTTTCCTTACAAATTCCTGCTTTGCCTCTGGTGTTATTCTGGTCTCTGCAAGCTGATTGACCATTTCTTCAAGCCCTTTTCTAATATAAGTCTCAAGAGCTTCAGCAGAGTGCGGGCCTGAACTACCATAGTTTGATCTTTTTACAAGCCTTTTGTACTTCTCTACAAGATTTTTTCTTGCAGGCTCTGCCAGCTTCGCCTTTTCTGATGATGAGAATATCTGGAGCCATGGTGAATAGAGCTCCTGATGCAGGGTGTACGCAACTGTCTCAATTATCCTCAGATCAGCTTTTCTCTGCTCATAATCCACAGCATCGTCTATTGCCGGCTGAAGTTCTTCTGGTTCGAGCTCATCATGCACTTCAACAGTATCAATGCCTTCGAGAATCTCAATATCTACAGGGTCTTCTCCTTGATTCCCCCTTTTACTATCATGTTCCTTATTCATTTTGTCTAATGCACCTAAAAATAATGAAAATGTTCCTAAAACATACAGAACCTCTTTTTTTCCAAAACAAGGCTAAAAAAGCCTTATTCTATAAAGAAATGTTCAAGAATAAATATTTTTCGGAATGGATGGCTCAATGGCTCCTTGGGTGCGCTGAATGCACAGCAGGCCTCTGGTGAAGTATCATCCTTTCTCTTTTTGCCTGCCTTAACAAAGCCTTTCTCTTTCTTCTTATTGCCTTGTTGCCGTAATTGTACAGAGTGAATCCAAGAGCGAACATGCAAAGAGCCACAATGAATGTCTCTCTGCCGATATACCATGAGAATGCGAACAGCTTCAGTATGTTCTCTCCATAAAGGCTGCTTGCTATTGCCTCGATAGCGAATACTCTTATGAGTATGTAATACAGCAGTGAGAACCATCCCACAAACACAAGGAACTTTCCGAAAAGGTGCAGCGGAACAGGCTTCCTGCCCATTGATTTTGTGATATAATAAATCATGGATCCGAATATCACTCCAAAGAATCCTATGAGGAACATAAGACCCATCATATTCCACAGCATTATGCCTGAGCTGGCCTGATTGAAAGCGAGCTGCGTTGACACAAGCTGGGCTCCCACAAGAAGGTCATTAAGCGAGTTCACTGTCATTATCTGTATGAACACAACAGCAACAACTCCTATTATTCCAGGAACCAGTATTATCTTTCCAAGGTCTTTTATGAATTCTTCTTTTGACTTCAGTGTCAGTATCTTGATCACTATTCCCACTATGCAGAGTGTTATTCCTATCACCAGGGCCCATGTCTGGTGCTGTTGTATGAAATTGAAAGGGAAAGTGTTGGTGACAGTGTTTATCATCAAGGATATCTCGCTTTCAGAGCTTGAAAGGCCCACTCTCTGGCCTATAAGCTGCATAGCATCAACCCATTTGTCCTTTATGTTGAAGTATGTGATGCCTGACATCACAAGAAGCAGGGCTAGACCTGCCTCGAGTATCTCGTCAACGAGTTCTCCTCCGAGGAATTCAGTTATTCCTGCTTTCTTTCCCAGTTTCATTTTATTCTCAAAGAAGGAAAATGGTTTATAAGGTTTTTGGTTTACTATTTCTTTGGAGTGTGCTTTACAGGAGATCCATACATCATATCTGGTTTTTCTCCTGTGAGCATAACATGCCCTATATAATTCAGCCTGATAGGCTTGCTTCCTTCTTCATCAGTGAATGTTAGATGAGCTCCATAATGCTCTGAGTTATTCTTAGGGTCAGTGTAGATTGTGAGGTGCATTGGGCTGTCTTTGTTTTGTCCTGCGCTTAAATGGCTTTCCATGCTGGCCAGTTTTCCTTTTCCCATTGCAGTCAGTGAGTACTGATTGCCCTTGATTACGTTAGCTGACCTTAGAGGTATGCTTATCCTGCCTTCTTCAACAACAGGCTTTGTTCCTTTCATAGGCTCGCACACAACTATCCCTGTATATTTGTCACTATCATACATGGACTCCCTAAATTCCGAATATGGCAGTGCGATTGCTCTGGATTCCATGGCTTTCTTTACATCAAGCATGACATCTGAAGGGTTCTTTCTTGAATAGACTGCAAGCTGGTCAAGATCCATCATTGACACGCCTCTTGCCTTCACAGCACTCTCAAAATCGTATTCCCTGGCGAATTCCCCGAAAGTCATATCAATCTGGACATTAAGAGGCAGGTAAGGCTTGACTTCAGCGCCTGCTTTGGCTTTCTTCTTGGGCTCTTTCAGCGCATCCTCATGGATGTATATCACATCCTCCTGATTCTCTTTCTGTGTGTCAACTTTCATTGAAAGCGTCTTTGTGATATTGTCTTCAAGACTTCCATGGGAGTTTAGCAATTTACATTGCCCCAGGTTGATGCCCACTATACCCCCTTCTTCGTAGATGCTGGAGTCCTTTCCTGTCCCTACATTCACTACGCATTTCTGCTTTTCCTGACCGTTCCTGAGCTCAACTATTGCTGCATCTATCCCGCTTGTCTTATGGATTGTCTGGCCTGAATATCTCACAAAGCCCATGCCCTGGAGGATACTCTCAGCTGCCTCAAGGTCAATGCTTGTCAGGTTTGTCGGGATGCTGTACTGCTCAATATGTTCCTGGATTCTCTGCTCTGCTGTCATTCCGTTCTCATCAGGCTTTCTCATACTGTTGACATATTGTGTGGCTCCTTTTCTTGCAACAGCCCGGTTCTTTGGCTTCTGAAGGGCACTCTCAAGGAATTCCTTGCTTTTTGCATAATTCCTGACTCTTATTCCATTCTTTCCAAGCATCATATGATACTTGTCTGTTGCAGAATCTCCTTCTTGAGGAAGCCTGCCGAGCCAATAGGTTATGATTGTGGCAAGCATATCTGTTGCCTTATTCTTTTTACCCTCTACATTATGCTTTATCTCTTCTTTATTGCCAGTCTTCTCTTTCTGTTCATGCTCATATTTTCTGAGGTTCCTTACTATGATATCGCTTGTATATTCCAGAGCCTTCTCTATTCCAATGTCTCCAGATTTCATTGCCTCATGATAAAGCGTGAACTCAACAGGTGTTATCTCCCAGTCAGCAACAATATCCTCAGCTGCATTCAGGAACTGCTTTAGATAATCTGCATTAGAGTATGATCTCCTGTATTCTGAGATTGATTCATCATCAAAGTCAAGGTCAAGCGCAAGTTCGTAAATTAGAGAATCCATGCTTGCTGGATCGCTCTTATCATCTGATCTGAAACTGAGCTCTTCCTTGAGCTTTATCGCAGATCTGACTGCAGATTCCTTGAAGTTCTTCTTCTCTTCATCATTAAGACTGTCCATTGACTGGACCTGTCTACCAAGATTCTTTAGAAGCGTTGCCATCCCTGAGACAAGCTCATATTTTGACACTGGTGATTCATTGTATCTTGCCTGTATCTCAACAATTTCATTGTCATCAACACTAAGATCGTCGCTTATTGTATGGTATATATTCCTCAGTATCTTTATCAGTGATAGCTGCATTCCTATCTCTTTTGTGAAATCCGGCTGGTCAAGGGTGAATATCTTCTTGTCAAGCCCTTCTTCCTTGTATTTTGTCTCTAATTCTGCGTATCTTTCTTGAAGTCCTGTCACAGCATCAAGGTCAGGCTTTATCAGTCTGGTCAGCTTGACTATCTTGTAGACATTGTCAGTGCTGTATCCTGAGTCAGGGAACATCTCTGCTGCATCAATGGCTGCCTCAACTGCCCTTGCTCCTGCAGCTATCTTGTCTGTCTCTGACATTGAGCTGTCCTGAACCCTTTGGTAAAGCTCATAGGAATGCTTTGCAACAAGAGCCACAAGTGCCTCATGCGAAGCTCCTGTCCTGTTCATTGTCTCAAGAATTGTTACCTTCTCATCTGAATCAATGCTCATGTCATCCCTCAATGAGGCATTGACTGCTGCGTCAAGATCTGTAAGATAAGCTCCTGCCCTTACCCTTGCCTGGCTGACAGTAACCTCCAGATCACTTGGTGCCTGGCGGGGATTGTCATCATCAGGGTCTGGAGCGTTCTCATCAACATAAGCGGGATAATCAGGCTGCTGCGCTCCTGTGTCTCCGCTTTCTGATTCTGATAATGAGGATGGGTATATATTAGCTACTCCTGGGCCTGTTGTGTACATAGCATCCTGCTCATCATCTGGTGCTCCGAGTGTCTCTCCATCTCCCAGAGATACGACTCCTTTGATCACATCATCTCCAGAATTCCCTTGGTTATTTTTTTTGTTGTTCATGTTTCACCTTATCTTTTTACTACTTATTAGTTGCTACTTATTATCTTTAATTATCCCACTAGTATTTAAATCTTTCGGTTATTAATCACTTTTTAGTGATAAACACTTGCTTTTATTTTCATATATTAAGCTTTTTATAGCCTCCAATGCTCTTATATAAGGTATTCTATGATATATCTTATTCTCAGAACAGATGCTTTTTAAGAATAATAAAGCCCATTATGGCCTTTAAATTGTTCATAAACGTTCTTTAAATATCTAAAAACCCAGAAAATCACTCTTTCATCACTTTAGCAGCAGATATGACCTTGTCATCCCCGGATATTCTCATCAGCCTCACTCCCTGGGTATTCCTGCCTATCACTGATATTCCTGCCATGGACATCCTTATTATGATTCCATGCCTGCTTATGAGTATGACATCATCCTCTTCCTCAACAGACTTTACAGCCACTACCTTTCCATTTCTCTGGCTGCACTGGATATTCCTCACTCCTACACCTCCCCGGTTTATCCGCCTGTAATCAGCTATCTTGGTGCGCTTTCCATAGCCGTTCTCTGTCACAGTGAACACGGTCTTAGCATCATCTGCCATTATCATGCCTATAACCTCATCATCATCCTTAAGAGACACCCCTCTCACTCCTTTTGA
>WJJV01000042.1 GCA_014729495.1 Candidatus Woesearchaeota archaeon
AGATGTTAAAACCATACGCAGTGTGGTTTTAACATTTACGAATAGGGCAAAGCCGAAGGCTTTGACCGTGTATGAGTTCTGGGTTGTTGCTGCTGCCTTAATTAACATAATTAAATGATCTTTTCCATTGTTGTTGCTGCCGTATAAACTATAAACTTTCCTTCTTGACCGTGTACGAATCCAAAGTTGTTGCTGCTGCCGGAAAAACCAAAACCTCTCTTTGACTACATCTGAATCTATTGTTGTTGCTGTTAAAACAATAAAACCTTTCTGACAGTGTATGAATGCATCAGTATGCAGGTCATATCAGCTTCAGAGATGGAATACTGCAGCAAAATATTTATATAATCAGTTCTCAGTAAACTATATTAATCTGAAGTAAATAAGATTCAAAGAAAGATACAAAACAAAAGGTGATAAGATGGGAGAAGATAATGATTCAGGAGATGGAGACAAGAAAGTCTTAGTATACTCAACACCGACATGCCCTTTCTGCAAGATGGCGAAAGAATTCCTCAAAGAGAATAACATTGAATTTGAGGACAAGAATGTTGCGGATGATGAGGATGCAAAGAATGAGATGATGGACAAGTCTGGCCAGATGGGAGTTCCTGTGCTTGACATAAAAGGAAAGATCATAGTCGGATTTGATAAGAATGAGATATCCGAGGCTCTTGGCATCAGCGATGAGTCTAAGTGAAAAGTGGTCTGATAGCCAATCATTCCATCACCTTATTTGATGAAGTCTGATGGAACAAGGCATTATTTTAAAGTCTTTTAGTAATGTCTTTGGTATCTTGAGGTAATGTAAGATGACAGCAGATAATCCATTCCAGCGCGCAAAAGCACAGCTTAAGAAAGCAGGAATAAAAGCAGGATTCAGTGCTAAAGAGCTGGAAGTGCTTGCAGAAGTGTCAGCAGTGCATGAGAAAGAGCTTTCTGTGACAGTCTCAGGAGAGAAAATAAAACTCATGGCATTCAGGGTCCAGCATAATGACTCAAGAGGCCCGTTCAAAGGAGGTATAAGATTCCATCCTGAAGTCAATATGGATGAGGTCAAGGCTCTTGCTTTCTGGATGTCAATGAAATGCGCTGTTGTAGGCATACCTTTTGGAGGGGGAAAAGGAGGTGTAGAGGTAGATGCCAAGAGCCTGTCAGAAAAAGAGTATGAAGATGTGAGCAGGGCATACATAAGAGGTATGGCAGAACATATCGGCCCTGACAGGGACATACCTGCTCCTGATGTTTATACAAATCCTCAGGTCATGGCCTGGATGCTTGATGAGTATGAGAAGATTAAGAAAAGAAAAGCTCCAGGAGTCATAACAGGGAAGCCCCTTGCTCTTGGAGGAAGCAAGGCAAGGGATTATGCTACAGCACAGGGAGGCGTGTTTGCCCTGAAGCAGGCAGCTGACCTTCTTGATCTCCCTCCATTCAAGACAAGGGTTGCTGTTCAGGGATTCGGCAATGCTGGAATGCATGCTGCAAGGATACTTTCTGGTATTGGTTATAAGATAGTGGCAGTCAGCGACTCCAAAGGAGGGATCTATGATGAGCATGGCCTTGACATAAAGAAGCTCATAGACCACAAGAAAGCAACAGGCAAAGTCCTGGGATTTGAGCATACAAAGGACATATCCAATGAGGATGTCCTGGAATTGGAGTCTGAAGTCCTGATTCCAGCTGCGCTTGGAGGTGTCATAACACCACAGAATGCAGGAAGGATAAAGGCAAAGATAATCGTTGAGCTCGCAAACGGCCCAATAACTCCAGAAGCAGATGACATTCTCTATAAGAATGATGTCTTTGTGATCCCAGACATACTCGCTAATGCAGGCGGAGTAGCTGTAAGCTATTTTGAGTGGGTGCAGAACAACATGGGATACTATTGGGAAGAGGACGAGGTGCTTGAGAAGCTCGGCCAGCTCATGTTCAAGGCATTCAGGGCAGTGTATGAAACAAGCAAGAGACTCAGCATTGACATGAGGACAGCAGCCTTTGTTGTCGGAGCCAGAAGGATACTTGAGGCTGAGAAGTTAAGAGGCAATATATGACTTCTATATCCTGGATAGGGTATTAAGCTTTATTATATTCTCCAAAACAATTAAATTCTTAAATGGCCATAAATCCCGCCTGATATGGGGCTTGAGAAACTTAATCTGGAAGTAAGAGACAAAGAGGGAGTGTTTACACTCTACTCAGGATGCAATGGCAATAAACAGCCTATTGTATCTATTGAACCCACACGCCTTGCAAGGTATGTGATCTCTTTTGAGGCAGATGCTGAGAATCCGAAAGAGAACTTCAACAGGCTTATGCTTTTCCTTATTGCAGCGCATAGGACTCATGATATTCCTCCAGACATAAGGGGAGGATACTGCGAGGATCCATTGAACAGGTGTGAGTATCCTGTAAGGTTTGATGCTTCAAGAGCGTATGATCCAGCTCATGCAGATGAGATGTTCAGCAGGAGCTCTGCATTATGCTTCAGCATGGAGACAGACCTCTTCCCTTTCATAGGGCTAAGGTCAGATATAGCAGACAAGCATGGCTATCTTCCAGGCATGTGGGTGCATCATAAGCATTCTGTCATACTGGAGACAGGAAAGAACATATCCCATGATCTTGCAGGGATTCTCATCAGACTGGGTACAGGAGGGCTTGATCATTCCCACAAGGATATGCTTTATCCTGTTATTGATGATCTAACAGGCTTGGCAATGGAGATGCAGGGCAGACCGGATTATGAACATAAGAATTATTGAAAATCATTAAGAACAAAGAAGATTCTTCGAGCCTAATCCTTCCTGCATACAAACACGCAGTGGTCCTTTTCATACGGATCAAGAACCCTGAAATCAAGTATCTCCATCTCTTTCTCAAGCTCTCTTCTCACCTGGTCAAAAACTGCCTTCGGCTTCTTGGAGACATCAATGCTCCTTGACTTGACCGCTATCATCGCCAGTCCGCCTTTTTTCAGGTACATTGCAACATTCTTAAGAAAGATCTCTGACTGGTTCTTCTGCGCAATATCCTGATAGATATGATCAGCTTCAGATATCTGGAAAGCATATGAATCAGGATTGTTTGCATCTGCCATTATGGGACATATGTTGCTCCTTTTCTCACAGACAAACACCAGATCCCTTACAACACGAGGTGCGAAATCAAGAGCAAATACAAAGCCTTTCTCTCCCACTATGTCGCTGACAAAGCTTGGTGTATAGCCATGTGATGCTCCGAGATAAAGCACTGTCTGGCCAGGCTTAATTCCTGTCTCCTTGACACCCTTGAGGATGGCTGCTGCCAGCTTTGACTTCCTCGCATCCCACTGCCTGTAAATATCTCCATCAGACTTGATTATCCTCTCTTCAAAAGGCCTTTCCTTAGGAGCAATGCTTTTAGTGAAAAGCTTCTTTCCGTCTGTATACACTCCTTTGAACTTGTGGCTTTTTAATCTCATTTTGTGTACTTTCTCTTCAATACATATGTTGGGCATATCCCACTATATTTATAATCATCAGATCTGGATTTCCTGATTATCCTGAAATGCCTCTTCAGTTCCTTGTCCTGTTCTGCTTCCTTGAGCATGCTCCATTCCTTTTCTACTGTGGGGAACTTCTCAGAATAGGCACTGACCCACTTCTCCATGTGCCTGTTGTTTCCGTAATCGCTGAGCTCAGCAAAACCTTTCCTGTTCTCTGCAGCACCTTTCCTGCTGTCAAGCCCTAGGTTGAATATTGCATCCCAATGCAGCTCATTGAGGGACTTTCTTGATATCCTTTTATTCCTGTACATCCTGAACACCTGCTCTTTTCTCAGAGGCTTCTTTGGCTGTACTGCTATTCTTGTTATGAAACTTCCGTCATCTTTCAGATGCCTGATGATGTTCCTGTAGAATCTTGACTTGTCTTTCTTATGTATATTGTTTACAGCAAAATCTCCCAGTATGATATCATACTTCTTTTTGAGATTCATATCTCTCCAATCGCATCTTATGAACCCCTCGTCCATGCTGATCCCTTTGAGAGATTCATTGTTTATGTCAAGCATCTTCCTGTTGAGATCTGCAAGATCTGCATGGATTCCATGCCTGGCCAGCATCTTCCTGTATCCTGCAGTGCAGCCAAGTATCAGGGCATCCGGCCTGCCTTTCTCTGATATCATGCTCATGACTTCATCTCTTATCATATCCAGGTCTTTTCTGGAAGGGGTTGTCGGACTGGTATAATATGAATACATTCCTGCAAATTCATTCCATGGCTCAGAGTATCTCTTCATTTTCTTTTCTTTGCTTGCTTGTCAGCGAGATTATCCTCAACCTGCTTCCTCAGCTTCTTTCCTACAAACTCTCCTTTGAAATAATCAACCTTTGCTGCAATGCTTATCTTGTCAGCAAGCGCCCTTGCTATCTTTCCCTTATCCTTCTTTTCAGCCTTTGCGATGAATGGATGCTCATGGATGAATCCGTACTTGGGAGCCTTTGCTCCTGTTGTCATGTGCCTGAAGAATGCCTCTTCTGCACCCAGCACCTGGACAGTTGAAGAAGGGAACTCAGAAAGCTTCTTAAGGCCTCCAGCCTGCTCAAGCAGCTTTGCTCCGATGATAGGTCCTGCGACTGCACTCACATTAGGGCAGTACTCATTCATGATGTCCTCAATATACTCAACCTGCTTTTCCTTAAGCTTATATATCCTGTCCAGTTCCTTGGCAAGCTCAATTATTGGCTCTACATCCTTTCTCTTAATATCAGCGCCCATGCTTTCCTGCCTTGCAATGCCGAGCTCTTTGAGAAGCTTGTCCTTAGTCTTCTTCAGTATTATCTCTGCGAATTTCTCATGGTCCTTTATTGTCTCAGAGAACTCTGGCAGATAGTAAGAATACCATTCCCTCAGCCGTCTTGCGAGCATGTTGGCTATCTTCTCAAGCTCAACAATATGGTTCACTGCCTGCATTATATAGACATCCTCATTCACAGACTGTGATATCTTGTGCTTTGTGATAATGATATTCGCCTTCTTGAGGGCATCTTTGTCAGGCTCAACCTTTCCAAGCAGCCCAGGATCTGATTCCATTCCATTCTTGAAGCCGATAAACACAAACTGGCCTTTCTTATGCTTATTAAGAAGCTTCTTCTCAGGATCAATGAGTTCTCCTTTCTCAAGCAGGGGATAATACTCTATTATCTCCTTCTGGCTGAATATAGACTTGTCTATAGCAAACATGCTCTGGTTGAGCACGTATGTTCCTGCGCTGTTTGAGTATAGGAATAATTTTGGCATGCTATGATTGACCTATGTTTCATTTATAAATATTGTCAATATGCTTATTTATATGAGATTACATGATCCCTTATTGTCTTGAGGTCCATATAATGGCCTGAAGGTATGGTCTTATGTTTATTCTGAGGGGCAACAGCCCTATATACCTTTAATAGGTTGGTTGTGATACTTTCAGGTAGGGCTGTATTTGATATCCTTCTTATCCTGTTCAATAATGTGTTGTTATTCATTAGATAAGCTGACATTGAGTCATTAATTATCCTCTCAGCATTTTCCTTGTCTATCTTATCACTTCTTATAATATGTCTTGCAAGACATTCTCTGAACCTGGCATATTTTCTTTCATAGGTTCCATCCTTAATATGCCCAAAGAACCCTCTTGCTTTTGCTCCGGCAGAGTTGAGTATGCTCTCTCTTGCGCCATAGAACATCGGGATATATCTCAGCTTGCCGTAAGCCAGGCACAATGTTGACTGCAGTATCTCTGCGAAATCAACATCTTTAGTATTCTTTATGGTCTCGTCAAAGCTCTTCTTAAGGATTTCAGTCCTCTGGACAGAGTAGAATGTTGGGCAGTAGTCTGACAGAAGGTTTTTTATCCTTGCAGAGGCCTTGTTGTCATCTATTGTCCTTGATGAATATATCTTCTTCCAGAAGAAATCCTTTCCTTTGCTGCTTTCTTTTGTGTAGAAAGACACATAATCTCCCTGGACTGCTGAATAATCAGGATTTTTGTCAAGGAATTCTATTGCATTTGATATGGCTCTCAAGACTGTGAAGTCATCATCAGCTCCAAGGACACAGTAAGGAGTCTTGACTTTCTTCAGAGCCTTTGCCACCTTCTGCAGATTGCTCAATGTTCCTGAATAGTTTCCGTCATAATTAACATCTGGAAATGTTTTGATTATCCGGATATTCTTCTTTTTTGATGCCCCCCAGCTTGAGTCAGCCACAAATATCTTATGGGCTGTCCTATGACTGCAG
>WJJV01000007.1 GCA_014729495.1 Candidatus Woesearchaeota archaeon
CTTGTGAGAGTACAAACCACCTTGACACATTCATGTCAGTCAATGTCTATGATGCAGCAAATGGTGATAAGGCAACTCAGGCTATTCCTGCGATATGCAGACCATCACATTGCGGGATATGCAAGAGCCCAAAGACAATAAGGCTTGACAAAAAATATACTCTGGGGCCTGGCAGCAGTTTCAGGATAAAGAACCTCGGCAACCCTTACAATGGGCAATACCTATGCAGGTGCAACGATAAAGCTGAGTTCAGGATTAAAGAAGTCAGTCTTTGTGATGAGAATGAATGCACAGTTATACCCATAACAGGAGATTCCCTTAAGGTATATGGTTCTGGAGGGGAGCTTATTGTGCAGGATGGATTCCAGGAGACAAAGGAGATCAACAAGGTCATCATCAAGTTTGATGGATACACAAGCACGTGGATCAGACTGAAGTTCAATCCAACTGCAGACAACGATGAAGATGGATTCCTTTTAGAGGATGACTGCAATGACAATGATGCTGACATCTATCCTGGAGCAGATGAGATATGCGATGGAAAGAAGAACAACTGCAATGCAGAGGATGAGTCCCTTGACAGGGGATGTGATTCAGACCTTGACAGCTATATAGATGAGAGCAAGGTATGCAAGCAAGGGGCAAGATGCATTGACAACAATGGAAATGAGTTGAGCCCTGCATCAGACTGCCACAGCTGGTGCAATAATCTTGACTGCGCTGATGGCAACCCAAACAGGCATCCAGGGGCAGCAGAGCTGTGCATAGCTGATGGAGACACGAATCTTGTTGATGATGACTGTGATGGAAGCGTGAATGAAGGATGCGCAGGACAGAGCATAGCAGACTGCGAGAACAATGAAGGAGTGTGGGTTGGGCTTGAGGATGAGACCGGAGGATGCTGCAAGGCAGAAGATCAGTATTTCACAGCATGGTACTATGTTGTTCCTCATGATGACTTCTCTGCATGCTGGAATGGCAATCCAAGAAAGAATCTGAGGATAGCTGATTATGGCACACTAAAGAAAGCACTGCATTATAATGGCAGCTGGTACGGGTGCGATGCAGCAGGAACAGGATACTTCACCCATGTATCCTTGAACAACTTCAATAACGGCGCCAACACAGGAGATGGATTATGCAGGAATATAGGTGATCCAAGCCTTGGATACAGGTACTGTTCTTATGACGGACAGTGGAAGTCAGCTGACGGAAAGCTCAGCCAGGAAATAAAGAGCGATCCTTCTGGAAGTTCCTTAGAATGCTGTCCTGATGACTATTGCTGGAATGGCACTGCATGCAAAAAGGGAACCTCTTTATCTCCAGGAGTTGATCTTACTACTTCAGCAGGCAGCTATAAGTGCGTTGAAGGTGCATGGGAGGGAACAGAGATAAAATATGATCAGAACAGAGCTGAATCTGCTGAATGCGGACTGCATCAATGCTATTATTTTGATCCTGTTACTGACACAGGAATGTGCGTTCCTGACAGAAATTACACAATGGATGATTACTGCAATAATGGAAACTGGACAACAAGGACAGCGATTGTGGCCATGAACCTTCTTAATCTCACAAAGAACCTTGACAGGTCAAGCTATACATTGCACTGCGACAGATTCACAAGAGCCCTGAATGATCCTCAGTACTTTGTCGGAAGCACTCCTTACAATGCGACTGAATGGATAATTGGTCCACAGCAGGTGATGGGATTGTATGGATGCGAGATAGATTGTCCGACTGAAGACTGTCCCTGCCTCAATAACTTCTGCGTGCTTGAATACACTGATCTGGACAGTGGTGAGAGAAAAGTGGCTTTCGGTGTGTCAACAAACCTTCCTATTGACTCTCCTTCCCCTAACAATTATTATTCTCTTCTGAACATCATTCCAGAGTCAGAGATAACATATGCAACAGAAGATGATCATTTTGACTTCTGCGACAGTGTCATAGATTCAGGAGAGGACAGGTACATGGGATGCAACAGGTACGATGATCCAATACAAGGGACTGAAACAGAGATATGGTACAATCCAGATACTGCAAGCCTGATCTATTCTCCAGATGGAATAACAATGGGAAAGACAGGATTCTCAAAAGCATTGTATGACTTTGTAACACACCCTATAAATACAATGATAAATTCTCTCTCTAATACAGACCAAACGACCCATGAGTTTGTCCAGAGCCACACATTTGACAGGCTTTATGTGAACAAGAAAGGGGCAAAGTCAGTCACAGGATTTGTTGATGAGGAAACTCCTGAGATGCAGGTGATGTACAAGAATTTCTACACAAGCATATGCTCAATCATAGATGATATGGAAGACAGGCTGTGCCTTTTCGGAAGCGGCTGCATTGACTGCAATCCAGTTGTTGATGACAGCGGAATGCTCTATCGCGTGGCCACAGACGATCCTTATGTCATAGGCATTGAGGATTATGATGGAATATGGGATGACCTTACCTCAAAGATAAGAATCACAAAAACAGAACTGGCGGATCTTGTTAGAGCTGATATACTTGATGAGAATTCAATAACAGCACAGCCCATTGATTGGGAAAACCATGCTGGCATGCCTTACCAGCTGAGCATAAGCATACCTGATTCAGATGAGTTTGAGATAAAATCTTATAATTGGGATTTTGGAGATGGAAATAATTTCTATACAACACAAGAATCACGAGGAGAAGAGGTGTTGTATGTGTTCTCAGAACCAGGAACATACACAACCAGCTTCATCCTTACAGACAGCCTCGGCAGATGGGATAAAGCAGAGAAGGAAATAATAGTTGAAGCATATGCTGAAGGAGAGCCTTGCATCACAAATGAGATGTGCCAGAGTGGATTCTGCACAGGAAACATATCAGATCCAGGAGTGTGCACAGACTCCACATGCAATGACGGACTGAAAGGGCCTCTTGAGACTGACATTGATTGCGGAGGAATATGCACATCAGAAGACAAGAGATGCGATTACGGACAGTCCTGCTCCATAGATGATGACTGCAAAGGGGAGCTTTGCAAAAACGGCATGTGCACTCCTGCAGTAATCACCTGCACAGTCTCAAGCACATGCGAAGAGACATCAGGAGATAACAATCAGATATCAGTTTTCAAGATCTCAGGACTTACGAATGCCCACGCAGAGAACTCAACTGAAGACAATTATGACTACCATGTGTGCTGCAGTGTGGAAGGCGATAGATTAGGGCACAGATGCTATGAAGGAGGCAATGGAGACATTGCTTTGAGGCTTTCAGGCAGCACAAATGCCCATGCCACTGGAAACAAGACAGATAGTAGGTATCCAGAAAAAGTATGCTTGTCTGCACAAAAAGGAAGGATACAGTGCGGTGTCAGTGCGCAGTGCGGCCTTGGAGGAGTTGAGATAGTGTCATTATCAGGGCTTACAAATGCGCATCTAGGAGACCTGAATGCCTACAGTCTGAAGCTTTGCTGCGGATACTACAGCGTGGGAGATGGCCTCTGCGGAAACAATGTTCTTGAGCAGGGAGAAGAATGCGATGACGGAAATACAATGAGTGGTGATGGCTGTGATTCAGACTGCATGCTGGAGTGCGGAAACGGAGAGATTGAAGGAGCAGAAGAATGTGATGACGGAAACAGGATAGATGATGACGGCTGTGACTCCCAATGCAGGATAGAATGCGGAAATGGAGAGGTTGAAGGAGCAGAGCAGTGCGATGATGGAAACAATGCAAATGGAGACGGCTGCAATGAGACCTGCGAAGTTGAGCTTTATGATTATCTTGGCCTTCTGCAGGAGTACTGGAGTCTTGATGAGGGATCAGGAATAACAGCGCAAGGAATCAATGGAAATGATGGGGAGCTTATGAATGATGCTCAGTTCATATCAGAAGGGTATTCTGGCAGTGCAGTTTACTTTGACGGATCCTATGACAGGATAACAACAGCAGTCATGACAAACCAGACACCAACAAGTCCTGGGCTTACAATGATTGCCTGGGCAAAGCCAGACCGTCTGCAGGCCACATACAGGAACATCATCAGTACCAACAATGGCGGCAATGACTGGTCCATATTCCAGTACTCTGATACCTGGAGAATTCACACAGGAGCAAGCAGATGGAACACAGAATTTGAAGTTGATGAGGATCAATGGCAGCATCTTGCAGCTGTCTATGACAATACCAGGGGAAAGATAAGGTTCTACAAGAACGGGCAGGAGGTGGAATACACATTTGTAGCAGGCCAGACATACACAGACCAGAATACAGGGGCTGTTACTATAGGAGGAAACCCTTATGCTGCAACTAATACTTTCTTTGGCACGATCGACGAAGTGCAGGTATACAATGGTGCCCTCTCTGCAGACGATATAATGAACAATTACATATACTGGTCAAAAATAAAAAACAAGATATAGGTGATAAGAATGAAACTTGAAATCAATATTGAGAAGAAGTATGCATGGCTTCTTGTGGCAATGGCTGTGATGGTCAGCGCAGGGATATTTGCTATTGCCCAGACTTCCCCAAGCAGTCTTGGTGTATGGCATACACTGCAGAGCATCTCAAAGGACAGCTCTGGAGCAGTGAGTGTCGATGCTGACGGCAATGGGGTAATAGACTCTGCAGAGGGATGGAGGCTCCTGGCAAGAGGATCAGACTATACAGAAGAGGCAAGGATAACCCTTGACTCAACAGGAGTTGACTTCACTACAGATGCTCAAGAGAGGTTTAACACTCAAGAGGTCAATGTATTTGGCTTTGAATGGCCTGTATATGCGCCGAGAGAAATACTCTTTGTTGTTGAAAACCCTCTTGAGAATGGATTCTGTGTTGGAGGAACAGGAATCCTTGACCTGGAAGGAGACGGAGGCTGGGACTATACAGCATGCACAGACTACAGATACAATGGCAACACGCTCATAGCGACTGAGAAGACAGATCAGCGCAACTGGATAAGGCTGAACATAAACGGAGTTGCGATGGAGAACTGCCCGGATATACTCAATAACAGGATGGCAGAAGCACCTGCAAGCGGAACATGGGGAAGAAGGCATAATGGAGTGTCATGTCTTTACACTAAAGGAACCTCTGATGGATGGAATAATGACCTCACATCACTCACAATAGAGGAATACGACCACAGCGATGATTATGGGGCATGGAAATGGGAAATATGGTACAGGTGATATAATAATCAGCTGAAAACAACTCAATTCAAATCCGCAACCTTTTTATTCTATTTTCTTTTGATTGTGCATTATGGCATCAAAAAGAGGCATGATCAGTAGATTACCTGTTCTCAGCATGAGCAGGAAGTCCCAGCTCACAGCTTTCATGCTCATAGGAATCTTAATGCTTGCAATCTTTGGATTCCTTTATTTCATATCAAACCAGTCAGTCACCTCAGATACAGATACCAGACTAGAGGAAGCAGAAGAGGCAATAAGAGACACAAATATACTCAGGCAGTACATTACCCTGTGCCTGAGGGATAACCTGAAAGAAGCCCTGATTCTTGCAGGTCAGCAGGGAGGAAGGATAGAACCGCCTGCAGAGTATGCTGAGCTGGATGGTAACATGATAGGGTATGGAATAACACAAAAGCAGTTTGATAGAGAATATCCTGGACCTCCTGCTTATCCCTGCGTTAATGCTCCAGCAACGACATCCTACCCATGCTCGTCTAATCCTAATAATCTTCTCTCTCCAAAGAAGTTCTTTCCATTCGGAGAGATAAACCTGACTCCATTGTGCGATCCTGATGGCCTTAATTCTCCTGCTGGAGGGGGCAGGCCGTGCCCTACAGGAACTTATGGTGAAAATTCTATCCAGGAAAGAATCAAAGGCTTCATTGAGGCGAACATAGGAGAGTGCATAAATCTCACACCTCTTGAGCAGTCAACAGGTTTTGGCATAGAGAACGGAAGCCCTAATGTATCTGTGCTTTTTGGAGAAGAGGAAGTGATAGCCAGGATAACATACCCACTCAATGTCACATTCGGAACAGAGAGCTCAATACAGCTGTTCAACTACCAGACAAGCCTGCCAGTGAGACTCAAGAAAGTATACGGGCTTGCATACTATATTGCCAGCCTTGATACCTATGACCTTGAATTCAGCCCAGAAGAGGATTTCAGCGATTACCTCTATTTCAACAGGCCTGTCCTTCCGCCAATGAATGTCAGTCAGTATCCTGCAGACTCAGGCGGAACAATAATACAGGTGAATGATTCTGCATCAATGATAGAAGGCAGCATATACACATTCAGGTTCGCTGTTGCAAACAGGCATCCTGCACTTGATCCAGTTCCTGATGCGAGTGTGAATGAGGACCAGACAATAACAATCAGCACTGCTGCATATGACCCTGATGACAATGACATGCTCTCATGGGATGTGACAGGATGGAAAGATGGATCCTGGAGCGCCTCTGGAGGATCCATTTCTGTGTCAACAGCAGCAGACGATGCAGGTAACCATGAAATAACAGTACATGTATGCGATGGCTCAGGAGCGTGCGACTCCCAGGATGTTGAGATAGAAGTGAACAGCATAGCATGAATTGTACTGGTTTCTTAGAGTTTATCAAATTTCTTCCTGGCCTCTCTGATATGATGCTGCTAACGCAATGTCGGAGAGGTGGCAAAAGTTTTTAGGGGATTGTCTTAACGTTTCTTCATAGCCTCGCCAATAAGATGCTGTTAATGCTATATTGGCGAGGTGGCGAAAGCTTTTTGTGTTTGTTTACCCTGCATTTTCTTCCTAGCCTCTCCGATAAGCGCAGCAAATCCGGCCACGGAGAGGTGGCACTATCTTTTGGCTTTAGCTAGGCAGCAACAAGGATGAGTACTGAGTGCAGAGGGAAAATGCGTTACAAAGTTCGCATTTTCCCTTTGCGAATAGGGCAAGGCCGAACGTAGTGAGGTCTTGACCGTGTACGAAACCAATGTTGCTGCTGCCTTATAAGTTATAAGATCTCCTTCTGCCTGCATTAACATAATCCTCCTTTTTCTGCTGCTGCTATGATAATAAACATATCTTAACTTCCATTATTGTTATTGCATATTCAAACAGTTCTCTTGCTGCATTTATTGTATTTTTTCTTTATATAGATTTAATAGGGCTATCCACCACAATATTTTTAAATAATGTATGGTTCAAAAACACTTATTTTATGCAAAAGCGGTGAATAAATGCTGAAAAAGAGGTTTTTGAGAGTCACGACTGTATTTCTTGCATTATCTATATTCATTGCCTTGTTCTCTGCTGCTGCAAATGCAGCCTGCTGCATAACAAGCCAGGTAGGCCAGCTCATAGACTGCCAGCAGATGCTGCCTCAGCAGACCCAGCAGGACTGCGAAGATGGAGGAGGAGAGTACAATGCTGATGACTGCACTGCGATTGAAGAATGCGCTGAAGACTGCACTACAGGAGATACAATAAATTATGAGTGTCTTGATGGCACTACAATAACAACAGCTGAATGCATAGGTGGAGACTTCTATGCAACAGGAGAGGTCTGTCCTGAAGAGGCAGGGCCTGCAGACACCTGCGCTAATGATGAGCTTGATGATGATGATGAGACTGATGTGGACTGCGGAGGTGCATGCGATCCCTGCGCATTAGGCATGTCCTGCGAGGCTGATTCAGACTGCCAGAGCGGGAACTGCTCAGCAGGCATATGCGAGGAAGCAGCAGTGCCTGAGGAGCCTGAATGCTCTGATGGAGAGGACAATGATGGTGACGAGCTGATAGATGATAATGACCCTGGATGCTATACATTAGAAGAATACGATCCGCAGGATGATGATGAATCAGATGAAGCTCCTCCTGAAGAGCTGCCTGTTGAGGTGACAAAGTGCGGAAACGGAGTGTGCGATCTTGAGGAGGATGAGGAATCCTGCGTTTATGACTGTGGATTCTGCGGTGATGGCCAGCTTGTTAATGAGGAATGCGAGGATGATTCAGACTGCTTTGGAGGATCATGCAGCAATTGCGAATGCATCTACAACTGTCTGGAAAGCCCTCCTGCACCAGGAAACCTTGTGGCTTCAAACATCCAGGGAGAGGATTCTGTTTCTGTATCATGGACTCTTGACCCTTCTGGATCAGGATGCAGCCTTAATGAGATAATGATATACAGGTGCTCAAGAAGCCCTCTGCAGGAACAGTGCGAGCCAGAGGAATACATTGCATCTGTCCCTGAGAGAGCCCTTTCATTATACAGCTATACTGATTCAGATGATATAATGCCTGGCATTACATACTGCTATCAGGCAAGGGCATACTATAAGGATTATGGAAGCATCTCAGAATCAAACCTAGGATGCACATCATATGCTAACGAAAGAGCGTGCATGGAAGGAAACAATTTCTTCTGCAAGAACAACATACTCTACAGCTGCGGTGCAAGGAATGAGAGGTCAGAGGTGCAGAACTGCTCTGCAATACCTACAGATGAGGGAGCCTATTACTGCCTTGGACCTGACAGTTCAGGCAATGCTGAGTGCGTGTTCCAGAACAGCTGTGACCTCTGCAATGGGCTTTTCGGAATATTCGGAATCTACGGCACAACAATACACCCTCTACAGACTGGATCAGGCACTGTGAGAACTGAGAATGTGCTGTGCACAGAGGAGTTTGTCAAGGCCTGCTATTTTGACAGCACAAAAACAAATGTGGACAAGTACTGGTACTGCGCTAATGTGACATCATGCTATGATTATATCTCAGACCAGTCATGCAATGACAATATATGCGGAATAGGCGAATGCATATGGTCTGAGTCTGATGATGCAGGAGCTGAGTTTGGTGTGGGTGCGTGCGTTCCTGCAGACAATGAAAAGCAGGACTGTTCTGTCTGCGATACACAATCCCTGCCAGCAAGGAATGAGCTTTTCGGAGCCTGCTCTGATGAGGTCTGCAGGCTCTATGGAGACTGCTATTACACTAATGTGCTGGGCGGATTTGAGTGTGTATCAGAGGACAGCATAGGATGCAGGGCATACTTGACAGAGGATGACTGCATAGGATCACAGAATGAAGGAAGGCAGAACGTGACTGTTGATGCAACTTATGACCAGGGAAAGAGGACAGGAGGCACCAATGAGATAACATCAGAGAGCAATGATTATCTCGGGTTCGGAACATGCAGATGGAGCGGTGAGTTTGGAGCAAACCAGTGCGTCAAGGATGCTGATGGTGATGTGAAGGCTGACTGTGATTATTATGAATGGGAATGCCAGGCAGACAACACACCTCCTGAGACAAAGATAAAGCAGGATGTGCCTGTGCAGAACAACAGGCTGCTGCTCGGAACAGATGTCTTCCTTGAGGTCGAGACTACAGAGCCTGCGATTACATACTTCTGCTTTGTCAAGGATGAGGGCAGCGATCCAGGATGTTATCCAACAGAAAGCACTGCATGCGCAATACAGAAAAAGATAAGTGCAGATGAGGGATGGTTCTCAGGCCCTGGTGATTACATACTCTATTATTATTCAGAGGATTCTGCGCATAATCTTGAGCAGGTAAAGTCAATTGACGTCAGTATAGATGATTCAGTGCCTGATATCGCAGTATCAGTCAGTGATCCTGTGCCAAGAACAAAGACTGTAACAATAGGATCTGACAGCGAGGCTGTCTGCAATGCAGACCTAAAGGATTCAGTAGGCAATGTAGTGTATCCTGAGCTGTCCATACAGGAACAGGTCATTGCAGCAGGAAACAGCATATCAAGGACATACACAGACCTTGCTGATGATGATTATTACTTCACCTACTCATGCAGGAACAGGGCAGGCAATATCCAGGAAGGCGAGAGGATTATAGAGCTTGACACAAACAGGATACACAATCCAGATCCATCTTACCCTGTCTCCTCAGCATCTGTCATGATCTCTGTCACAACTGAGGTTTCTGCAGAGTGCAGGTATGCGCTTACAACAGGCACAGACCAGAGGTTTGATGACATGGAAAATTCATTCTCAACAGAGAACAGTCTTGACCATGAGTCAAGGGTTCTTGTCGCACCAGGAGACTATTACTCATATGATGTCAAGTGCAGGTTCGGGGATGGAAGCATTGAGGGAGCAAAGAATGACAGGATAAGATTTGCTGTGGACAATGTGCCTCCGACTGTGAAGGCTGTGAGCACTTTTGCTGCTTATGGCTTTGACCAGAGCCAGGAGTATGGTGAGAAGCAGACCCTTATGCTTGAGTGCAGGGATGACTGGTTCCTAAAGAACTGGGGTGTGAGAGGAATGGACTTTGGGTGTGAAAGGACTACATACAGCTATACTGACAGGAACGGATACCTTGTTCAGGACATGACATTTGATGGAGAAGGCCTCAGCGATCCTTTCACTGTCAGCTCCACACAGGTGATAAATTACAGGACTGAAGACAAGGGAGGGAATTATGTGACAGGAGGCATAAGCGTAAACATAAACACTGCCCCTCCGATACTCAGCCTTGACATGATGAAGCCTCCTGTGACAGAAGACTCAGTTTCTCTTGATGCTGTTGCCAGCGGAGATTACATACTCAGGCTCTCATCAACAAAGAGCATAAGCCTGGCTCAGGCAGACATAAAGATATTCGGGGATGATCAGGTATACAATATAGACACAGCCAAGGCAGGAACAGAAGACTTTGGAAGAGTGCATTACTTCTCATTCTCTATTCCATGGACTCTTCCTGAGATGACGGATAATGTTCTTGTGGCCAATGTGACAGCAAGGGTGGCAAGGCCAGGAGAGTTCTGCTCGCTTGACTTCTCAACATCAACAAACAGGCATTACACAGCCAGGAACTTCACATTTGACACAGGATTCCCTGAGATAGATCTCAAGCCAAGACTGAGCTCGTATGACTCCTCCCAGTATTTATACCCATTGAATGAGGAGGATGATGTTTATTATACAAATGCAAACCCTCTTTTCATAACAGGAGAATCAAAAGGCACATCAACAGCCAGAGTCAATTATTATATTGGCAAGAAGCTGAGCGAGATGAGGATACAGCAGGTCTATGACATGGATGATAACGCTGATTATGAGCCCATAAGCGAGATGGACAGTGCTCAGATGCAGGGCAGTGCAGGAGACACCACACTCATAAGCTATTTCGGAGGGCTTGAAGACTTTGGAGTGACTGAAGGCAATTACATTGAATTCGAGCATACAAGGAAGGATTATGGGCATTACAAGAATTATTATGCAATATCTGGTGTGAGTGGAAGCAGGATAATGCTTGAAGAGCCTCTTGAGGAGGATGTTGAGCTGACAGATGATGCAGCAGTCTACAACAGGAAGACTCCTTACAACTGGTTCGGAGCTGATGTTGAGCTTGAAAGAGGCATAAACTATCTATTCCTCAGGCCTGAGAGCAGGGCAGGTCTTGAGGGCAGCATGGCAGAGGATGAGATATTCACGATAGTGTATGATCCTGATGCTCCAGAGGTGATGGAACAGACACCTGCTCCTGGCTCCAATGAGAACACAGAGATGCCTATCTCAATAATAGTGAGAGAACCTGTGAGAAGCTCCCAGCTTGACACTGGAAGTGTTAAGCTTTACCTGAATGATGAGAGCGTCAGTCTTGAGGATATAACAGTCACGACAAATGGAAAATACAATTATTACAACATAACCCATCTTGCTGACGGCCTTGACGGAACATACTATGTCAACTTCACAGGCCATGATTTTGCGCTGAATCCAATAAGCCCTGGTTCAGCAAGCCCATCCTGGGTGTTCACAGTCAATGAGGATTCTCCTCAGAAGCCCATATTTGATGTTGCAGGAGGAACAAAGCACAATGGGATGTGGTTTGTCAGGGAATCTCCTGAATTCACTCTCTACTTCCCTGATGATGTTCCTGTTGAGATCACAGCATACTTCAAGAATTATATTGAAAACTATGTCAATGTGGAGAACTGCAGGGGCAGGGCAGATACAAACTTCTTCACTGACTGCTATTTTGACCCTGAGCTTGAGCCAAGATCAATAGGGTCTGGAGGGGAATTCCTTGAGGATGTCTTCCAGATAATAGTGCAGGCAAGAAAGGTGTTTGGAGAGAATGCTCTTGGACCAAACTCACCAATATACCTTGATAAGCTGGTGATAGACGATCTTGAACCCAATATAGGCACAGTCACTTATCCTGAGAAGATGGGTCAGAACCAGATAATTGAGTTTGATGCAATAGTCTATAATGAGGCCCATGACCTCAACGCCACTCTGTTCTTCATGGGAGAAGCACATGATCTCACACAGACAGGAAGGTCAGATAACCATTACTATTTTGAATGGGATTCTCCTGCAGTTGACTTCTCTATACCAGCGCAAAGGGAGGAGTTTGAGGGAATGCATGACATAACCCTTAACATAGCAGATTACGCAGGCAACTCAGATTCTTTTTCAGGAGAGATGTTCATGGACCTGAGCTATCCTGATGTGGAGGATCTCAGCGTGACCGTGACTCCGACAAAAGTCATTTCATACAGGGAATACAAGACCAGGCAGACAGAGGTCCTGATAAAAGGCAATTTCACTGATGATGATGTCACATCAGTGTATGTTGTTCCTGGAAGCTACAGGTTCATTCCAGGCGAGGAGCCTGAAAGAGAGGATATCAGTGAGCTTGCCAACATAATAGGCAACAGCTTTGAGCTGACCATGATAATAAACGGAACATTCAACAAGACAATACTTAATGAGCTAAGCATATTCATGGAAGATGAGGCAGGGAACACTGCATCTACCATACTATCTGTTGTGGCTGACCTGCAGCCGCCATATGTAGTCGGCACAACAGTATCCTGAAAGCAGCAATTGCTTTTGCATAGAACAGGATCAACTTAAAGATGAGACCAAAAAAGAGGTGCCTACTCATAGCAGCCATGCTAATGGCTCTTCTATTTTGCACTGCTGTCATAGCACAGGAAGGGCAGGAAGATGAGGAACCTCTTTCAGAGTTCAGGAGAATCAACAAGGTCCAGCCGACCATAGACATATTCTTTCAGGAGGATATCAATCTTACTGATGCTGTCCTTTACGGAATCAATTCAGCGATCATAGAAAGGAATGCTTACCTCTTCAATCAATATATCACAACAGGAGATATTGCATTTCTTGAGAGCATGATGGCAATAGAGATTCCAATAGAAGCTGCTGTGTCAGGAGACAGAAGAAGCCTATCCATAACCCCAGAAGAGCCTCTCTTCAACGGCTATTTCACTCTAATGGTACAGGTAGAGGACATTGTGGGCAACACTGCAATGCATACTGACCGATTCTATCTGAACCTCACTGAGACGCAGATAATAGTTGTCTCGCCAAGGCTTGGAGTATCCAACAGGTCTGTTAATAATCTCACAATAAGGACAACAAGAAATGGTATCCCAGAGGACACAGAATGCAAGATAGGAATAGATGATCCTGCCTACAACTTTGACAGCCTGGCTCTGGAACCTTTTGAAACCCCTCTCAGGATGAGCTCAACACACACTGCAGATGATGTGTTCACCAGATTCAATCTGGGAAACAGCGGAACATTCTACATAGTTTGCAGGGATGAGTCCCTCGGCAGGGTAAACCAGAGGAGAGTGGATGTCTATGTTGATACAATACCTCCTGTGATAACCCAGTTCACATTTGATCCAAAAAAGGTTGTGGAATATCCTGAATTCGGAGCAGAGATATCCGCAGATCTTGTTGTCCATGCCAGTGAGCCTGTGATATGCAGATACTCAGCAGAGCAGGAACTTAATTATTCAGACATGACTTTGTTTGAAGGCTTTGACCGTTTTGACTTTGAGGCATACAGTTCGCAGGCCAGGAATGATTATGTGATAGGAAGTGATGAGACAGCTTCATACACATTCTACACTCAATGCGAAGACAGAGCAGGATGGAAGACAGCAAAAGCAAGCTCAGTGCTTGATGTTGACCTTTCAGCAGGTCTTGGAATATCAGTTGCCTTCCCTCCAGGATACACTTCAAATGACACAATAGAGCTGAATGCGCTTACCAACAAGAGAGCGACCTGCCAGATAAGGGGAGAGGATATCAGCCAGTACACCCAGATGGTAGACAGCCCTGATCAGAGATCCCACAGGTATTTCCTCGGAGAGCTTGATGACGGCTCATACACCTACTCAATCTACTGCAGGAGCACCTCAGCAGGAGTCATACAGGACCAGACACTCACATACACTTTCACTATAGATAACAGCCCTCCAGGAGCCTCTCAGGTGAATGGAACATTGGTTACATGCTACAATAACAAATTCCTTTTTGAGCCTCCTCTGCAGCTGACAGCAGAGGATGAGGAGTCAGGAATAAGCCATTTCCTGCTGGAAGTGAGGCAGGGCACCACAGCCCTGCTGAACAGCACTGAAGTGCCTGCAGATCTTTCAGAGGTAGATGAGAACAATGAAGGGGATGCTTTTGCCCTTGAGAACAATACTGCGTACACATTCAATATCATTGCTGTGAACAATGTGGGAATGGAGGGAAGCTCAAGATCATTCAGTGTTGAATATGACCCTCAGGCAGAGATGTGCCTTGAGCAGAATCCTCCTTCTGTGTCCATGTCAGAGAACAAGACAACAGGCCTGACAGAGGTCACTCTCGCATGCACAGATGATTCAGGATGCGACAATAATAGTTTCTATTATGGCACTGCAGGATCAGCAGACAATTGCTCTGCTGACAGCCTTCTCGCAGGACCTCCTTTTATGGTGGATGTGAGAGAATCATCATACATCTGCTATCTTGCAAAAGACATAGTAGGCAACAATGCCACAGGATCAAAGCTGATAGAGGTGGATACAGCTGCATCATGCAACAATCTCAAGAAGGATGGAAAAGAGACTGATGTTGACTGTGGAGATGGATGCGCTCCTTGCAGTGCAGGAGAATCATGCCTGCAGAATTCAGACTGCATAACAAACTACTGCCAGAACAGCACCTGCACAGAGCCTACATGCGATGACAGAATACTGAACGGCCCGTACAACAAGATGGAATCAGACATTGACTGCGGAGGCCACTGCGCTGAAAAAGGCATAAAGTGCGGACTTGACCAGGACTGCAGCAAGCATGATGACTGCGAGTCAGGATTCTGCGATCCTGCAATGGAGGTGTGCGCTGAGAGCACGTGCTTTGACGGAGTAAGAGGCCCTGATGAAGCTGATGTTGACTGCGGAGGGGTCTGCCTGGATGAATTCCTGCAGTGCGAAGTTGGATCTGACTGCCTCAATGATGAGGACTGCGTAAGCGGGAACTGCAGAGCAGGAACCTGCAAACCTGAAGCACAGCCTCTTGAACCTGAATCTGATTTCCCATTAGGACTGATACTCATGATTCTTGGATTGCTTATGATTGCAGGAGGATCAGGATATCTCATGTATAAGAGATCACAGAAGCCAAGAACCGGCGGCAGGCCTTCAGCAGCAAGGCCCTCTTCTGCTGAAGAAGAACAGAGGAAAAAGGAAGAGGCAGAGAAGGCAAGAAAGCTTGAAGAGCAGAGAAGAAAAGCCATGGAAGAGCAGAGAAAGAAAGCTCTTGAAGAAGAGAGGGAAAAAGAAGAGGCAGTAAAGAAGAGAAGAGAAGAACTGGAGAAGAAGAAAGAAAAGGAAAGGGATAAGCTGTTCAGCGCTTTTGGAGAGGCCAAGAAAAGAGAAGGTAAAGAAAATGAAGGAGAGACTCTTGAGGAAGAGATAGAGGGTGCAGAGAAAAGCGACTGGCTGAGCTTTGACACATTCAAGAACCTGTTCACAGGAAAGAAAGATAAACCTAAGGCTGTAGGGAAAGCTGGAACAGGAGCAGGAAGGCCATCTAAAGCCCCAAAGGCTCCTGAAGCTCCTGGAAGCATATTTGATGAGCTTGGAAGGCTTGAAGGAGAGAAGGAAGAGGATGTCTACAAGAGGCTTGATGAGATGTCAAAAAGCTCCTCTGGAACCTCAGGAAGTAAGTCAATCAGGGAAAAGGACATATATGATGAGCTGAGACAGTACATAAAGCCTCAGGGCAAGGGCAGCAAGACAAAGAAAAGCAATACCAGGAAATCCACAAAGAAGTCAAAGAGGAAGAAATGATGAGAGACCTGAAGCAGGACAGGAAAGCAGTGGTTGAGGTTCAGTTCAACTGGATATTCATACTTTTCGCAGGCGCTCTGATACTTGTATTCTTCATAATGATAATAAACAAGCAGAAGGATCTGTCTGACAGGAAGCTTTCTGTAGAGGTGCTGAACTCGCTTGACAGGATAATGTCAGGCCAGAGGGCGAGCGAGAACAGGCAGGACATCATAAATATGTTTGAGGTTGAGATGTTATATTCATGTGGCGGTTGCGACTGCGACTTCTCTCTGTCAGGCATGTCCAAGAGCAAGGGCACTCTTGTTGTCTTTGCTCCTAGCAGCATGGAGTCTGACCGTCTTCTGACGTGGACCCAAAGCTGGGACATGCCTTTCAGGGTGACTAATTTCATATATCTCACAGTGCCTGAGAACAGGTATTATTTCATTGATCCTCCAGAACATGTTGAGAGGGATTTCCTGGAAAACCTTCCTGCTAATCTAACTTATGAGATAGTCAAAGCAGGAGAGGACATTCCAACAATTGATGATATTGAGTTCAGGGGAGAGCAGAAAGTGAGGCTTGTTTTCTTCGGAGACACTGGAGGCGCTCCTGACATGCCCCAGGATCTTGAGGATGTAGATGATACAAGAGTAACTGCGCTTGTGATTGATGACACAGGCCCTGCATGGATGAACGGCAATGCTGAGATGCTTTTCTATCTCAAGAGAGGTGATGTCTTTGTTGAGGACCTTGATGAGGAGCAGGCAGAGAACTCATACCCTGCGCTGGGATTCTCAGGAGCTTATGGCGCAGTGTACTCTGACAGCTTCCAGAATTTCAAGTGCAATATGGATGATGCTGTGAAGAGATTCAGCTTTGTTGCTGAGGTCTACAAGGAAAGGTCATGGGACCTTGCAGCAGCAATGAGCAACAGAGGAGACTCTGGAGGCATACTCTGCGGAACAGTGCTGAACCTGGGATACACAATAATGCAGGCAATGGAATCCAGCATAAGCTCTATGGAAAGCACAGGAATATTCCAGGCAATATCAGACCTGAATGATGTCAATGACAATGCAATACTGAACTCATGCCCAAGAATATATTGAGGATGAAAAAGAGGGATATCAGAGCGGTTTAGGCAATTC
>WJJV01000043.1 GCA_014729495.1 Candidatus Woesearchaeota archaeon
AATGGATCTTGTGTTCCACGGAGCAGCAAAAGAGGTAGGAAGGAGCTGTGTAGAAGTAATAACAAAATCAAAGAACAGGTACCTGCTTGATGCAGGCATAAAGTTCGGCCAGCATGGCACTGAGGTCCCTTCTCCTATGAAGGATCCAGAGAGCATAAAGGCAGCCTTCATAAGCCATGCCCATCTTGACCATACAGGATTCCTTCCCACCCTGGACGCAATGGGAATGAGATGCCCAATATTTGCGACAGCTCCTACAAAAGCCACTACAAGGATGCTTCTGAAAGATGCCTTCAAGATAGGGCACTTGAAGCATGAACACCTCGGCTACCAGAAGGAGAACATAGCAAAGGCTCTTTCATGGATGAGAAAAATAAAGCCTGACACAAAAGGGACTATAGGAGATGCCAGCTTCCAGCTGATGGACGCAGGCCACATACCAGGATCAGCATCAGTCCTTCTTGAGACAGACAGAAAGGAGAAGAAAAGGATATTCTATACTGGAGACATCAATACAAATGATACAGAGCTCCTGAAGAAAGCAGAGGTTTCCTACAAGGATATAGGAGATATAGACATGCTTATAACAGAAGCCACTTACGGAAACAGGGATCATCCAAACAGGGAAAAGGAAGCTAATGATCTTATCAACTCAATAAGGACCACTGTTGACAATGGAGGCTCTGTGATAATCCCTGTTTTCGCTGAAGGAAGGGCTCAGGAGATAATGCTGATACTGAGAAAGCTCAATCTGGGAGTGCCGGTCTACCTTGATGGTATGGCAATAGAAGCGACAAGGATAATACAGAAGTTCCCTGGATCAGTGAAGAGCATCAATAATCTGAACAAGGCATTCAACAAGGTCAATCTTGTCAAAGGAAGGATACAGAGGCAGAAGATAGTAAAGGATCAGGGCATATTCATAACAACATCAGGGATGCTCACAGGAGGTCCTGTGATGACCTACATGAAAGAGCTCTGCCAGGACAATAAGAACTCAATGCTCCTGACTGGATACCAGGCAGACAACACCAATGGAAGGCTGCTGCTTGAGGATGGTATAGTGTTCATAGACGGCTGGCGGACAAAGGTAAAATGCTATGTCAAGCAGTATGATTTCTCTGCTCATCTTGGTCAGGTTGACATAAAGAACATGATAAAGCAGATAAATCCAGAGAGGATAGCAATAAACCATGGGGATGAGGATGCATGCCTTGCTCTTGCTGAGTGGGCTGATGTGATGGGATTCAAGGCCCATGCCCCTTATATGGGTGAGAGGCTAAAGTTTTAGCTGATAGGATGATAAGGATGATGGGGATGATATAATGATATGGCACATAAAGCATGGCAACAGAGGTGAGATACAGTGAAGAGGAAGATAGATGAGGTCATAGAGCTCCTTGACTTCAATGAGCTGATGAATGTCAAGAAAGATATAGAGAAAGGAGGGGAGAGGATAAGCAGGATAGTAGATGCAAAGATTAAGCAGGAACTGAAAAGACATTCATCGCACTGCTGTGTATGCAATGCAAAAATCAATCCATTCTCTGTATTCAACTTCACTCTTGTGTTCGGGCCAGAGGACATGAAGAAGAAAGCATCATTCTGCGCAATAGACTGCCTTGAGCATTTCCTCAGCAATCTAAAGGATTTCTGCGGAGATGACAACACGACATTCATAAAAAGGATAAGAAAGACTGACAGGAAACATGAAAGGGATTAAGCAGGAGAAAGAAAACGGGACAACCTTCCTGAGGATATCAAAGCATGATGCTATAGAGATACTCCTTTTCGCTATACTGCTAGCATCTATCTTTGGAATGGTTCTGAGAGAGAAGTTCATATACGCGATATTCATAATAATAATCATATTCATATGGTGGGAACTCCGCAGATACAGGAAAGAAAAAACAAAGATGATCAAGAAATTAGATAAGAGGATTGAAGAACATGAAGAAAGGAAAAAAGAAAGGGCAAAGAAAGGAAAAAGCTGACGATAATAAAAAAGCTGATGATAAAAACCCGGATGATACTAATGAAACAGCCAGAGGCTCTTCTGGAAGAAGCAATTATTACAGGAAATCAGCAGATGAGACCATAAAAGAGCTTGATACCAGCAAGGAAGGCCTGTCTGAAGATGAGGCAAAGAAGAGGCTTGAGAAATACGGCAGGAACTCAATTAAAGAAGATGGCAGAATCAGCCCCCTAAAGATCCTCATCCAGCAGTTCAACAGCCCGGTCATATGGATACTTCTTGCAGCTGTTGCCATATCAGTATTCCTTGGTGAGGCAGCTGACTCCATAATAATAACAGTTATTCTAGTGCTTAATGCAATAATCGGATTCTTCCAGGAGTACAGGGCAGAGAAGGCTATTGAAGCCCTTAAGAAGATGGCCTCTCCCAAAGCAATTGTGTTAAGGGATGGCAAAGAGAAAGAGATTGACGCTGCAGAGCTTGTTCCAGGAGATATTATAGTCCTGCAGACAGGAGAGAAGATACCAGCTGACGCCAGGCTGATGGATATCTCAAACCTTCAGATCATGGAAGCTCCATTGACTGGAGAGTCGCTTCCTGTGAAGAAGACCCTCAAGACTTTTGACAAGGACATGACCATAGGGGACAGGAAGAACATGGTGTACTCAGGAACCATGGTCACAAAAGGCAGGGGAAAGGCGATAGTGACAGAGACAGGGATGAAGACAGAGATAGGAAGGATAGCTGACATGATACAGACCACAGAGTCAGAGAAGACTCCTCTTCAGAAGCAGCTGAAATACCTGGGAAAGTGGCTTGGAGCAATAACTGTTGTCATAGCAGGTGTCGTATTCGCAACAGGAGTGATAAAAGGAGAGCCATTGCTTGATTTCTTCCTTGTGGCAGTAGCGCTGGCAGTCGCAGCAATCCCTGAGGGACTGCCAGTTGTTGTAACAGTCGCTCTTGCATTGGGAATCAGGAAGATGGTCAAGCGCAATGCGCTCATAAGGAAGCTGCCTTCAGTAGAGACACTCGGAAGCACAACAGTGATATGCACAGATAAGACAGGAACACTCACCCATAATGAGATGACTGTCAAGAAGATATTTATTGATGATGACACAGTAGAGGTATCAGGCTCAGGCTACAAGCCAGAAGGCTCATTCACTTCGCATCCTAAAGACCTCAATCTGATACTCAAGATAGGGGCATTGAACAATGACTCCAGCATTGATGAAGAGGATGGGCAGTACAGCATAAACGGAGACCCAACAGAAGGCGCTCTTGTTGTGAGTGCTGCAAAGGCAGGCCTTGACAAGAAGATGCTTGAGAACAAGCATGAGAGGATAGATGAGGTGCAGTTCAGCTCAGAAAGGAAGATGATGACAACTGTGCACAAGTTCAATGGAAATAAGTTCTCTTATGTGAAAGGAGCTCCTGATGTGATGCTGAAGAAATGCAGCCACATAATAGAGGATGGAAAGAAGAGGAAGATAACAAAGAAAGACAAGGATAAGATACTCAAGAAGAATGAGGAGTTCGCTGATGAAGCTTTGAGGGTTCTTGGATTTGCGTACAAGGATCTGGGCAAGAAAGCCTCAAAGAAGGATTATGAGAAAGACCTTGTGTTTGTCGGCCTGCAGGGAATGATAGACCCTCCAAGAGAGGAAGTGAAGAAGTCCATAGCTACGTGCAAAGATGCAGGCATAAAGGTCATAATGGTGACAGGAGACTTCAAGGGCACTGCTATGGCTATTGCAGAAGAGCTGGGAATAGAGGGAAAAGCTGTTTCAGGAGACGAGCTCAAGAATATTGATCTTGAGAAAGAGGTCATGGACATAGCAGTGTTCGCAAGGGTCAATCCTGAGCACAAGCTGGACATAGTGAAGGCTCTGAAGAAGAAAGGCCATATTGTGGCAATGACAGGAGATGGGGTGAATGATGCTCCGGCACTGAAGAAAGCAGATATTGGAGTATCCATGGGAATAACAGGGACAGATGTGGCAAAAGAGGCCTCAGATATGATACTCACTGACGACAATTTCGCATCCATAGTGAATGCTGTTGAGGAAGGAAGAGGAGTGTATGACAACATAAAGAAGTTCCTCGCATTCCTGCTTTCAGGAAATATAGGTGAGGTCATGATAATATTCCTGGCAACATTGTTCGGATGGGGAGTGCCTTTGACAGCCCCCTTGATCCTGATGATAAACCTTGTAACTGACGGCCTGCCTGCAACTGCTTTGAGCGCAGATCCTTTTGAGCCTGGCAGGATGAAGAGACAGCCGAGGAATCCAAAAGCCAGCATATTCAAAGGACTGAATCCTTTCCTGATATTCTATCCAGCGCTTATGATAACAGTGGGACTGATATGCTACTGGTGGTTCTGGAATCAGGGAAATGAAGCAAAGGCAATAACTGCAGTATTCCTCTCAATAGCTATGTTTGAGGTATACCAGGCATACTCATGCAGGTCAACAATATTCCCCTCTCTGAAGGTTGGGCTGTTCAAGAACTGGTGGCTCAATGGAGCTATACTCACATCAATAGCAGCAATACTTGTGGTCATATATGTCCCTGCAGTAAGGCAGTTCTTTGAGACAGCAGCCCTCACATGGAAGGAATTCCTGATAATAGTTGCAGTGTCAAGCATTGGATCGATCTATCTTGAGATACACAAGTTCATCAGCAGCAGGGGAATGTCAGCAAGCGATGACTGAATGATCAGCGAATGATCAGCAAATGATCAGGAAACTATATGAGACTTGAGATATAGTGTATAAGAAAAAGAAAAAAAAAGAAAAAAATGCTTATTTGTTCTCTACAGCAAAGTAGATCATGTAGAGTGCTGAGATTCCTACAAGCACGTAAACAATCCTCTGCAGTACAGGGATTGAACCGAGTATTGCCTGTACCAGGTCAAATTGGAACAATCCAACAAGACCCCAATTAAGGCCTCCTACAATGACCAGAACCAATGCGATCCAGTCAAGAACTTTCATTGCCATTATCACACCTCCATTTTCAATATTTTTATATATGATATAATCTATGAATATATAAATGTTTTCAGACTAACAGGCGCCATGACTCATTGAAAGATGAATTCACCCAAGAAAATGATGAAAAAAGAATACTACTCTGAGCTCATATCAGAGCTGAAGAAAAGAAAGAATCCTGACAAGGATCAGATAGCAAAGCTGAAAAGAAAGCTTGCCAGAAAGCATGACATGAACAGGTTTCCCACTGACATTGAGATATTCCTCAATGCAGAACCAGAGGATATTAAGTTCCTAAAGAAGCTCCAGACAAAACCCACAAGAAGCCTCAGCGGAGTGGCAGTTGTCGCAGTCATGACAAAGCCTTTCAAGTGCCCTCATGGAAGATGCGCAATCTGCCCAGGAGGGCCTGACTCTGCTTTTGGTGATGTTCCGCAGAGCTATACAGGAAAGGAGCCAGCCACAATGAGGGCAATGCGCGCAGGCTTTGACCCATACATGCAGGTGTTCAACAGGCTTGAGCAGTATGTGGTCTCTGGCCATGTGCCTGACAAAGTAGAGCTTATCATCATGGGAGGAACCTTTCCCTCTTTCTCAAAGAGATACCAGGATGATTTTGTCAAGTACTGCTTCAAGGCCATGAATGATTTCTCTGGATTGTTCTTAAGGAAAGGAGAGATTGACATGATAAAGTTCAAGAAGTTCTTTGAGCTGCCTGGAGAGGTGGGGGATCCAGAAAGGACAAAGAAAATCCAGGCAAGATTGAAGAAACTAAAGACAAAAGCAGATCTTGAGAAAGAGCAGAGAAAAAATGAAAAATCCAGGATAAGGTGCATCGGCCTCACTATAGAGACCAGGCCTGATTATGCAGGAAAAAAAGAGGCTGATGAAATGCTCAGGCTCGGCTGCACTCGGGTTGAGCTGGGTGTGCAATCAGTATATGATGACCTGCTTGATAATATTGAGAGAGGCCACAGCGTAAAGGACAGCATTGATGCTACAAGGCTTCTCAAGGACCAGGGATTCAAGATAAATTATCATTACATGCTGGGCCTGCCCGAAAGCGAACCCAAGAAGGATCTGCTCGGCCTGAAAGAGCTGTTCTCAAGGCCTGAGTTCAGGCCTGATATGCTGAAGATATATCCTTGCATGGTCATGAAGGGCACAAAGCTGTACAAGCAATGGAAAAAAGGCAGGTTCAAGGCGCTCACAACAAGACAGGCAGCTGACATAATAACTGAATTCAAGAAACACTGCCCTGAATATGTCAGGATAATGAGGGTCCAGCGCGACATCCCGACTTATGCAACAGAGGCTGGTGTGGACAGGACAAACCTTCGTCAATTGATACAGGAAGAGATGAAGAAAAAAGGCATCAAGTGCAGGTGCATAAGATGCAGAGAGATAGGAAGGATGCCTGGAAAAGGAAGGGAAGTTATCAGGACATTCACTTATGAAGCATCTGGAGGCAGGGAGTTCTTTATCTCTGCTGTGAAAGGAGATGCCCTTATGGGTTTCTGCAGGATGAGATTCCCTTCAGCAGGCATGAGAAAAGAGATAACAGATGATTCTGCGCTCATAAGAGAGCTGCATGTCTATGGAGAGACAGCAGGTGTTGGAGAGACAGCAGTAAAAGGAAAGATACAGCACAAGGGCATAGGCAAAAGACTTCTCAGTGAGGCAGAGAACACTGCTAAGAGGAACGGCAGAAAGAATATAGTTGTGATATCTGGGGTAGGGGTAAGGCCTTATTACAGAAGGCTTGGATACAGGAAACATGGGCCTTATATGGTGAAAACCCTGAAACAAATCAGTTGACTATTATAAAGTAGTTACTTTTAGTAATATTTATATATCACATCACCTGATTCTTAAATATGTCAATAGATGACCTCATCAACAGAGAAGAAGCAGGAGCAATAATAGGCGTTGATCCAAGAACAGTGCCCAGATATGCCCAGAGAGGACTGCTGGATGAAGTCAGGCAGGGGCGCAAAAGCCTGTACAGACGAGAGGAAGTCAGTCAGCTCAGGGAGAAATTTGATGCAAGGAAAGAGCTTGACAGCTGCATCAGGGAACTCTATGTCCTGACTGAGTGCGGCGCAGAAATAGCAGATATAATGCAGGGATTTGGCATAAAAGATACTGAAAAACTGGATCATGCTCTTGAGATATACAAAAAAGAAAGAGAGACCTACATGAGAAAGTTCGGGCTGGAGCATGAGAAGGATGAACTGTTCCTTGCAGGAGAGACCGCAGCCAGGCTGAAACTGACAGACAAGCATGTGATATACGATCTTATAAGAGAAGGAAGACTGCAGACAAGGAAAATAAACGCAGACAGCAGGGAAAGGTATTTTGTGACAAAAGATTCTTTGATGAATTATCTGGGCAGCTACTCTAAAGAGCTTCTCTACAGATCCAGTCATGTAAAGAGTTTTAATCACGGAATGACAATTGAGATTGTGGATAGGG
>WJJV01000044.1 GCA_014729495.1 Candidatus Woesearchaeota archaeon
GAAATCAACATCGCCTGCATCTTTCATCTCAATCTTGGTCTTATAATGCTCTGCGACTATCTCTGCAATCTCTTTGACGCTTGTTGACTTCCCTGATCCTATATTATATACCTCACTCTTATCAGCTTTTTCAATTATCTTCCCAAGAGCATCTGCCACATCACCAACATAGACAAAATCATTCTTATTTCCAGGTGTTTTTATATCAGGATCTTTTCCATTACTGATGCTTTCAATAATTGAGGGTATCAATGATTCAGGTCTCTGGCCAGGCCCATATACATAGAAAAGCCTGGTCCATATAAAAGTCATACCCTTCTCATCTGCAATCTCTCTCCCTATCCAGTGCAGGCAGTTCTTAGCTGCAGAGAATGCATTCTTTGGCTTGACTGCATCATCTTCTTTGAGCTGCCCTTGGTCTTTTCCATATTCCCAGCAGCTTCCAGTTGATACAAACTTCCTGCATCCAATTTCAGCAAGCATACTTATAATGTCAAGCCCATACTGAAGATTTTTCATGCACATCTCAGGACTGAAGTCGGGTATGCCTTCCCATGCCATGTGCAAACAGGATTCTGGCTGGAACTCAGTCACAGATTCTTTCCAGGAATCAATATCAGACAGATTGCCTTGGATTATCTTTACATTATCCTTCTGAAGATCTGATGGATTCTCATTTTCATGGATAAGGAGAAGGATCTCATGATCATTGAGCCTATCAAGAACATATCTTCCTATAAATCCAGTTCCCCCTGTTATGAATATTCTCATATTATTCCTCTAGACCCACATGCTTTTCAACAAATTCTTTGAAACTCATGGCCTCGCTGTCCCTTTCTGACAGTATTGGATCATCAATAGGCCATTCTATTGCCAGATCAGGGTCATTCCATCTTATTGCTCCCTGGCTTTCAGGTGCATAATGATTATCCATTTTATAGAGCAGGGCGCAGTTCTCTGTCATTGTGCAGATTCCCATTGCAATGCCTTTTGGTGCGTAGAGCATCTTCCTGTTATCCTTGCTCAATGTTATCGAACCCCATTTGCCGAATGTATCTGAGTCCTTCCTTAAGTCAGCAAAAACAACATAGATCTCTCCAGATACTACCCTGACAAGCTTTGTCTCTCCATGAGGTTTGAACTGGAAATGAAGACCCCTTATTATATTCTTGTGCTTTGAGAATGAATGATTCTCCTGAACCCAATCCCTGTTAAGGCCTTTATCCTTAAATTTCTTGTCATCATATGTCCTCATAAAGAATCCTCTTTTATCTTCATGAGGTTCTGTATCAATATCATATACACCTTTTATCTTTGTCTCATTGAATATCATTTTCTATAATCTTTGGATCATTAGGAAGAGGTATTATGAATTTTCCCTTGAATTTAAACCTCTCCTTGAGAATATCCCTTATCTCATCTGCAAAGTTCCATGCGAGTATGAACATATTATCTGGATTGTCTTTCATTACCTCTTCAGGATTCTGGATGATTATATGTGTTCCTGCAGTATACTTGTTGTGCTTTAGAGGATTCTGGTCTGCTATCTTTGATATATGTTCTGGAGTTATCCTGCAGAAATTTAGCAGAGTTGAGCTTCTTGCAGAAGCGCCATATCCGACTGTCTTGCCTGATGCTTTCTTAAGGATGTCCAGTATTTTTCTCCGGTGATCAAATGATCTTTTTGCAAAGTCTTCCCAGCTTTTCCATTCATTGAGTTTAATCTTCTTTTCTTCATCCCTATACTCTTGCACAACAGGTTTCTCTTCAGACTTAGCTTTCTTGATATAATATACCAATGAACCTCCGCTTATAGGGCTTGTTGTTATATCAATAACATGCATCCCATATTGTTTGAGCAGCGCTTCCATGCTCTTCAATGTGAAGTAGCAGAGATGCTCATGATATATGGAATCATAATGCAGCTCCTCAAATATTATCTTTGCATAATGGGCCTCAATCATCACAAGCCCATCATCTCCTACAGCTGCTGCCATGCCTTTTATAAAATCATGGAGGTTTGCCACATGAGGGACTACATTCCTCGCAAAGACTACCTTTGCTTTTCCTTTCTTTTCCACAATCTTCTCTACTGCTTCCTGGCCAAAGAATGCACACTCTGAGTCAATGCCATCCTTTATTGCCATCTCGACAATGTTCTTTGCTGGATCAATTCCAAGCACTTTCACTCCATTGTCAACGAATGGTTTCAGGAATGTTCCGTCATTGCTCGCTGCCTCAAGCACATACCCTTTCTTGAGGTCAGGGACTCTCTTTGCAATCTCTTTATAGAGACTCGCTGCATGATTGTGTGCTGTCTTTGATGTTCCAGTCACCCATACATACTCTGAGAACAGCTCTTCTGGATCTGCTGTATGGTTGAGCTGGACCAGATTGCATTCTGGACACCATGAAAGCGAGAGAGGATAAGCAGGATCATTGTCATCAGGAGAATCAAGCAGAGAATTGGCCAGCGGCTGTTCTCCTAAGTCAAGAAACACCTTTATCTCTGTATTGCCACATACCCTGCATTCAGTAATTCTTTTCATATATTCCCCTGAATGCTAGAATTCTGTCTTCTTTTTAAATTTAACTGTTATCAAACAGTGTATCTAAATGCCATTTTCAGGCATCTAAAGCCCTAATGCTGTTCATTTACTATTCTCTTGACAACATCCAGAAAGCTGTTCTCCTCATCAACCATATAAAATGGTATGTCAGCTGCTTCTGCTGCAATGCCATCTCTTTCATCATCACCGACAAATCCTGTTTTGCTAAGATCAATCTGATGCTCTCTTGCTGCTTGGTAGAACATTCCTGGCTTTGGCTTCCTGCACTCGCAGTCATCATCCCATCCATGCGGGCAGTAGTAGATTTGCTTTATCTTTATGCCTTTTTTCTTCATCTCCCCAAGCATGTGCTTGTGGACTTCAGCAAGACTATCATGAGTCATCTTTCCTCTTGCTATGCCTGCCTGGTTTGATATGATATACATTTCATATCCTTTGTCAGCAAGAAGTTTCATTGCATCAAGAGCTCCTGGCAGGAACCTGAATTCTTTCCATGTCTTCACATAATCTGCCTTGGATGCCTTTACATTTATCACGCCATCACGGTCAATGAATATCACTCTCTTTGGCCGCAGGAACTCTTTAACAAGAGGAAGTCGTTCATTATTGCTCAGTCCACAGTATCTATGATCTGTGAGATATCCTGCAAGCTGTCCTTCTCCAACAAGCTTGATTATAGTTTCCTGGAAA
>WJJV01000045.1 GCA_014729495.1 Candidatus Woesearchaeota archaeon
CAGCAGCAGAAACATCCTTCTCAAACTGCTTGACAATTTCAGCCAGCTTTTTCTTGTCTTTAGGTTCTAGAAGAATCTTGCCTTCTCTTTCCATCTTCATGATATTCTCAAGCATTATCCTGACATCTTCTGTCATCTTTTCAACATTCACTTCTTCTTGCTTTATGTTCAGAAGCTTTGATATATCATCTTTCAGCTTATCTTTCCTTGAAAATGGCCATGTCATATTTTATCCCTCCATTAAATGTAACCTAATCTGTTGAGTATTATGTATACCAATGCAACTATAACCAACACTAGTATTAAAAGTTTTGCTCTCTGGAGGCCTTTTCCTCTCTTTTTCTCACCAGACTCTTTCCTGCTTTCTGCTTTTCTCTGCTCTGCTTCCTCTTTTCTTTTCTGGATATCTTCCTCTTTCTGCTTTCTCTTCTCTTCTTTGGATTTTTTCCTGCTCTTCTCTCTTCCCTCTCTGAATGCAGAATAACCTAGCGCGCTCATATCTTTCTTTGAGACCCAGCCTTTTCTTGCTTCTTTTATCCTGCCGAGCCTCTCTTCTCTTGAAAGTCTCATCTTGTCCATACTCCTGAGAATGGGTTGTCTATATAAAAAGTTTACTTTGTCTCAAGCTTGACTATCCTGTTTATCTCCTTCCTTGTTATAGAGCATCCATTCAGCTTCATTCCCCATAATACACTGTCCAGCAGCTCTTTCTTTGCATTAGGCATCTTCGGCATGTACCTGTCAAGCAGGCCTTTCTCATATGCTATTGTCACCAACTCTGTGGATCTTATCATGTCTATATCCCTTGTTCTCTTACTGAACTCATGGAGGTTCTTCTTGTTTACCTTGATCTTTGAGTGTAGTTTTTTCTCCATCTTCTTCCTGAGCTTTTCAGGATATTCTATGAGCATTCTCACTGTCCTCTCATCTACAACAAAAGCTGCTGAGTCCCTCAGTTTGTCAAGGGCAACAGCTTCTATCTCTGCTTCATGCACAATCTTGAGATCTCTTCCTTTTGCCCTGAATATGCTGTTGGCCAGCTCAAGAAGCTTTCCTGCCTCTTCCTTGACAGCCAGGTCATCGACAAGCTTCAGTACTCCATTGTTCAGAAGCTCCATGACCTGCATTGCCTCAAACTTGAATCTCTTTCCTTTGATCGGCCTGTCAACAAGCTCCTTCTTCACAGACCCAGGAATAAGGAAATCACCATTGAACTCCTTTTTCAGGGGCTTAAGTATCCACAGCAGATTGTTGGTGGCCAGACTTATTATAGGGCCTGTGTCAAACACTATTGTTCTCTTCATCTTGCTTCTCATGTTTTCTTTTTTGAGAAAAGCCTTCTGGCAAAAGAAAGCCTCTCTTTGATGTCAATTGGAACCTCATCTCCGAGTGTTGTCTTGCCCAGATAATCCATCAGCTCCCACTGTGATATCCCAAGTATCTGTGCTGCCTGTGCAGAGGATATCCCGTGCTCAAACAGCTTTGACCCTTTCTTTATCCTGGCCTGCTTGACAACCTCTTCAATGAAGAAATGAAGCCTCTCATCATGCTCTGATATTGTCTTAAGAAGATTCTTGACAGCTTTCCTGAATTCACTTATCATGTCCTTCTCAAGAAGTGTTATTGCATCTTGCAGGATTGCTGAGAACTTCTTACCTATTATCCTGCGCTTGTCAACAGTCCGCTCCATTATCTTGGATATGGCATAAACAATCACTGCAATTGATACTGAATCAGGATCCTGAAATATTGATGCATTATGTATTGTATGGTTGCTCAGCTCTTTTATCTCAGCATATTCCTCATCCTTTATGAGGATTATTGTCTCCTGAAGCACAGTAAGAATATCTTTCTTGACAACCTCTTCCATAATATTCTGAATCACTAATTCATTTATATATTTTTGCACATGCATCTGATATATTCACAGGGCATCTGCCAGTCTCAGTCAGCAGTTATCTTATCCAACACAACAATCTTTAAATAATCTGATTACCTAATTGCCTTTATGGGGCGCATTTCAGACACTTTGAAGCTATTGAAATCTCTTTCTCCTGAAGATACTTCAGCCCTTGCCAACATAGCAGGGTTCTCAAGCATGGATGATATAAGGAAGCTGAAGAATCTCATAAAACAGGGAAAGATCTCTCTGAAGCCCTACACACTAAGCCTTGCAGGAAGCAGCTACTCTCTGATCAAGGCAGAGGACAAGGAGCTTAAGAGCTATGCAGAATCATTCAACAGCAGGCTTAAGAAGCAGATAAACAGGAAGGTATTCAGCGACTTCTCAAAAGGGGCATTTGAGAAGATAAAGTCAGTCATAGCACCTCACATAGTCGGTTTTGATGGTGTGAAGAAGGCTGTTATACTCCAGCTTTTTGCTCTTGACAGGCTCCACATACTCATGCTCGGAGATCCTGGCACAGGAAAGACAGAGATCCTGAGGTCAGCATCTGATCTTTACCCAATCTCATCATTCGGACTCGGCTCAGGGACATCATCTGCAGGACTTTCAGTCACTGTGAAAGGAAAGGATGTTATGCCAGGGCTTCTGCCGATGGCAGACGGCGGACTCGCATGCATAGACGAGCTCAATCTCATGAAGAAAGATGACATGGCTTCACTGTACAATGCCATGGAGAAAGGATTCATCACATATGACAAGGGCGGAGACCATTACAAGTTCGATGCAAGGATCTCAGTCCTTGCCACAGCCAACCCAAAGAAGGATCAGTTCTCTGGCAGGGAGATATCGGCAATCAAGAAACAGCTTCCGTTTGACTCAGCCCTGCTCTCAAGATTTCATCTGATATTTTTTGTGCTCAGGCCGGATGTTGATGAGTTCAGGAGGATAGCGAGAAGCATAATAAAGGATGAGAAGAAAGAGATAAATAGAGGAGACATTGAGTTCATAAGGGATTACATAAAACATTCTGAGGGCATAGATGTGGTCATACCTTCTGCAATGGAGCACCAGATAGTTGATTTTGTCGCTGATCTCAAGAAGAACGAGTCAAAGTATATGATTGAGATATCTCCCAGGATTGTCTATGGTTTTGTCAGGATGGCAAAGTCTGCTGCAAGGATGGAGCTGAGAAGCCTTGTTGAGCAGAGGGATGTGAATCTTGTCAAGGATATTGTCAAAGAGAGCCTTGAGATCAATTGATTCTTTAATCTGGTTACAAGCTTTCATGTAACCAAAAAATATATAAACAGGCCTGTTATTTTTTATATCAGAGTTTAAAAGCGGTGGTTGTTTTGCCAAGAAAGAAAAGCAAGAAGAGATCTGGAAAGAAAGCAGGTAAGAAGGCCAAAAAAGCCAAGAAATCTGAAGAGAATGCTGAGGAACCTTTTGAGGAACCTGCTGAAGACCAGCCTTCTGCATCAACCCAATCATCATCTTCTTCAGCTAAGAATGAGAAGCTCGGAATTATCAAGAGATTCATCAATAAGGTCATAGGCAGCATCTTCAAGAAGAAGAAGCACATAAAGCTCGGCCTTTATGGACCTCCTAATGGAGGAAAGACCACTCTCGCCAACAGGATATGCATTGACTGGCTTGGTGAGGATATGGGTTCTGTTTCTGCCACTGCACACGAGACAAGAGAGATCAAGATCAAGGAGCAGATAAACATCAAGTCAGGCAAGAAAGAGCTTTCATTCAACCTGGTGGACACTCCTGGAATCGCCACAAAGATTGACTATGAGGATTTTGTAAAGAAAGGCATGAACAAGACTGTGGCAAAGAAAAGGGCGAAAGAAGCCACAAAAGGAGTGATTGACGCAATCAAATGGCTTGATGACATGGATGTCGTTGTTGTGGTGATAGACTCAACAATGGATCCTTACACCCAGGTCAACATAACTATAATCGGAAATCTTGTGGCAAGGAACATACCTGTGCTGATAGTGGGAAACAAGATTGATCTGAAGAAATCAGATCTCAAGAGGATAGAGGCTGCTTTCCCTCAGTATGATGTCATAGGAATCAGCGCTAAATTTGGAAAGAACATGGACAAGCTATACGAATCCCTGTTCGTGATGGTGGACTAAGATGGGAGGACTGACACTTCAATTCATACCTTACAGCGAGATAGAAGAGCTTAGCTCTCTTGGAAGGATAAAAAAGCTTCTCAAGATAGCAAAAGAGAACAAGATTGTGCTGCTTGAGGGAAGGCTGAACAAGGATGAGGAAGCAGAGCTCATCAAGACCACCATGGAAGAGATAAACGATGAGTTCAAGGGAATAGAGCTTGGAGTGATCTATCCTGAGCAGACAGAAGGGGCCTTACTTAAGAAGATAAAGGGAGGCTTTGCCAAGCTTCTTCTAGGCAACAGGATGGGACTGACAATAATAGGTCCTGCTTCAATAGTCAAGGAGATCAAGAAGGATCCTACAAAGATTGAGCTTTTCACTACCACTCCCAGAAAGACAAAGAAAAAGAAGAGATAGCTGTACTCTCCAGCTGTTATATGGAATGAGATAAGGATATTCTAAAGATGCCCCACCAATGTGTAAGATGCGGAAAACTGTATGATGACGGAGCAAAGGAGATTCTATCAGGTTGCGAGTGCGGGGCAAAGCTTTTCTTTTACATAAAGAAAGAGAAGCTTGAAGAGGCAAAGGAGATAAACGAGAGCCTGTCCAAGAAGGAGAAAGAGCAGATAGAAGAGGATGTCTATGACATCATGGGCAAGGACAAGGAAGAGGAGGAAAAGACAGTTGTCCTTGATCTTGAGTCTGTGAGGATACTTAAGCCAGGAAAGTTTGAGATAGATCTTGTGCATCTTTTCAATACTAAGGATCCTCTTGTCTACAAGCTTGATGACGGCAAGTATGTCATTGATATCGCTGAAACATTCAAACGTAACAATGACAGCAAGAAGTGACGTAGAAGATGAATATTGAATTGCTTATTGCCGCAGGTGTGATCGCTCTTATACTGCAGTTCTTTGATGCATCTCTCGGCCAGGGATATGGAACACTTACCCCAATACTCATAATACTGGGATTTGACCCTTTAGATGTTGTTTTAGCTGTTCTTCTGACAAGCTTTGCCCTCAGCGGAGTCACTGCCCTGCTTCATCACTCATATAGGAACATAGATTTCAGCTTTGAGAAAAAGGATTTCAAGATAGCAATAATGCTTTCAGGATTCGGAATCCTTGGAGTAGCTCTGGGTGTCCTGCTCGCAGTGAATATGCCAGACTATGCACTTAAGGGTTATATCGGCGCTGTGATCATAATAACTGGCATTGCTGTATTCCTGAAGAACAAGACAAGATCAGTATCATGGCGCAGGCTTGTTGCTCTGGGATCTATTGCATCCTTCAATAAAGGAATGACCGGCGGAGGATTCGGGCCTGTGCTGGCAGGAGGCCAGATAATCTCAGGAGTCAAGAGCAGAAGCGCTGTGGCCATTACAGCTTTTGTTGAGTCTATAGTATCTCTTGCAGGAGTTATAATCTTCCTGATAACAATCGGATTTACATCAACAGAAGGCTGGCTGATAGCTGCGCTTCTTATAGGGGGTCTGATATCAACACCTGCTGCAGTATACATTGTGAAGCATATTAATCTTAACAAGCTGAGATATCTTATAGGTTCTGCTGCAATACTATCAGGAATGATTGTCTTTCTTGAGCTGTTCATATGATGTTCAAAACCTTTAAATAAGATCTTTCAATACCTGTGTATCTATGGATGAAGAATCAAAAGAGGAGAGAAGAAACAGGCTTGCTGAGAAGAGGACAGAGCTTGCTCATGAGCGGACTATCATGGCATATCTCAGGACAGCCACCACAATAATACTCTTTGGCATAGCATTCTTCGGACTTTCAGAATATAAATGGGATTTCTTCTATTTCGCAGGATGGATGTCCATAGCAGTAGGAACAATCTTCATAATAGTATCTTTTGAGAGGGGCATGACCCATTTCAATGAGATAAGGAAGATAACGCATTCTGTTGAGAGGATGTTCACAAGGAAGAAGGAGTGATGATGTATATTATGATTGTCGCTCAGATTTCTATTTCCCTGCAATGATCTCAACAACATCCCCCTGCCTGAGCTTGTGTTCCTTGCCAACTGTCTTCTTTGTCTTTACATCAATGGCCCTGATGAAGTTCCTGCCGAAATCTGTATGGAGTGTGTAGGCAAAGTCAAGCGCTGTTGAATCAGGAGGAAGAAGGAAGCAGTCAGGCAGAACATTGCCGTGCTGGTCCTCAAGCTTGTTCACTCCGCCTGGAAAGACAGGGAAGTATCCGAGAAGATCAAGCACAGCTGTGTTAAGCACATGCTGCACTCCAGTGCCATATTCCTGATTCTTTTCAAGGATGTTTATCCTGATGAACTCAAGCGCCTTCTTCTGCTTTTCATTGAGCTTTGAGTCATCTTTTATAGTGAAATCAGTATTGCCTGGAATATAATCTATTATTCCATGCTTTGCAGCCTCTTTGAGCGCAAGCTCTGATTCTGCTGAGCAGGGTATGATCTTAAGATCAGGGAACTGTTCTCTCACCTTGTCGAGCTTCTCCTTTGCTCCCGGAACATCAATCTTGTTTGCTGCAATGACCATCGGCTTTGTCTTTTTCCTTAGCTCTGTTGCAAGCTTTTTGAGGTCATCATCTGTCCATGAGATCACATTATCCTTGTTTAGCTGCATTATGTTTATTGCATCAGTTATCATCTCCTCTTTTACCCTGAATGTTGATAGCAGTTCTGCCAGGGCTTTTGCCACATTCTGCTTCTCCTGCTGTACAGTCCTTGCGAACTTGTCCCAATGCCTCTTTATTATGCCTAAGTACCACATGTCAAGTTCTGTCTCAAGGAATTGAATGTCCTTTGCAGGATCATACGAGCCACTTTCAACAGGCTCTCCATGGGCATTGAGGCTGCCTGAGATATCAATTACATGTATGAGCACATGAGCCTGTCTCAGGTCATCAAGGAACTGGTTGCCTCTTCCCTTGCCAAGATGCGCTTCCGGCACAAGGCCTGCTACATCAATGACCTCTACTGGCACAAAGCGCTGGCCTTCAAGACAGTACCCTGTTCTTGGATTGCATTTTACTCCAAAATTCTTCTCTGCGCACTCCACTCTGACATAGCCGACGCCTGAATTAGGTTTTATTGTGGTGAATGGATAATTGGCTATCTCAACCTCTGCAAGAGTGGCTGCCTTGAAGAATGTGCTCTTTCCAGCTGATGGCTTGCCCACTAATCCTATAATCATGGAAAATGTAAGAAATCTGGAATTTATAAAATTATCTAAACCGCATCAGCAACAGAAAATCTAAGATTTTCTTTGTTACAAAAGCTTTGCATTTGCAACAACAACATCGGATTCATACACAGTCAAGAAGGAAATTTTCTATCTTTACGGCAGCAACAACAACCCAGAACTCATACACTGCTGAAAATCTGAGATTTTCAGCATATTCGTAAAGGGAAAAACCACACTGCGTATGGTTTTTCCCTCTACACTCAGTATTCGTTCATGTTGTTGCTGCCTGGCTAAATCCAAAAGAAAGCACCACCTCGCCAACATAGCATTAGCAGCATCTTATTGGCGAGGCTAGGAAGAAAAACTACAAAAGAATCATCCATAAGTCTTTCGCCACCTCGCTGTGGTCGGATTTGCAGCGCTTGTCAGCGAGGCTAGGAG
>WJJV01000046.1 GCA_014729495.1 Candidatus Woesearchaeota archaeon
CAGGCTTTTGCTGCTGCCAGATTATCCCAGCAGCACTATTGATTATTATTATTATTATTCCCCTTGCCTCGCTGGTAAGAAGTTGCTATTGCTTTTAGTTTATTCTCTTGCAAATTATTCCTGGCCTCTCTGATAAGATGCTGCTAATGCTATGCAGGCGAGGTGGCTAATGCTTTTAATTTATTTTATTGGAATTTATTCCTAGCCTCTCCGATAAGCGCAAAGAACCCGACCACGGAGAGGTGGCGATTGCTTTTAGTTTATTCTATTGCAACATACTCCTATACTCTCCGGTCAGACGTTGCTACCCTGACATCGGAGAGGTGGCACTCCTCTTAGCTTTAGCTAGGCAGCAACAAGGACGAATACTGACAGCCGGTTACGCTCAGCTGGTGCGCAATAGCAAGGCCCATTAAACTTTGTTTAATGGACCGAATAGTTTTCCAGGCAACAACAGAAAATCAAAGATTTTCTTAGTTGCAAAAGCTACGCATTTGCAACAACAATGGCGCAGACGAGGCGGGGGAGGCCCCCTCCGGGGTGCCGAGTAGGACATGCGAACAAAGTGAGCATGGCCGTCTGCTGCCATTATTGTTGTTGCTGCCGTAAAGACAATAAAATATCACTGACCATGTAAGAATCCAATATTGTTGCTGTTGCTGGAAAAATCAAAACATCTCTTATATTTTTTGAAAGCATACAAATCCAGGTTATTGCCTGATATATCCTTCTGCTTTCTATACTCTCAAGACCCCAAACCTTTAAATATCCCATTGTTTATAAATGCAATATATGCCAAAAATACAATTCTATCCTCTGGATGCAACATACAGGGTAAAGGCAGATAAGCCAGTTATCTATATATTCGGCAGAGCAGCTGATGGCAAGACAATCACAGTAGTGGATGACTCATTCAAGCCCTATTTCTGGGTGATTCTTGAACAGGGAGAGGATCCAGCTGCTTTCATGAAGTCAGTGAATGGCATGTCTGAGAAAGTCAAGGATGATGTCCTCACAATAATAAATGCAGACAAGCACAAGAAAGACTATCTTGGAGATGAAGTTGAGGCAATCAGGATCACTGTAAACCAGCCTAAGGCTGTTGTGCATTTCAGGGATGTATTCAGGAATAAGTCTGAAGTCAAGGATGTCATGGAGGCTGACATCCTGTTTGTGAGAAGATATCTCATAGACAACAGGATAGTGCCTGCCACACTGCATGAAGTAGAGGGCGAGCAGGCAAAAGAGAATTTCAGGACAGGCTATGTCATCAAGGCTGAGAGCATAGCACAGATCAGCGATGACTCTATTGAGCCAAAGATACTGGCTTTTGACATTGAGACATACAATCCAGAGGGAAAGAATGTTGACTCTGAAAGGCATCCCATAGTCATGCTATCGCTCTATGGAAAAGACATGAAAAAGGTCATAACCTGGAAGAAGTTTCCCACTAAGCATGATTACATTGAGTTTGTGGATGGAGAAGCAGACCTGTTGACAGCATTCAAGGAAGCAGTGGATCATTACAGACCTGATGTCATAGTAGGATATTTCTCTGACGGATTCGACTTCCCCTACATAAAGACAAGGGCTGAAAAGTATAAGATAAGGCTTGATCTTGGATGGGATGGATCAGAGATAAGGACATCAAAAGGGGCATCTCCAACAGTCAGCTCAACAGGAATGGTCCATATTGATATCTACCGCTTCATAAAGTTCATACTAGGGGGCTCATTGAAAACAGACAGATATGATCTCACATCTGTGTCATCAGAGCTGCTTGGAGACAAGAAGACAGGTGTTGACCTGGATAAGCTTGCAGAGGCCTGGGACAATTCATCTGACCTGCTTGATGAGTACTGTGAGTACAACCTGCATGATTCTTTCCTCACATACAGCCTATGCGAGAAGGTGATGCCTAACATAATAGAGCTTGTCAAGATTGTATCTCTTCCGCTATTTGAGGCAAGCAGGATGAGGTTCAGCCAGCTTGTGGAGAATTATCTCATAAGGCAGGCGCATGCCCACAATGTTCTTGCTCCTAACAAGCCGACCAATGATGAGGTGAGATCAAGGCTAACAAGGACGTTCAAGGGAGCTTTTGTATTTGAGCCAAAGCCAGGGCTTTATGAGGACATAGTTGTCTTTGACTTCAGGAGCCTTTATCCAACAATAATCGCATCTCATAATATAACTCCTGAGAACCTCAACAGGAACTGCCCTCCAGAGAAGAGGGAGCATGTGCCATTCGAGGATGAGCGCAGGAGAAAGTCAGTATGGTTCTGCAAAAGCAGGAAGAAATTCATCCCAAGGATGATTGAAGAGCTCATAACAAGGAGGATGAGGATAAAGGAGATCATAAGGAAAAAGAAGGATAAGATGCTTGAAGCAAGGGCGTACTCGCTTAAGATACTGGCAAATGCTTTCTACGGCTATCTTGGATTCTATGCATCAAGATGGTACTCCTTTGACTGCGCTGACTCTGTCACAGCATGGGGAAGGCATTATATCCATCAATCTATAGAGGGGGCAAGGAAGAAAGGATTCACAGTCATATACTCTGATACAGACTCAGTATTCTTTACTCTGGAAGGCAAGGACAAGAAAGAAGCCCTTAGCTTTGTTGAAGGCATAAACAATGAGCTTCCTGAGCTGATGGAGCTTGAGTTTGAGGGATTCTATCCAAGAGGGATATTTGTAGGCGCAAAGCTCACAGGCTTCGGTGCAAAGAAGAAGTATGCACTCCTTGATGAGCATGGAAAGATGACTGTAAAAGGATTTGAGGTAGTCAGGAGGAACTGGAGCCTGATAGCCAAAGAGACTCAGGAGGAAGTCCTCAGGATAGTTCTTGAGGAGAATGATGTGGATAAGGCAGAGGAGTATGTGCAGGATGTTGTCAAGAAGCTGAGGCAGAACAGCATAGATCTGGCAAAAGTTAAGATATCAACCCAGCTGACCAAGGACATATCTTCCTATGAGGCTGAAGGCCCCCATGTTGCTGCAGCAAAGAGGATGGAAAGCAAGGGACTGCCTGTGGGTCCTGGTTCGATCATAGAGTATGTCATCACTGGCGGAAAAGAGAAGATAAGAGACAGGGCCAGGCTTCTTGATGAGATCAGCCAGGATGATTATGATCCTGATTATTATGTGAATAACCAGGTGATACCTGCAGTTGAAAGGATATTTGAGGTCCTGGGAAAGGATATAAAAGAGACAGTTGCTGAGAAGGACCAGAGCAAGCTTGGAGAGTTTTTTTGATTCAGTGCTTTCTTTTCAGGAACTCATTTATCAGGCTTTCAATCACAGAGGACATCTTCAGATCATTCTTCAGGCAGTAGGATCTGAACTTATTCATAATATCCTCATCTAATGTGAAGTTATACCTTCCCTTATAGCTTGACTTTCTGAGCTTTCCAGTCCTGTCAAGTTCTTCAAGAGACTCAAACAGGCCTTTGTTTTCCTTGATTATCTTCTTTGCTTTTTCAGCTAATTGTGCCATTCTTGATCATCCTCGCAATCTTGTTTATGTCAGTTATGTTCTTTTTTGAAATGCTATAGATTATCCTCACAATACTGTCTTTATCATACTTAAATCCTTTGTCTTCAAAGTATAATAAGACTAATGCTAATGCAGTCCTCTTATTGCCGTCCCTGAAAGCATGGTCAACAAGAAGGCTTCTCACAAGGTAGCTGAGCTCATACAGCCAGCTTTTCTTGTGCTTTATCAAGTGGAGCGCAAACTCAAGAGAACTCTCATTATTGAAAGCTCCGGTCTCACCTATTTCCATGTTTATGGCTATTATATCCTTCTTGTTTATATTCATTTTATACACACTTATACACACTAATGTGTATATGTCATATATAAAGTTTTGGTTTTAAGTTCACAATAGAAAAGCTAATCAACCCCATCCAAAGCCTTCAATGCCCACTCTTTGACATTGTCCATCAGATCCATCTTCTCAATCTCTTCTTTGGAGAACCATCTATTCTCAGTCTGCTCGTCGCTCTCTTCCATGAACTGACCACCAATAACTTTACCGAAATATATAAGATTTATATGCTTGTGGTCATCCTTGATATGGTCAAGATGGACATGCACAGGCTGGACAAGATTCTTTGTAGGTGAGTCATCAAGGCATACAAGCTCTACATCAAGGCCTGTCTCCTCTTTTGCTTCCCTTATCACAGAATCGCATGGGAGCTCGTTCTGCTCAATGTGTCCTCCAACTGGAATCCAGGTCTTGACTTTCTTGTTCCATGTCATAAGGACTTTGCTATCCTTGACAACATATACTGTTGACAGAAACTCCTGCACCACTCCCATAATCAGCCAGAAACATTATTGATTTATATAGTTTATGCCTCAAATAGGTATGATATCCTTGATCTCTTTCCATGAACTCACTGTATGATCTGGCTGGCCTTTCTCATGCTCTGGCTCTACATCCGCATACTTGCCGTGCCTGAACCAGATTGTCCTGCAGCCTAACTCCTTTCCTATGGCAATCTCTGTCCTTACCTTATCGCCTATTGTCCATGTGTCCTCAGGCCCGAAGCCTGTCTTTTCCATTGCTTCCTCAAACTCCTCAAGGCCTTTCTTGTCCCTTATTATCATTACCTTGAAATGATGGTCTATGCCCAGCTCTTGTATGTGCCTTGTCCTTTTCTCTGTGTCATCCCTGCTGATGATAACAAGAGCATAATGCTTTCCATACTTCTCAAGGAAATCAACAACACCTTCAAACAGCCTGTCATTAGGCTTGTCATATATTGTCCTGCTGAAGTCTATTATTATCAGTCCTTTCATGAAGTCTTTGTGGATACCACTGTTTATAAATCTTACTCACATCAAGGGTCTGTCCGGAATGAAGGTCAGCATCAATATGCGAAGCTCTATAATATATATTATCGAGGCCGTTGCGGGGGACGCCCCCTACGGGGATGCAGGCCTTTAATATAAACAATCAAGAGCTGAGCCGATGCTGACCCGAACTTTTTTCGCAGAAAAAAGGAGATTCCAGACAGACCCTCACAGCAATATTTATTAAACACATGCCAAAACATTGTTTTATGGCAAAGAAAAAAGGATTTTTCGGAAAGCTTGCTGAAAAGCTTGACAGGAAGCTTGAGAAGAAAGCAAAGAACAAGGGATGCAGTTGCTGTGACTGCGAAAACAGGTGAGCATGGCATACCTAGAATATCCACTGCAGTGGTTATTGCAGAATGCGCTGAATATAGCTCCGGAATCAAGGCTTGGGCAGTCCATAAGCTTTTTTATCTATGATTCAATCAAGATACTTCTACTGCTGTTTGTACTGATAGCGATAATGGGCTTTATCAGGACTTACATCCCGCAGAACAGGGTGAAGAATTGGCTTGGAAAGAGCAGAGGTACAGGAAACCTTGCAGCAGCATTGTTTGGAGCAATGACTCCGTTCTGCTCATGCTCTTCTATACCAATATTTCTCAGCTTTCTTGAGGCAGGAGTGCCTCTTGGAGTCTCGCTCTCATTCCTGATTACATCCCCTCTTGTGAATGAATACCTTGCGGTTCTCATGCTCGGCTTTTTTGGCTGGAAGATAACACTTGCTTACATAGCAAGCGGAATATTCATCGGAGTCATATCAGGAATGATACTCGGAAAGCTCGGGCTTGAGAGATATCTTGTTAAGGACCTCATCGCAAAGAGCTCTAAAGTAAAAGAGAGGAGATACAGGAGCATTAAGCAGAGGATAAGATTTGGACTTGATGAGGCAAAGTCAATCATAAGCAAGCTCTGGCTCTGGATACTTGTGGGAGTGGGTATCGGCGCTTTGATACACAATTATGTCCCTGAGGACTTTGTGCACATGGTCATCAGCAGGGGAGGCGCCATGACTGTTCCTCTTGCCACAATAATCGGCGTGCCTATCTACGGCAGCTGCGCTGCAATTGTTCCGATCGCTGTTGTGCTGTTCAACAAAGGGATATCTCTCGGAGCAGTGCTTGCATTCACCATGGCAGTATCAGCACTGAGCCTTCCAGAAGCAGTCATACTCAGGAGAGCGATGAAGCTCCAGCTTATAGGAATATTCTTCGGCACTGTTACACTTGGAATAATACTTCTGGGCTATATCTTCAATTATCTTGCCCATATTCTTTGATCATAAGCCTATAGAATCCTATAATTTCAGAACAAGATCCACAACATCCTCGCTCCAGCCTGCTTCAAGAAGAGTCTCTTTGAGGAACTCTTTTGAATCACCTTTTCTTATCCTTGAGTCTGCATAATTCTGGAGCTTCTCAAGGCTGTGATTTGGTCTTCTCAGATCGTGGCTAGCAAGTTCAACAACATGCTCATCCCAGCCCATATCAGACAGTCTTTTTATTATTGCATCATCCTCAATGCCCTGAGACCTCATGCTGTTTATTTCCTTCTCAAGACTCCAGAGGTCTTTCTGGAGCTTTGTCTTCTCTGGCTTTTTCCTGAAGAATGAGTAGAGAGCTATTGCCAGAGCGAGAATAGTTATTATGATGAGCACTAATGCCAAAGTCTCCATTTTACACCTCTTTTGGCTGTATTAAGAATGTTATATATAAAAAGTTTATGAGAAAAATCCAATCATAAACTATTTAAATGGATGTGATATATAAACAATTATGGGAGTGGAGAGCCATATAAAGACAGTAGCGATACTCGGCATTCTGACCGGACTTCTGTTAGGTGTAGGATGGCTTCTTGGAGGCTATCAGGGGCTTACAATAGCTGTAGTGCTGTCTGTAATCATGAACTTCGGCTCTTATTTCTGGTCGCATAAGATTGTGCTGGCCATGTACCGTGCAAAAGAGGCAAAGGAGACTGATTATCCAGATCTGTATAGGATGGTCAGAGAGGTATCTCATCTGGCTTCAATGCCAATGCCAAAAGTATATATTGTAAACAGCGCAAATCCCAATGCATTTGCCACTGGAAGGAATCCAAAACATGCTGTCGTGGCTTTCACAACAGGAATCATGGACCTTCTAAGCAAGAGCGAGCTCAAGGGAGTCATAGCACATGAGATGAGCCATGTGAAGAACAGGGATATGCTTGTACAGACTGTTGCTGCGACAATCGCAGGAGTCATAACCTATGTAGGCATGATGGCGAGATGGGCTGCCATATTCGGAGGCTTTGGAGGAAGGGACAGTGATGGAGGAGATGCTCTTGGATTCCTGCTTCTTGCCATAGTCACTCCTATTGCTGCTGTGCTGCTTCAGTTAGGGCTCTCAAGAAGCAGGGAATATCTTGCAGATGAGACAGGCGCAAAGATGATACATGACCCATATTCTCTTGCCAATGCTCTTGAAAAGCTCCATGCAGGATCAAAGAGGAATCCTATAAGGATGGGAAGCCCTGCTACATCATCATTGTTCATAGTAAATCCATTCTCTACAAAAGGCATTATGTCCCTTCTGTCAACACATCCTCCAATGGAAGAGAGGGTAAAAAGGCTTAAGGCTATGTGAGTTAGGTTTGATTGCTCTGATTTCTACTCTGAGTTTCTATAAATCATCTTGAAGTAATATTCCTTGCCTCTCTGACAAGCGCAGCAAACCTGACCACAGAGAGGTGGCACTGGCATATGTATTCAACAAAGTATCATACAGAAAATATATTCCTGCCTTTCTATTATATAGTTTGCAGCGGGCTGTCCGGAATGGAGGTCATTGTCAAAAGAAGCATGCCTTTAGTATAAACAATCAATAGCTGAGCATATGCTGACCAGAACTTTTTTCACAGAAAAAAGGAGATCGCGGACATATCTGTTTGCAGCGAAACATTTATAAATATAGGCCAATAAAACAGCTATAACCATTAAGTATAATAATAAAAATTGCCTGTTTCATTTATAAGC
>WJJV01000047.1 GCA_014729495.1 Candidatus Woesearchaeota archaeon
GTACTGAGTGTAGAGGGAAAACCAGTTACGTAAGTTCTGGTTTTCCCTTTACGAGTAGGGCAAATTGCGAAGCAATTTGACCGTGTATGAGTCCATTGTTGTTGCTGCCGTTAATGCCTTAAACTTTCCTTCCTGACCGTGTACGAATCCAATGTTGCTGCTGTATAGATCATAATGCCTTATAGATCATAAAACCCCCCTGACTGTGTATGAATCCCTTGTTGTTGCTGTCATGTAAGTAAAATCCTCTCCTCTTTCTTCTGCCTATAAACCATCTATTCTTGCGTATATGAAAACAGAAAACTTTATATAAAAAACTCATATATTTCAGTGCATTCAGGCCTGTAATCCGGTTTTTTATGATTATCAGGCTTTTGGTCAATATTCAGCTTAAGGCTTAAAAGGGGTTTATTATGAATAGCAAGGGTCAGACTACTATCTTTATCATTATAGGAGCAATTATCCTCTTTTCTATGGTCGCTATATTCTATTTCCAGTCAGAGCAGGTTGAACTCGCAGAGCTTCCTATTGTTACTGAAGAGGTTCCTCTCACAGCCCAGCCTGTGAAGGCTTATGTCCAGGACTGCATAAGGCAGCTTGGAAGAGAGGCTATTGAGCAGATAGGCGCTCACGGAGGTTACATAGGTCTTGAGCCTTATCATACAACAGAATACACAAGGACTTTATTCTCTCTGGATCCCACTGGCAGAAGGCCCACAGAGTCAGACGCAATCACAATGTCTGATGACTGGAAGATACCCTACTGGTTCCATATGGATTCTGCAAATGACTGCAGGGAAGGATGCACATTCAGCGACATGAGGCCTCCTCTGAAGAGAGATGATGGCTCAAATTCAATAGAGAACCAGATTGACAGGTATGTTGACGCCAATCTGAGGGAGTGCCTGAATGGCTTCTCAACATTCAGTGATCAGGCTGTGGAGATAACAGAGATTGGCGGCCTGAAGACAACAACCACAGTAGGAAGAGAGGATGTGAACCTATTTGTTGAGTACCCTCTTGAGATACAGAGCGCAGACGGCACTTCAACAATATCTCAATTCTCGCAGGACTTTGATGTAAAGCTCAAGAGAGCATATGATCTGGCTCTTGATATAACCAGCAAGGAAAAAAAGGGAAAGTTCCTTGAGGCATACGCTCTTCATCTTATCGGAGCTTACTCTGGCATGGATGAGGACAAGCTTCCTCCAATGGCAGGATCTGACATGAGCTTCAAGCCATTGTTCTGGTCTGAGTCAGACATAGAAGACAAGCTCACAGATATATTCTCAGTCTACATTAACATTATGCAGGTCACAAGGACAGCAGGATTTGACATTAGCGCAGTAAGCTTTCCTGATGATCCTTTAAGGACAGGCCTCTATAGCTTTTCAGTTCTTCCAGCATCAGATGATTATTTTGATCTGGATGTGAATCTGAACTATCTGGGATGGCCCATGTATCTTCATATAACTGACGGAGGAAGAGTCTCACCAAGAGAATCTATAACACTGCCTCTTGTTTCAGCAATGATACCATTCCACAGGTATGATGTGCCTTATGATGTGTCATTTCCTGTGATGGTGACAATAAGGGATCCAGAAGCATTCAGAGGAAAAGGATACAGCTTCATGTTCGCTCTTGAGTCAAACATAAGGAACAACCAGGCTGTTGAAGGAGACACTGTGCAGGCAAGAATCCCTACAGATGTCACAGGCTCAGCACCATTCTGCGAAGAGAAACAGCTAAACAGCGGAGATGTATCTTTCAGGCTCATGGACACAGCAGGAAATCCTGTTCCAGATGCCACTGTGAGGTTTGCTGCACAGGGAGCAAGCTGTGTCATAGGATATTCACAGATGGATGGCGGAAGGGCTGTGTTCAGCGAAAAATTCCCTAAAGGAGCAATAGGATCAATAATTGTGCAGCATCCTGATTATCTGACTTACACAAAAGAGATCTTCAGGGCAAAGGATGATCCTCAGGATCTCGGGCTCATAAAGCTCACAGGATATGTGACAAAGAACGTGACAGCAAAGAGGATGGACATTGAGAAGGTTTCTGCAGGACCATTCGGATCTGCTGGATGGCATATCATCCCTATGAAGCACAATCTCAAGAACAATGAGAGGGCAATAATAATGCTTGAGAAGATACCAGAAAGCCCTTTTGAGGAAGAGGTATTTGCTGCAGCAGACATCAGCAATGGAGGTATGGCTGAGATGCGGCTTGTTCCAGGAAATTACACTCTCAGAGTATCGCTTGTCCAGGAAGGGGTTACTGTGATAATACCTGAAGAGGAGTATGAAGAGGATGATGAAGAGGAGGAGATAGGCCCTACTGTGATAGCAAGGAATGAGGACTTCATGTCAGGCAACTATGAGGTTCAGGTGCGTATAGGCAACGGAATATACCATGACAATAAGGTAGAGTTCACAGCACTCAACTTCAATCTTGCCGGAACTCCAAGATCATATCTTGAGCATGATGATCTCGGAGCATGGAGCAATGTCCAGAGAAAGGCAGAGAACAACAAGCAGTACATCAGGCCTGTGCTTGTGGACTAATGCCCTAATGTAATATCATAATGATATCATCAATAACATCATATAATAAACAAAAAATAAACAAAACTTAATAAGTTAAGAGATCAGATAAGAAGCAGATAAAGAAAATGGAAAGCAATACACTGAAGACACTGGCGCTCTTCATGAGCTGCCTCATAATCAGCATCCCTTTCTACATCTCAGGAGTCCATGCTCAGGGAATGGGAGAGAGCATAACCATATTGAGCAGGTCAGGTCAGGATGATATTGAAGGTTTCATGGGTGTAGACGATAATGCAAAGATAACTGTCAATGCAAGACTCTCCAGTGAGCTTACAGATTCCCAGTCAATCCATGCTTACCTGCCTCTTTTTGCCGCACCAGGATATTTCTCATCATGTGATCCCATACCAGGAGCATCAGGATACCAGTATGAATGCTATTTTGAATCATCTGACTCACCGCCAATGCCTGGAGTATATCCATCAAAGGTCTGCCTTTCAGGTCCTGGATGGTGCCGGCCTGACTGCTCATCATGCGCAGACATACCAACTCCTTATCTAAAGACATTTGACATGTACGTGGATGGCGAAGCCCCTGATGTCAATTCATTTGATGTCAATCCAAAGAACACCAATGGAGTGAGCCTTACAGCAAGCTATATTGTTGAGGACACACTATGCGCAGCATCTGTGTGCAGGAACAAGTGCGCAGGTCTGGACAAGATAGAGATAATTGATCTCAGCTCTGATGCAGTGCTTGCTGAAGAGGATATAAGCACCCAGCCTGATGACTGCAGAAAGAGCGGAACACTTGAGTTCTCGATGTCATCTGTCAGCAATGGAGTGACTAGTGTATGCCTCAAGGCATATGATGCTCTTGGACACTCAACATACGCAAGCGATAACTGTGTTGATGTGAACAAGGATGACAACGCACCGGTTATAACCATAGCAGATATATTTGACTCTAATGGAAGGGCTCCATTGAGGTATGTGAAAGAAGGCGGAAGCAATTCAATGGTGCTGGTCAATATAACATCTTCTGATCTTTTCGGGATAGACAGCGCAAAGGCAGACCTCACAGACTTCGGGCTTGGCAAGAGAACACTTGAATGCACAGGTGATACAGGCCTTTTCACATGCACAGACTCATTCAATCTCCAGCTCTCAGACGAGACCACAGGAACCCTCAGCGTAGAGGTGAATGACTCTGGCGGAAACTCAGTATCAGACACAAAATCAATAACAATAGGGCTTGACACAGTTGCTCCTAAAGTGGACTATCTTCTTACTGACCATAACTACAATGCAACAGGATATGCAGGTCCTGGACTTAACACAGTCATAGCTGTGATAAATGACACAGGAGGAGTGGGCATGGGAGGAAGCCATGCCACTATATCTATAGATAGCGGATCCCCTGAAGATGCCACATGCACTGCTGCAGGCGATCTATGGCTCTGCGCAATCTACAATGTCACAGCAAATGATGATCTGTCAGTGCTTGTCACAGCATCAGATGATGCAGGTAATGAGATGAGCCCTTACTCAGGCACAATAGAATATGATGATACTCCTCCTCTGCTGAACAATGTAACACTATTCAATCTTGCTGATTCTACACGTTTTGTCTTCTTCACTGGAGATGATATGCTTGTGAGAGCATCATTGACTGATGACTCATCTGTGATGGATGATGCAGGAGTCTTCAATGTATCAGGAAAATTTACCGGTTTTGCATCATCTGCATTCAAGCAGGCAGAAGACTGCTATCCAAAGAATGAGTCCTGGATATGCGAATGGAATCTTATTGATGTGCTTGACGGAGATGTAACTGCTTCATTCAATATCTCAGATATTGTAGGCAATATGAACAAAAGCACAAATGCAAATCCGATCACAGACTTCTATGTGGGCATAATCAATGCGCAGGGAGAGGAAGAGATAATGCCTTGGCCTCCAGCACCTGTGTCTGTTTATCCTCAGGATACTAATGAGACAATTGATTACTGGGAGAATGAGCTTATTGCAGCATACCCTTCATTCGTGGATTCTGAGACCACAAGGGTGATAGGGCATGATATATGGTTCAGGCTGAAGCTGAATGCAAAGGATCCTGATAATACCAACCTTCTTTTCAGCTCATTTGATCCTGCAACATGCGGAGCAGACTTTGACAGCTATGCTGACTCAACAGGCACTTTCCTTGTCAATCCTACTCCTAACTCAACAGAGCCATGGATAAAGGTGGCTATAAACAAAGGAATCATAGAGAAGAGCCAGCTGAAGTTCAACTGCACTATGACTCTGATATCGCTGAGAAACGGCAATGCTTCCATGCCAGAGATAGAGAACATAACTCTTATTGTTCCTGTCACTCAGGTTGAAGAGCTTGGAGACTCAGTAGAGGATGAGATAGATGCTGTTGAGAACGGCGCTCTAATAAGGATAGGCGACTGGATAGACTCAGTGGCAAAAGTGCTGGACATACTTGATACTTTATGCAGTATAATATACGCAATGAACGGCCTTGCAGGAGCATTGCATACTGCATTTGCAGTGACAGCCCCTCTTGAAGGCACACCCTGGGATGGCATAGCAAGAGCATTCAATCAGCTGTCAAGATGGTCTGGGGATTTCTTAGAGAAAAGCGGATGGAAGAAGCTCATGACCTATTGCGGACTTCTCTCCTGTAACTTTAGAGAGTGCAATCCTGATGCAGATGATCCAGGAAGCGAGAAATGGTACTGCAAGCCTTACAATGCTATAATAGGTAATTCTGCTGTTGCAATAGTTGACTGGATGCCTTCATTATCTCAGAGCATGGGATCTCTTGCAAGCAAGGACTTCATCTCAACAATATATCCAGAGGAGCTGCTCAAGGCAAGGGAGGGCGCTACTGATCTTACTGAGGAACAGAAAAAGACAGCAGCAATAGATGCAATACATGGAAATGTGAAGAGCAGCTTTTTGCTCAGTGTGGTCTCTTTATGCGTTCCTGGAATAATCTATAATCTCAAGAAGGCGAGGGATATAGAATGCAACTATCTATTATGCCTGAAGCAGCAGGTTGCAGCTGGAGTGCCGGTCTATGCCTGCACTCAGATGAGAAGCTACCAATGGTGCCTTTTCTTCTGGGGAGAGGTGTTCAATATATTCCCATTTGCAGGATTGATCAAAGGAATGATGTCACAGTTCGCAGGCATGTTCACAGATCCAGGAGTGCTGTTAGGATTCATGACAACATACTTATGCAATAACGGCCCTCAGGAAGTGCAGGCTGCATGCAGGCTTTCAGAGCTTGCCCAGTCAATCCAGCAGATCCTGGACATATACCAGAGTATTGCAGAGAATGAGAGCCTGTTTGACTTCAGCGAGAGCACAATATGCCAGGAGGCACTGGATGCATAGCATGATAATTAATGAGGTAATATGATGAGAAAGAAGAATATCACTTTGGCAATCTTGATGATAATAGCAGTTGCAGTGACAAGCCACATGGCTGCTGCACAGGTCACAAGCTGCAGTCAATTAGCAAAATCTGGTTATAGATGTATTGAAGAGTCAACTAGTTCAACCTGCTTCACAGGGATATGTCCTGGTCCTGCGAATATAAAATGCTGTATTCCAGATTCAGCTGGAACACAAGATCCTGCTGGTGATGGGAGAACAGCTGAACAATCTCCAACTGGGGAGCCTGCAACACCTCCAGCATCTGCTTCAGACATAACTCCAGATAATCTAGGAGATCCTACTACTGACAGAAGAAACACATACTATCCAGCTGACGACACAGAAACTGTTTATGGAAGCGATGGCAGGACATATGAGCCATTTGAAGAAGAAGGAGAATGCGATGACTGCGTTAACATCGGCGGAGAACAGTACCGTGATACTGGAAGGGTTCCAAGAGATATAAGCAATCATATAGAAGAGCAACAAAGAGAAGGTACACAAGATATTTCTCCTGATGTAAGGATGTATCCTCCGCCAAGCGGAGCAGAAGGCTTTGAAAGGATACCTGGTGTTGAGTTCACAGCACCAGACGACAATAAGTATGTCAGGATAGAGGACTGCACAGGTGTCGCAAGTAACGCTGACTGTCCAACAAGAATATTCACTGTTGATGATGAAGGCAATCTTGGTGAAGAAGCAGAGTCAAGTGTCCTTGAGGGAATGTCTCCAGAAGAATTAGCTGCTCTTGAGAGGAATTCAGAATATACACAATACCTGCAGAAGAGCAGGTTCACTGTTGCACAGGGAATGGCATTGGGAAGCTCAATATGGCAGCTCTTCACAGCAGAAGAAGGGGGATTTGGCTGGACAAACCTGCAAGTGGTATATGATGAATGGATGGCTCCTTTCAATGAGTTCTTTGCCACGCAGTGGGGAATGGCTGTTGCAGGAAGATGGGAAGAGAGCATATGCGCGCTCTCGCTTGACTTTGAAGGGCTTGCAGCAGACGATGGAGTTCTGCTTCCACCTGGATTCACAGGACCAGCAGCATGGGTCGCTGCAGAGAGACAGCTATTCACATACCCTGATGCTGATGATCCAACCCAGACATTGCAGGATTACTTCTACAAGATCACATTCTCAGTCAGCCCTGCAGGACTGACAGAGGATTCAGGAAAGGATGACTGCGATGATGAGATAGATTTCTTCATCTCTTTTGACGGAGGAGGAGATGGAAAAAGGCTTGATATTGATGGTGATGGGGTATTCAATCAGAATGATCATGTCATACTCTTGTGCGATGAGGGTGCTTATTCACTAAAAGGCGCGAGCGCATTAGTCCTAAGGTCAACTAAACAATTCAGCAGAGTATGCATTAATTTTGAGGGTGTTGACTGGAAGCCTAGTGTAGAGGAACTGCTTGACAGCGGACATAAGGTATGCAATGACATTGAGAGAGCAGGCTATGATCCAGGACTTGGAGACTGTCCATACTGCGTACTTTCAGGAACAGGAGCCACTATGGGAGATGTTGGACTTCCAGATATTGACATAGGAATAGACATAGGCGGCGGAGGCGGTGGAGACGATGATGACGATGGTCCTGATCCATCTGATGTTGAGAACAGACCCACACCAGGATCAGCTGAAGAAGGAGCAGGAACTCCAGGATTTGCATAATCATGCCATTCATCCAAAACATTTATAATCAATTCATATGATTATATATTCAAAGGGGGGATATGATGACTGAGAAAAAGGATGACAAAGACACAAAACCAAAGCACGAGAAAGAGGACAAAGAGACCAAGAAGCATCCATCCAGCCCTAAGGATGATGCAGAGCACAGTGCAAAGCAGAGCCACGAATCTGGGCATAAGAGCCATCATGACCTGAAGCCTCCAAGTCATCCCCACCACAGGAAGCATGAGGCAGGCTATGTTATCAATGAATTCTCTCACTGCCTTGCAAGCCTGAAGGGCCTGAAGTCATTCAAGGCGCTTATTGTTGCATCATTTGACATACTGTTCTATCTTATAATCATAGGCATGACACTGCTCAGCTCATGGATTGTCACAATGATAGCAGAGCCTCTCAAGGACGCAGATCCCTCAATGCTCATGACAAAGTCAGCAGAATCCCTTGCTCAATTGCAGTCATCAATCTCAAGAGTTGTGCTTCTTTTGCTGATAATCATGATAATCTATGTGCTGCTTTCGCTGGCTGCATTCATATTCACAAGATACCTTATATGGACAACCATTCTTGAGAAGAAGATGAGAGTGATATCATTCCTTAAGTTCGCTCTCTTGAATCTTATGTGGTTTGCTGTGATAGGCCTGTTGATGGGAGGGCTGATATCATTATTCACATCAATATCATCTCCAGTGCTGCTGCTGGTGTTCTCAATACTGGCTTTCATAGTGCCAGGCATTGCTGTGGTATATTTCACATACATAATGTATTACCTCTTTGTAAGCACAGACAAGGTGATACCCTCATTTACAGGAGCATTTGTGAAAGGAGTTAAGAGATTCAAGAGGCTTTGGCTGCCTGCACTGCTGATAATTTTAGTATTCGGCATATTCTCATTCATATCAATGCTTTCAAACTTCATGCCAGGCATGATAGCTGATATATTTGTAGGCCTTTTGCTGATAATAGTCGCTACATGGATCAAGATATATGCTGCAGAAGCCATAGGCAGGTATGTTCAGCATTGAGCAGATCCTGAGCAAGCTTTTGAGAACGCTCTTTAGGATATGCTCTGAATCATCTGCACTCTTTAGGTGCATCATGCATAATACAGAATCATGCTGGTAATAAATATGAAAATGAAAAAAAGAGGTCAACTCACAGTATTCATTGTAATAGGAATATTCCTTCTGGCTTTCCTAGGTGTTGTTATGTACTTCAGGCAGGAGACTGTTGAACAGGAAATTCCAGAAGTGGTGCCGGAATACCTCTTTCCTGTGAAGCAGTATGTTGATTCATGCCTGGAGACAACTGCTGAGCAGGGAGTGACTGTGCTCGGAGCACAGGGAGGCTACATATACATTCCTGAGAGGATAACATTCGATCCTCAATCCTACATACTCTTCGGAGGCATAAAGGTCCCATTATGGTACCATCAGGGAAGGTCAAGAGTGCCTAATCTTGATGTGATGCAGAATGATCTGGAGAGATACATAGCTGAGAACATTGATGCGTGCCTGGCTGACTTCATTGTGTTTGAGCAGCAGTATGATATATATCCTGAAGAGAACAGGAGTGTTGAGGTTGTGATAACAGACACAGCAGTGGATGTCACAATGACCTATCCGATGGATGTCAAGCTCAAGAGCGAGGAATCTACAACAAGGATAACCAGATTCAACTCTGAACTGTTTGTCAAGCTCAAGAGAATGTTCCTCCTGGCAAGAGAGATGATCCAGGCAGAGAACAACCAGCTCTTCTTTGAGCAGATCACACTTGATCTCATGGCAGCAGGAACTGACATACCATTCACTGATGTGGTCTTTGAGTGCGGCCAGAAGATATGGTATGTCCCTGAAGTTGAAGAGAAGATAAAGGACCTGCTTTTCTACAACATACCTAAAGTGAGAGTCAAGTCAACAGATCATGAGCCTTTTGAGGAATCCTATGCAAGATACGAGCTATTGAGAGGATACACTCCTCAGGACATAATGGAAGGGAACGCTCCCCAGGACGCACCATCAGATGCATATGAATACTTCCACTTCTTCTGGGATCCGACAGTCAATGATTACAAGGACCTCAGGGCAAACTTCTATTTTCAGAAGGAATGGCCGTTCTTCATAAGGGTCAATCCAAGCAGTGGACAGACAATGAAATCAAGCTGGGGAAGAGGGACTCCCCAGTACTGGCTGAGCTTCCTCTGCATAAATGCATATCACTTCACATATGATCTCATATTTCCCATACATGCTGTGGTCAGGGATGACTCAGCATTCGGCGGAAAAGGGTATGCTTTCAGGTTCGCTTTTCCTGTGAGGATAAACAAGAACGAGGGAGTTAGCACGACCTTCAACTCTGAGATATTTGAGAATCCACAGACAACAGCAGGAGATTACTGCAATGACAGGCTTGACAAGAAGACGATAGTATATGCTACTGACAAGAAGACCCATGAGGACATACTTGATGCTGAGATAACATTCAACTGCATGGACTTCTATTATTGCGACCTTGGAACAACTGATACAGAGTTCGGCAGGAACAGGCTTGCTGTGGCTCTGCCATCATTCTGCTCTCCTCCAACCATTGAGGCAGAGCATCCTGACTATCACAAATCCTCTGTGACAGTGCCTCCTGATCCTTCATTTGCTGAGATAATAATGACTCCTCTGCAGGAAATGGACTTCAGGGTAGTGAAGCAGAGGCTTACAGGTCCTGATCTGCAGGAACCTGAAGAGCTTGAGGAAGGCGAGACAGCAGTAGTCTATCTTTCAACAGAACAGCTTGAGGATTATGACATATTCAGGAGATACCCTTATGATGAATCTCCAGAAGAGATGCAGGAAATAAAGCTGGCAGATGATGATGTAAAATACAGGCTTGAAGTATTGCTTCTCAGCAAGGACAATGAGATGATAGGAGGATTCAGAGGAAACTGGACAGTGGATGACGCTGATCTCAGAGGAAAAAGCACAATAGTGTTCAAGGCAATAGAGAACATACCTCATCCTTCAAACGGAGATGAGCAGATAGCAATGATAGCCATGCTTGAGTCAGGAGCATACAATGAGATGGTGATGCCTGAGCTCAGCTGAAGCACTGATCCTGGACTCCAGGACAGTACCTCAAGAGACTCCAAATCATGGATAAAAATATAAATCAACAGGAATAAAGACCATTAAAAGAGAAAGAGCACTAAAAGAGAAATAGCACTAAAACAGCATAAGGATGAAGATGAAGACAAGGAATGACCAGCGAACAGGGAAAGATAGGATCCTGGGAATAAAGCCAGAAGCATTAGTAAATAGGGCACTGCCTCTGATAGCCATGTTCTGCATATACCTCATTGTCAACATAACCCTTGTCCAGGCACTGTCCATATCCCACAATCCAACAACAGGTGTCAATGCGACTGACAGGAATGCTGAGATCAGCTGGACAACTGATGAAGATGCAGACAGCATTGTGAATTATGGAACAACGACCTCGCTCGGAGAGACAGTTTCTGATGATGAGCTCAAGACAGATCATAATGCGGTTCTTGAGCTTCTGGATCCTGACACAACATACTATTACAGTATAGAGTCAAGGAATGAGAGCGGAACAGCAGTTACTGATGACAATTTAGGAAGCTATTATTCTTTCACTACATCAGCGGACACCAATCCCCCTTCTCTCAATGCCACATTTCCTCAGTACCATAATGCTCATTGGATAGGTCTTACTGGTGTAACAGAGCCTGACAGCATACTGAGAGTGTATGTGAACAAGGCACCTGTCTCAGTAGGAACATCTGATTATGATTACATAGCATCATCAGACTCAACAGGAATCTTTGTTTTCCCGAGGATAAACCTTCCTCTTGACACAAATGTTGTTGCAGTCCACATAACAGACTCTGCAGGCAATGAATATTCAGAGACCAATGGAATAGAGATAGATGATTTGCCTCCTGAAGTATCTCTCAGTGTGTCAAGCCCTGACCAGTCATACTCATACGAGCTTGACTATCTCCCACAGGTCTCTCCTTCAGTGAATCTGGATATCAAAGGAAATGTCAGCGAGGCTGTCAACATATCATATCAGATAGGAAATGACACCAATGAGATGTCCTCAAATGGAACATTTGAGTTCACTGTGAATCTTGACGACCAGGAATCAACACGAGTATCAATAGATTTCATCGACAAGGCAGGCAATATTGTCAACTTCTACAATGACATAGTCGTGGACCCTAATCCTCCTGTCTTCCAATGGACAAACATTGAGGATCTTGATCCATCATACAACTCCCATGTCAGGATAAAAGGCAATGTCTCAAAAAAAGGTGTTGATGTCCTAGTGTTCGTGAACGAGAACACAAGAGGCCTTGACTCATGGAGCACAAGCCTTCTTAGCATAGCAGAAAATTATGGAGGAGTTCTTACAGGAATCTATGATGATGATTATCATGTGAAGAGCAAGAGAGGAGGAGACTTTGAAGTGGACATATTCCTTACACAGGAGATTGAAGGAGGCGGCGAGACAATAGATCCAGAAAGATTCCCTCCTTCACCTCAGGCTCCAGAGCCTCAGCCAGGACAGCAGCCTCCAGTAACTGAGGGCATCACAATACCTACATCATGGATAAATAACATCAAAATCATTGCAGTTGACAAATTCGGAAGAAATGCCACTGAAGAAGGCATAATAAACTATGCAAAGTGCGGAATAGGTGGAGACTGGCAGGTAAACATAGGAGAAGTCACCCCTACAATAGTCACTCCTGAGCTTCTCAGGAGAGGAATAGCAGAGCTTAGCTTTCCAGGAGAGCTTGTATGGAGGGGACCTGAGACAGAGGATCCTCCTATACTTGAGCAGATACGCGTGAGCCAGCTGGAGCTGAACACAGAGGAAAGGGAAAGATATGCTGTTGATCCCTATAAGATAGCTCCTTCAGAGTTCGGTGCATTCTTTGATCCCCAGCTCTCAAACGCTTTCTATGTGACAATTCCTCTGAACAAGGTCAATTACACCCAGGACTGGGAGGAGCTCAAGAAAGAGCTTGATATAGAGAAGGATCTGCTCATAAAGATACCTCTTGAGATAGAGATACCTTACATCTATGAGACCCTTGACGGAAGGAAAGTGCAGAGGACCCAGAAGCACTGCGTTGATGTGGTCACTACACTTGATATTGAGATACCAGAAGAGGTGATACCTGAATGGCTTCTCAAGGATTCAATAAAGTTCATAGACAATGTTCTTAATTTCATAGACAGTGTGCTTGAGCCTCTGGAGCAGATAATAATAACTGTGTTTGTGACATGCATTGTATCATGGGTTGTGTATTTTGTCATGATTGCCTATGAGAAGTTTGCATGCGCAGGCTCAGGGGACAGGCCCAGCAGCCAGTGCCTCTCAGCAAGGCAGAAGACAATGAAGACAAAGATATCCATGCAGTGGATATGCGACAGGATATTCTGCCCAAGCGTGCCCATGATAGACAAGTACATCCAGCAGAAAGGCCTCTCAGGAGGAAAGAAATCTGACGGCGGTCTTGTGTGCGACTCTCAGGGAGCAAATGATGTCAACTATCTTGCAAAGCTGGAAGGCCAGTCAACTGTAGGCGAACAGAGCCTTGAGATAATAGAGAGATGCGACCAGGGCAGCGGCAATCCAGCAGAATGCTGCGGACAGAGATACATGAATGAGTGGGATTCAGCCTGCGTGGGAATAACCAATGAACTTGATGAGGCTAAATGCATACTTGCCATGGACACAGGAAACGACCAGCTTGCCACATCACCCTCATGCTCAAATGACATAAAAGGGATATTCAGGAGATGGAAGATGTCTGACATCTGCTCTTCAGGCAATCAGGGCAGCAACATAACATTTGTGAGATCCACTGGCTTCAGTGTGTGCAAGGAAGGTGATGTGTGGTATTACTGCGATGTTGTCGAGCCTGGAATTGAGGATCAGGCAGGGCTTGAGCTTCAGCAGCCAAAGACAAATCCCAGCAGGCAGGAAGGATGCGAAGGATTCATCAAGCCTTATTCTGACGGAAAGAATGTGTATGCAGTCGGGCCAGCTGAAAGGAATAACTATCCAAAAAGGATCAGGGCAAAAGTGGGCGTTGACGAGCGTCTGATAGCTCTCTATGTGCAGGATGTGAGCGATCTCTCAAGGACAAGATGCGTTTCAGGAGGAAACATAGCAGGCAAGAGAGTTGGAGTTGAGGAGATAACAGGCTGCGGAATAGATTCCCAGGGAATAATATATAAGTTCACAGGAACAGAAGTAGGTCCTATTGAGAACGGTGAGATGGTGAAAGTGGTAAATCCTGTTCCTGCTGACTGCAATGGCGCTGGAGAGCACTCTCCAAGCCCTATGAGAAATGATTATCTTAATGACAACAGGCAGTTTGTGATAAACCCAGGACAGGACCTCACAACATCGCTTGTATGCGTGTGCCTTCCAGGCATAAGCGGAAACCTCATATTGTGGAAGAACATACTCACAGCTGTGAAAGGCTGCTTTCAGTCAATACTCGCCACAGGAGATGGAAGCGCAGGAGTATGCAGGGATGTGCTCTCATCCTATGTCTGCGATGTGATATTCAAGGCAATAAGGTGCTTCAAGCAGAGATTCGGAGGATATGAATCTGATTATTATGAGTCAGGATCAATAAACAAGTTCTTCAATACACTGTCATCTGCAGGCAATCAGGTGCAGAATGATGTTGTAGACAGGTATGGATCGACTAACATGTACAATACTCTTTTCAATGAGAGGAAGCTCATGACAGCCGCATGCTTATGGGCTTTCACAGGCACATTTGACCTTGATATAGCAGCAGAGCTCAGTGGTGCAGGGGCTGCGGCAATAGGATCTAAAGTGGCTGCGCTCAATCCTACAAGAAGGTTTGTCAGTGCAAATCCTCTTCCTCCTAATTCAGGAAAGCCTGCATGGATATATCATGCTGGTGTTGCAATCATAGCTGGAACTGATATAAATTACAGGGTACAGCTTGTCTGCTCTGATGCAACAACCTGCAATCCAGTTGAAGGCTTTAATGGAGGCCAGTGCGACTGCTTTGGAACAGGAGAGAAGATAAGGGATATAACACTAAACATCGGAGCAGGATACCTTGGAGCAGGAGAGATGATCGGAGCTAATGATGGAGTAGCTTATGTAAGGACAGAGGGCGATCCTGTGAGGTATGATACTCTGAGAATAACCTGGGAGCCTGTAGGATCTGTTGAACAGATCAGCGGAGGTGTGGTGAACCAGCCGATTGAGCTTGTGGGAGCTAATCCTCCAAAAGAATGCGGATTTGACAGGGTTGCAGGAGTGTACAGATGCACGTTTGATGTGGGCGAGGCAGGTTATGCTTATTTCATAGAGGAGCCTGAATCTGAAGAAGATACATATTACATAGGTGATGATGTGCAGTTTGAGGCAAAGGTCGAGAAGAGAAGCCCTGGATTCAATCCTGACAATCCTGACTCTGTTAATCCAAATGAGCAGGTAGTGTTCTATATCAAGTACTCATTCATAGACAATGGCAGGCCAATACCCCAGCACAATGATAAGCTGATTGAGATAATAACTGATGGAGTCTACACTTATGATATTCCTCAGCAGAGCCTTGAGATAAATGAGAATCTGATAATGGGATACTATGAAGGCGGAAGATACAGCATATCTCCTGTTACAGTTCCTACACTGACAAGGATAGAGAATGTAAGGCTCTCCACAACAGAGGATGCAGGAGCAGACGTTGACTTCTATGTGAAGTTCACAGATAAGCTCTCAGCAGATGACACTCCTGAACAGGCAAAGGCAAAGATAAAAGCATGTGATGGCACCATAACACAAGAGAAGAAATTCAATCCTGAAGGAGCTGCAGCAGAATCTGCTGGATGCTCTTTCAAGTCAATATCAAGTGTGCAGAAGACAGAAGATGAAGGCCAGTTCCTTCTTACATATCATGGAGTGAATCTCCTGGTTGATGCTGACGACACAGCAGCAGGAAGGTTTTTTGCAGTAGACTACAATCTTCCACAGGTCAACTCAGAGGATTGCAATGCTGAGTTTGAGGAGACATGGACACTGAGGTACGGATTGTACAGGTGCAAAAGGATAGATGAGGATCAGCCTTACAGCCTGTCCAACTGCAGGGTAGGAACAATAAATGATGAGGTTGTGAAGTTCCAGGGCGAGCCGCAGAGCGGTGAGGAGACATTCCAGGTCGTGTGCTCAAAGTCAGGCAGCAGAGGTTCGGGAGGTCAGTGCTTCATAAACAGGATAGAGACCTCGCCCTGCACATGCGGAGATGACCAGATAACAGAGAGAGAGCTCAGGAACAAGTTCTGCTATTATGACACATTTACAGGAGAGAAAAAAGAGATGGAATACAAGGCATGCACACTCAATGAGAAAGTGACTCTTGACAACTCAAGAGCCACATATCTGGAGATAGATGACGGCCAGGGAGGCAAGAGGCTTTGGTGCGGCTGCGATCCTCTTGACGGAAGCATGGTGGACTGCACAAACAGGATGTGCACACAGACAGATCAGGGCTCCTACAGGTGTGTAAGTGCTCCCTGATTCTATCTTACTATCTTATTATTGATAATCTTATGATAACTGAATCAGATGAGGATAACATGTCACAGAAAAGAGCAAAACATGCATCAGGATTTGCAGTAGAGCTGAAAGAGTCATTGCTGGACTCAGGCAGGATATCATTCCTTGCAAAGAGCGCTCTCTCAGACCTGTCTTTCTTTGTGCTGTTCTCTATTGCATTCACATGGTTCTTCCAGAAGATAGCTCCCCTGATAGAGCAGATAAACCTGCTGATGTCGCAGCTTGGAGGCAGCATGCCTTCAGACTATTCAATGCCTGACAAAGAGAGTTTTGGAGAGATTGTCGCCCAGTACCAGCAGGTGACTGATCTTGCGCATGCTCTGTTTTATTATCTGGCAATACTTATTGCTGTAACCTTCCTGCTTTGGTGTGTTTTCCAGGGAACATCCTGGTGGATAGCCCACAGGAAGCTTAAGCATGAGGTAAGCTGGCTGCAGTTCATAAAGAGATTCAGCGCAGCATCTTTGGTTTATGCCCTGCTTACAGCAGTGATACTGCTTATCATCGCCCAGATATCAAGGATAACCTCTTTTGGAGGCATAGGCCTCATTGATACAAGAACATTGTTCTATGCAGGAGCAATAGCATTGATTGCGCTGTCATACTTTGCAGTGTACACTTTTGCAGTGCTTGATGAGGGATTCAGGAAGATGCTAAGGGCATTGCGAAAGACAGCAGTCAGTTCATGGAAGAAATCACTGCCTCCATTCATAGCAGTGCTGATCATCTTAGGAGTGTTCTATATTGTCATGAAGGCCATAGCATACTCAGGGACAGATGTCTTCTACACAGTCCTTGCAGGACTCATAATATTCCTTCCAATGGCAGCATGGATAAGGGTTTATATGTGCAGGACAGTTAATAATATAAAATAATAAGATATTCTAGATATTTATATTATCTTCAGTATAAATAGCTTTAAAGAATCACTAAGACTATTCTTCTTTCCCTTTCTGCTCTAGACCATAATCACTGAGTTCATCCACGCTTTCATCATGTACAATATGCCTGTAAAGCTTATGGGCTTTGCCTTTTCCCATCATCATGAATGATGCAGGATCCTTGATATTGTATTTCTGCTGTATCATTGGCTTCAGATGAGAGACTATCTCCTCATCCTTGTATGTTCCGAACAGATGATTCTCATAATTCTGGTTCATAATCTGCCTGTGAGCTATAGCAGTCTGGGTCTTCTGCATCATGAAGTGGGTTTTCACGTCATTTACCTGTTTCTTGTCATCCTTTATGATGTTATCTACCCATGCTGAGAGATCCTGAGGTTTTCCATTCTTGTCATAGAGCAGGGGTGATGTATTGTTCATGTATCCTACAAGAACCTTGTACTGCTCCTCAGGCTCTTTGACTTCACTTAGAAGCTTGTCAAGCATCTCAGGGCTTACTTTCTCAAGATAAGCCTTGATTCCATCAACAAGAGCCTTCTTGACTCCTTCTTCATTTCCTTTGAGCTTTGTGGTGTCATCCCCTACATGTTTTGCAAGGCCTGCTTTAAGTGATTCGTAGAAACTGCTGACAGCAGGATCAAACACTTCTGTAAGAAAATGCTTCTGCCTGTCCTCATCCATATGCTTATCATAATGAGAATAAGCTTTATCCAGTGATTCCACACTCTTGCTTCTCAGCTCTGTCATTATCTCATCAAGTGTAGATGGGGGACCATCCTTTTTCTCCTCTGCCATGCTATTCCTGATACTCTTGCTACCATATAAATCTTTCGCTTTTCTGGAGTGATGATAATACCTGATGATGATACATTTAGTCAATGGCCATCATCAGCTGGAAACATCTGAGATGCGCCTTTATTTTAGGCTTTTAGGCTCATAATTCTATTATGACTTTTGTGTCACAGTATTATATACTCAAGCTCAAGAGTATTTTTAAATGTCTTTCCCTTATTGCCTGTGTTGGGACAAACAATCCCTATTTATATATGAAAATAATTACAAAACCCAATCAGCAGGAGTCATGAGGTGGCTATATGGCAAAGAAAAGCACTAAAGGAGCAAAAGCAAAGAAATCTGAGAGCAAGAAAGAACAGGAACAGGCAAAAGATCCTGATGCAGGAATATCCCAGGAAGAGATAGAGAAGAAGCTTCCAAAGGATGTGCAGGAAAAGCTAAAGAAGATAAAGGACAAGCTAGAGGATTTCCAGAAGCAGATAGTCAAGAAGTTTGACAAGTACATAATGGGAGTATCGCTCCTTCCGCCTCCAAAGCCAAAGCCAGGTGAGCCTGAGAATTCTGTTGACAAGAACAAGATAAATGTGCTTGTGCTGGTCGATGATTCTGACAGCCAGAAGATGTCCAAGATGGAGCTCAAGCAGAAGCTCGGCACAATAATAGCAAAGATGGCTGAGGACATCGACAAGAACATAGTCCCTCAGACAATAATCCTATCAGAACTATGGCAGTCATGCTATGATGCAAAGTACGATGTGCTCCAGCTCATCGCAATGGGGGCGCCGATCTTTGATACTGGAATGCTCGCTGCAATAAAGATCGCTGAAGTCCACAAGACAATGGTGCTCAAGAAATTTGAGAAATACATTGTCAGCTATGTGCTCGCAGGAAGCCTTGTGCAGGGCAGGGCCACAAAGACATCAGACATTGACGTCTTTGTTGTCATAGATGACACAGATGTAAAAAGGATGACAAGAGCAGAGCTCAAGGACAAGCTAAGAGCGATTATAATCGGAATGGGTGTTGAAGCAGGAGAGATGACCGGTGTAAAGAACAAGATCAACATACAGGTCTATATACTTACTGACTTCTGGGACAGTATAAAGGAAGCCAATCCTATAATCTTCACATTCCTGAGGGATGGTGTGCCATTCTATGACAGAGGAATATTCATGCCATGGAAGCAGCTCCTCAAGATGGGCAAGGTCAAGCCGTCCATGGAAGCGATTGAGATGTATATGAGCTCTGGAGAGCAGATGCTCCAGAGAGTGCATCATAAGCTGAAGGATGTTGCAATAGAGGACATGTTCTATGCTCTTCTTACTCCGTCACAGGCAGCGCTCATGCTATATGGGGTGCCTCCGCCCACACCAAAAGAGACTCCAGAACTCATGAGGCAGATATTCGTGAAAAAAGAGAAGCTTATTGAGGACAAGTTCGTGGCAACTCTTGAGAAAGTGATCACAATAAGGAAGGATGTTGAGCACGGCACAAAGAAAAGTGTGACAGGAAAAGAAGTTGATGACCTGCTTGATGCTTCTGACAAGTACCTCAAGAGGATAAAGAAGCTCTTCAGCCAGATTGAGAACATGAAAGAAGAGGAGTCAATGCTGAGCATCTATGACACTGTGGTCACAGTAATCAGGGATATACTCAAGATGGAAGGCATAGAGAAAGTAAAGTCTGAGGATGTTCTTGACATCTTTGAGAAAGAGATGGTGCACGCAGGAAAGATACCTGAGAAGTACCTAAGGACACTGAAGCTCATAGAGAAGGCAAAGCAGGACTATGATGCAGAGAAGCTGACAAAGTCTGAGGTTGAGAATGTCAAGAAGCAGTCAACCCAGCTGATCAAATTCCTGGTAGAGTACATGCAGAGGAAGAGAGGCAGAGAGCTTGAGAGGGCAAAGATAAAGGTCAAGCACGGCGAGAAACACGGTGAGGTAATCCTCCTTGAGGACACAGCTTTCATAATCCATGACATTGACAAGGAAGAGAAGGACATCTCAAAGGCAAAGGTGAAGAAGGACGGAAGCCTCGGCACAATAGAGAGCTCTTCATTGCAGGAGCTTGAGAAGTATATTGCCAAGTACAAGATCCCTCCAAAGAGCTTCATAAAAGAGCCTATATTCGAGGATCTCAAGAGAGCATTCGGAAAGGATGTGGAAGTGCTTGTTAATTATTGATTTTTTATTGAAAATGGCACCAAGCTATTTTCATTGGGTTAAATACCCCTCACTTTAGTGCGAGAGGTGCCATGTTCAAAAATGCACAGCATTTTTGACACCCCAGAAATGCTTGATTTCTGAGGGTTTTCAAGACTAAAAATTTGACCATCTAGAATGCAACTCCGTTAATACTTTGAGCTCTGCTCAAAGGGGAAGATATCCTTTAGGGTGCAGTTAGGATTTGCTTATAAGATAATGGTCAAATTTTTATTATAACTTGATAAAAGCCATTAAGAATAGCTTGTATTTAAATGTGACTTTGATTTCAGTCTATTCTGAAACCTTGATTGTTCCTGCTTGATCTCAGGATTCTCTTGGTAATCCTCTCAAAATGCAGGCCAACGATGGCGAATTCTACAGCAAGATGCAGGGCTCTTGCTTTTGTGAACAGTGTCTTGATGATAAGCTTCCAATAAAGATATCTTGGGCCTGACAGAATGCCTATCTTCCATATGCTCTTTGCAAATGCTTTAAGCTCTCCATAAGATACCCTGCCTTTAGCAGTAGGCCTGTAATTCTTTAGAAACCTGTCAATTCTCTTATAATACTGCTTGCGTGAGTATAGTGTGGCCAGAACCCTTTCATATCCTTTGATGAGCTTTTCCTGTCCCATCTTTGGTACGAAATTCAGGCAGGAGTCTGTATTCTCGCCTGAAGTATTTCCAATAAGTCTTCCTTCTGCCTTAAGCCTTTGCCATAATCTTGTCTGGGGAAGTGCTATGAGGATGCCCACCATGGCTGTCACAATGCCCACTTTCTGTATGAACCTGATCTGGTTCTCAAACACACTCTCTGTGTCGCTGTCAAATCCTACAATGAAACCTCCCATTACCTGCATGCCGTTCTTCTGGATTATATCTACTGCTTTTGAGAGATCTATTCTTGTATTAAGCACTTTTCCGCACTCCCTGAGACTGTCCATATTCGGAGTCTCAATACCCAGGAATACCTTGTAGAAATTTGCTGCGCTCATCATCCTCATGAGCTCAGAATCCTCTGCCAGATTCACGCTCGCTTCTGTGTAGAACTTGAAGGGATACCTATGCTTCTTCTGCCATCTGATCAGCTTGACAAGCATCTTCTTTGCATTGGTCTTGTTTCCTATGAAATTATCATCAACTATGAATACAGAACCCCTCCATCCAGCTCTGTAGAGAGACTGCATCTCTCTTAAGATCTGTTCAGGAGTTTTTGTACGTGGAATCCTTCCATTCATTATTATTATATCGCAGAACTCGCAGTTATAAGGGCATCCTCTTGAATATTGAACAGGCATTGTGGCATAATCATCCATCCTGATCAGCGACCACATAGGAACAGGCGTGTCCTTTATGTCCGGCCTTTGTGTTGATGAATAGATTTTATTTGGACTGCCCCTCTCAAGGTCATCCAGGAACATCGGCAAGGTTACCTCTGCTTCATTGAGCACAAAGTGGTCAACTCCAGGGAACTGGTCCTGCTGCGTCAGGAATGCTGGTCCTCCTGCGACAATCCTCTTGCCTTTTGCCTTGCATCTTCTGATTACCTGGCGGGCGCTCTTTTTCTGGACAAGCATTGCGCTGATGAATATCAGGTCTGCCCACTTAATATGCTTATCTTTAAGCTCTCTCACATTGAGGTCAATAAGCCGCTTATTCCATTCTTTTGGGATCAATGGAGCAATGGTGAGAAGGCCTAGCGGGGGAAAAGCAGCTTTCTTTGATATGAACTTGAGAGCGTAATCAAAACTCCAGAATGTCTCAGGATATTTTGGGTATATCATCAGGATGTTCATTATAAACTCCTCTTTTTTAGTTAAGAACTATTATTTTAAAAAGTTTTCTTATAGAATGTATGCTCAGGAATCAGGAGAGCATTCAAGAGAGTCCCTTTGCCTTTCTCCTATACTCTCCATACTTGTCTTCTGGAGAATATTTTGGAGGTCTTGGATTCACTGTCTTTTTCCCGCAGTGCTCTTCTTTCATTGTGTAGGAACTGCACTTTGGGCATCTTAGAATATGTCTCATTTTCTGTAAAATCCTTTAGTCAGGCTTCCTGTCTTATGAACTCTGAGCTTCCCTGGTGCTTGTTCATGAAATCATCTATCATGTCAGTAGCATTCTTGAGATCAGTCTCAGCAGTCTTGTAGTCCTCTGCTTTGACAGCTATAGTATATGAGCCTGCGCCTGCGTATTTTATTGTTATATTCTCTGCTTCTGCTTTCTTTAGTATCTCTTTTATCAGCTCCACTCCTTCAGGATCATATGTCTCAAGCTTCAGAAGACCTCTTATCATCACTTCAGGAGGCTTTATCCTTGTCTTGATAAGCTCTTCAAGAGCATTGGAAATCTTTGGATCAAGCTTCAGGTCAGATACTGAGAAGTTCTCTGCAACAATATCCTCAAAGCATGCATAAAGACTGGGGTATTTGCTGAAGACAATCGGCCTTATCTTATCATAGACCTCCTTAAGGCTCTTGCCAGCCTCTTTTGCAGCAAACTCAAGCATCTTCTCTGCTTTCTGCTCCTGCTTTATCTGACTGTTCTTCTCCCTTCTCTGCATGGTATTGACTCTTCTCAGGGAGAGATCTATATGCCCTCTGGTCTCATCAATCCTAAGTACCTTGCATATGACCTTCTTGCCCTCAACAACATAGTCCCTTAGGTTCCTTATCCTTCCTGGAGATATCTCTGAGATATGGATTATTCCTTTCTTGTCATACTCATCAAGAAGCATGAATACAGTATTATGGTGCACTTTGAGGACTGTACAAAGCACTATTTCGCTTTCCTCTGGAAATCCCTGTTTCTTGTATAGCATTATTTTTGGCCTCTAAATATGTCGATATAAGCCTGTATATACCTAAATAAGCCCCTATTTATTAATCTTACTCCTTTAATGCCTGATGAGGCAAGAATATCTCTATATAGGCAGCAGCAATTGAGGCTTAGAAATATATATCATAACAGCAGCAACCTTGGATTCGTACACCGTTAAAAATTTGCGAAGCAAATTTTTACCGTATTCGCAAATGTTAAAACCACACTGCGTATGGTTTTAACATCTGCACTCAGTACTCATCCTTGCTGCTGCCTTAACTTTGTTGTTGCTGCCTAGCTAAAGCCAAGGGACTGCGCCACCTCTCCGCGGTCGGATTTGCAGCGCATGTCGGAGAGGCTAGGAGTATTTCTCAAGAAAATAAACTAAAAGCAATAACAGCATCTTGACAGCTAGGCCAGTAGTATGCTGCAATAGAATGAATAACTAATACAAAGACCAATCCTTCTATCA
>WJJV01000048.1 GCA_014729495.1 Candidatus Woesearchaeota archaeon
ACTTCAGCACTGATTATAACTTCTTTGTCACAAGCAAGCAGGTAAGGGGCGTCACAACAGACAAGCTTGAGTTCAATGTAGCAGTAGAGGAGATTGAGAAAATAGAGGCTCCAGAAGAACCTGCGCCGGCCGACCCTCCAACCATCGCAGGTCCAATGACAATAGTCATTGATCCAGGCCATGGAGCTCATGATTCAGGCACGCAAGGAGGGAGCCGTAATTATCCGTACCTCAAGCCTTATGAAGAGAACAAGCAGAAGATCATTGAATCATTTGTAGCAGAGGCCAACAAGAATATGTATATAGTTGAGGTTCTTGCTGAAAAGCTGAGATCTCAGGGCCATACTGTCCATCTCATAAGATACGGCCAGGAGTTCTATTGCGATTCCTGTGTTAGAGGCAGGCAGGCAAGGACACTGTGGGCTGCCTCAAAGAAAGCAGACCTTTTCCTGAGTATACATAATAATGCAGCTGGTACTGGAAGAAGGATGAAGGCGCAGAGAATGGTTCTTCTTCAGCTTGAGAGACATTGTGAAGGGGTAGAAGAATTCTGTGCTGAGTCAAAGAAACTAGCTGACTCTATCTCATCTACTTTGCAGAAACATACAGGTGAAGATTACAGGGTTCTCAGGAGGCCTTTGTCAGGCACAAGCTCGTCACCAATAGGTTATTTCACTTCAAAGGCCGTGAAAGGGGCAAGAGATGCTAACATGCCTTACTGCCTCATGGAGATTGCTGCAATAAACGACCCTGCATTGAATGATCCTGGCAAGATAGATGCCATAGCTTCTGCGATTGTACAGGGAATCCATGACTATGCAGGCCCTGCAAACAATCTTGTGGCTGCCACAACATCAGGTGCAGAGCTTGACTGCCACTACTGCAATGATGGAAAAGAGAATGTAAAGGATATATTCGGAGAAGAGGCATACCAGGAATGCATCAATAATGGGAAATCATGCTGCAATCTGAAATGCCCCCAGGACTCTGTTGTACTGGCTAACCTTCCTGAGTACAGGAACCAGCACAGAGATTATCAGGATCTTGGAACATGCGGAGAAAGCTCAAGAGGAGTGAGCGGATCAGGCTGCGGTCCTGTATCAGCCCACATGGCTTTTGCAGAAGCAGGCAAGGATATATCTGTGAAATCACTGTTCTGCGCAGGAGAAGAGGATGAGATATACACTCCAGGAGACGGCACTCTTGTGGAGGACATGGATAGGATTGCTAAAAAGCACCTGCCTGATTCAAGACTCTATCAGAAGTTTGATTTTGAGAAGATATCAATAGAGATAAAGGCAGGGAATCCTGTTATTCTTGACATTAAGCAGAAAGACAGCGGAGACAGGGAGCCAGAAGACTGGCAGAACTGGCGAGGCAGGAGCAACAGCCTCAATGAAAGATGCTACCAGACACAGGGGCACTGGGTCAATGTTGTCGGAGTTTCAGATGATCATATAATTGTGAATGATCCTGCAACAGGAGCAACATCATGCGACAGGGACAGGACAGTCGGAGAGAGGCAGGTATGGTCAAAGGAATTCGTCAATGACATATCATATTATGGTGTTGCTCTTGTTCCAGAGAGAAGTGATCAGCCTGCTGCTGGAGCAGGCACTGGCTCAAGAGAATACTACATCAATGATGGAGTGATAACAGAAGAGGATTTCATGAGCAAGCCAAGCAGAGAATCCCTGAAATGGTGTTCTGCTTCAAGCTCTAACCAAATATTCAGATATGAAGATATCCAGAATAGATGCCCTCCATCAGAAAGGACTACAACATACAGTGGTGATGAAGGAGGTCTGATACCTGAGCAGGGAATCAATAAGAAGCTCATTGAACTGCTCAACCAGGCCCAGGAGAGATTCGGAGTCACAATAATAATAGAATCTGGAGTCAGGCCTTACAAGCATAACCTCTGGAGCTGGGCAAGGCTTGAAGCTGACAAAGCAGAAAAACTTGAACAGGACAATGATTTCAGGTTCTCATCTCCAGACAGAGTAAGCCTCAACAACTGGCACATGTGCGGAGCAGCAGCAGACTTCAGGGTTAAGGAATGGCCCGCAAGCGCTGACATAGGCAAGTACAGGGAGATGGCCAGGTGGCTTGAGAGCACTTACTCTCCAGGATACTATCATGCGTATGAAACTGGAGAGGGAAGGGACCCTGACAATTACTATGAGAGCCCTTACATACATGCTGATCCTTTTGGAAGATCAGACTGCACTGGAAAGAATGTAGAATATGTAAAGGTTGAGGTTCCTGTTGAGACAACGCTCACAACTGAACATAGTCCAGAGGAGGGGGTTGCTGAAGGGCAGATTGACATACTTGATGTTGACATCAGCAATGAGCCCCTTGTTCCTATACCTGAATACAAGGGAAAGAGCCTCTGCAAGCCAGGCATTGACTGCAGGCTCAAGAAGTCAGCAGCAGATGCAGTTATTAGGCTGGCAGAGGAGTTCGAGAACCAGGGATGCGAGCTATACATAAAGGATGCTTACAGGTCAGAGAAAGCATACAGGTATCTTTACAACAAGTACAAGGCAAGAGGAGGGGTGTGCAGTCCAAGAGGAGGCAGCTTTGCCCACTGCCCTCATGCAATTGGAGCTGCTATAGACATTGAGTGGAGGAATTGCATGCCTTATGAGAAAAGGATAAAGGCTGCGTGCAAGGCAGGCTGGGCAAACTGGCAGTCAGAAGGATGGCATTTTGAGTTCGGATCAGATCACTGGAAAGAATCATTATCCTCAGGATACTGCCAGTGGCCTGAGGTATCAACAGGAGCAATCGGCGGAGGGGCATTCAAAGGCCACAAGGCTGTAACAACAGAGGATGCAGGGCTCAATCTTGGGCCTCAGAAACCCCCTGAAGAGTTCGGGACAAGCGAGGAGTGCAGGCAGTATGGACCAAATGAACCCATGCCTTTCAGGACATCTAGTCCATGCTTATCAGTTGGGCTGATGCAGGACATCCTTGAGGAAGCAGGGTCTCCTGTCGCAGAGCATGCCCAGGCATTCTATGATTATGGAATTGAGTATGGCATTGATCCTGCGATAGCTCTTGCATTCTTCAAGAAAGAATCGCAGTTTGGAAAAACAAAAAGATGCAATATCCCAGATATAGCAAAGAACCCTGGCAATATAAGGTATACTCCAGAAAGGTGTAGGGGTATAGAAAATACTTATTTCTATGATAGCACTGACCTTGGCTGCCATCTAATAAATATTGAAGCAATGAGAAAGGGAGCAGAGCTTATCAAATCAAATCCAGAAAGGACTCCGCATGGAGATGGAATATCCCGGCCTTACTGCAAGTATGACTCCTGGGAAGAAGGCATTGAAGCATGGTACAAAGCAATCAAAAACAAACCATACATTGCATCTGGAAGAACAACTGTAGAGCAGATTACTGAGTTATATGCAGATGATCCCATTGCTTATCAGAAGTTTGTGAAGAAGTGGGTTAATGAGTGGAGGGCAGAACAGATAAGGAGATTCGGAGGCACACCAACAGACAGAAGCCAGCTTCCTCCAGGAGAGGGAGTCATAGGCACAAATAAGATAATACTTGATCAGGCACTGCTAATGGAGAATATTGCCTATAACTGGGCTGGAAGGTATGGGTATGCATTTGGTCCTACAGACTACAAGATGAACTGGGGCATTGACTGCATAGGGCTTCAGTATGTCACCCTGCGCCAGCTTGGAGCAATAGATGGCAGTGTAGAGTACAAGAAGATATTTGAGTGGGGAAAGACGGTTGTTGAGGAGATACCAGGCAAAAGAATCAGCGACCAGGAGATCAGGGACAGCAATTTTGATGCTCTTATGCCCGGAGACCTTGTGTTTGTCAGGAATCAGGGGCATACTGGGATATATTTTGGAGAAAAGGACGGCAAGCATATGTTCCTGAATGCAAAAGGAAAAAAGAATCTAAAAAGCGGATGCAGTGACAACTGCTGCAAACCTGACGCAAAATTCAAGGTAACACTGACTCCGATGGAGGATTATCTGAGCAAAGGAAAGATGGAGGCCTTGAGGGTTGATCCTTCACTTATTAAAGACAGGCCATACGCCTCTGAGATTCCTGCAGATACCCCTACAGATTATGTTTGCGAAGGTCCGCACTCAGTGCCGGATTACAGCAGGTATGGGGGCATAAGAAGAGAGTCAGAGTACTCTGACGGGCAGGAGATCATAAAGGTGATCAGATCTATTGGAACTTACAGTGTTGAGCCTTCATTCACAATAGACACAGATTATGACTTTGGAGAGTATGAGATAATAGAGCAGCAGGTAAAAGGCCACGGAAGCGTAAAAGGAATGATTGACATGGTTGCTGAGTGCGAGGCAGGAGGTAAGGATGTAGAAGCATGTGTCTCTGATGCTGTCAAGGCAGTAAATGAGAGAGCAGAGATGAAAAACAGAGGTCTTGAGATGTACAATGGCCCGTGCAATCCAAAAGAGAATCTTTGGAGTGATCTTGTTGAAGGCATGGGAGACTGCATAGATGCTGACCAGACCAACTGCTATTGCGAGATAAGGCTTGAGAAGGCAGAGCAGGCATCATTATTGTCAGCAAGCACCGCAAACATAAAAGTAGAGACAGATGGAGACACAAAGATATCTTTGGAAGAATCCAATATCAAGAGATATTATACATTCAGCAAGAAAGTGAACTCAAAGGTTGCTCCTGCCTCAACAGATTCCGGTTCATCATCCAGATCAGCAGAAGATAACGGAATCAGCTATAAAAAAGAGAATCTCAATAGTGACCGGATCCATACAATAGATGTGGATCCAGCAGGATTTAATGTAGAGGTGGCTACTTCAAAGACAGGCAATACAAGAGAGGAGATTGACAAGATAATGGGATCTGATGATATTGCTGCCATAAATGCAGGATTCTTTGACACCGGAGACGGCAAACCTGTCTCGATAATTGTTGAGGATGGAGCAAGGATATCAGAAAACCAGCCTCTCTCCAGCAGGATGCCTGATGATTCAGCTGATAAGGGATTCAATGGATGTTTTATTGTAAAGGAATCAGGAAGCACCAGGACATATGATATTGTGGATATAAGCGAGTTCAATCCAGATGAAGTCCAGTATGCTATCTGCTCTCCCTGGCTGGTGAAGGATCACAACTACAACTTTCCTTGCGAAACATTCAATGAAAAAAGAACCCTAGAAGGCCGCAGCCCATATTGTCCTGAGTCCAACAGAAGGTCTGTTCTTGCAATAAAGGATGATGGGACAGTCAGCCTCATTATAGCTAGGAATTATAATATCCCTGAGATAGGACAACACATAGCAAAGGATTACAAGGAGGCAATAGCTCTTGATGGAGGAGGCTCTGTCTCTATGGAATATCATCATGACGGAACAGATGTATCTATAGGATGGGATTCAGGAAACACCCAGAGAAAGGTCTCCAGCGCAATTGTTGTGAAACCAAAACCTGATGCTGCGACAGGGAGTTCAGGAACAGGCTCAGCAGAACAATCAATAGATGGCGCAGATATATCAGGGAATATGAAACATGGAGATGTTTATTATCTGAGAAAAGCAGGGGCCAGCATCTATCTGCTTGGCAGCAAGCCAAGCACAAGAGAATGCAATACTGAGAAGCGCACATACAAGTTCTGCGTGGAATCTGATAAGAATATCCTGTACTATGATGAACAGCTGGCCAAGACAGTCAAGAGGAATGTGCAGTACAAGTTCGCTCTTGAATTTCCTGACAAGATGCCTCCTCCTCCAGTATCCGGCCTTAAGGCTTCTGACAAGCTCAAAGCAGAGTCATCTGTTGTGCTTGAATGGGATGCTCCAAAGCAGGGCCAGTCAGTGATAGATGATCTCAGCCATTATCTTGTTTACTGCACTGACACAGAGTTTGTCAAGCAGGGCGGAAGCGTGATAACTGCTGGCATAACCAGCCCGCAGAAAGTGGCTTCAGAGGCAGGCAAGGAACATCTTAATGTGCAGTCAGGATACTGCGCTGGCTCGCAGATATCTGACGGGCAGGAATACACTTTTGCTGTTGTTCCTGTTGACATCAGCGGAAATCAGGGGCCTGCAAAGGAGATAAAGGCAACATCAGTGGATGATCTTGCACCAGGGCCTGTCATCATTACCCTTGGTTCTGAGACATACACAATGGAAGGCCAGGCAACAGGCCTGCCAGCAGACTCAGTATCACTAAGCTGGCAGAAGCCTGCTAACAATGAGGATGGAGAATCAGAAGCTGATGACCTTGAATCCTATTGGGCATTCTTCTCAGAGAACACTCTCAGCCTGGAATCCTGCTCTGCGCCAGCTTGCGCTGAGGCAGCAGCAGGAACAGAATCAAATCAGTACACAGGTCTTGACCCTGCAAAGACATACAATTTTGCAGTCATCGCAGTTGACAGTGCAGGCAACCACATCACAACTGAGGAATTCACTGCACCAGAGCAGTGGAATGGTCTTGATATATCAGAATGCTACCTGGACAGCCAGGGAACTGCAACCTGCAGGGGAGTCACAGCAGAAACCGCTGCGCAGGGTCCAAGCCCTTCAGGGCCTGACACTCTTGAGCAAGAGCTTTCTTCAGAGCTGGAAAACGCTGATCTGTCAGGTGCTCAGCAGCCTGCTGCAGGAGAAGATGGCATTGTTGATATGGCCATAGTGCTTGATGATGCAGGAGGTAGCTTCAGCAGCGACAAAAGAGGCATAGATATATTGAGATCAGCAGGAAGCCCTGCAATAACATTCGCAGTTTTCCCAAGAGCAGGTTCAACAGAGCAGACAGCTCAATATCTTGCATCAAACTATCCTCAGGACAGCTTTGACATGATAATACACCAGCCAATGGAGTACCTGGGAGAGGAGGTAGGCAGGGCAGGGCCTGCTGACTGCTCAAAAACCTATACAGACAGGACAAGGATATGCGATGGCGATACTCCAGAGCAGGCCAAAACAATATTAAGAAGGCATATTGAGGATTTCCAGGGATTCACCAATTTTGTAGGATACAACAACCATCAGGGAAGCAAGACAACAGGCAACAGGGAGCTGATGACAGGCCTGGCAGAACTAATCAAGAGCAGTTATCCTGACCTTATTGTCATGGACAGCGCAACAGGAACCTCCCAGTATCCTCATATAGCATATGAGGTAATGCAGGACAAAGGAGTGAGATCATACATTAATGTGCAGTTCCTTGACAATACTGAGTCAGTGAGCTATACAAAAGCAAGGCTTCAGGATCTTGAAAGCAAGGCTTTAGAGAAAGGTTTTGCTGCGGGCATAGGGCATGTTGTAAGGTCCACAACTCCACAGGCAATAGCTGAATACCTAAGTGACTTCTCAAAACAAGGAGATCATTATGTAAAGCAGGTGGGTGACAGGAAAGTTAGGCTTGTTACATTGTCCGAGCTTCCGAAATAACCATCATAAATGCAAAAACTATATAAATAAAGGCTTAAAACAGATTCTTAGGGGTGTTTCAAGATCGACATAAAAGTACCACATGATGTTGTAAGGGATAAGATAAAAGATCATTCTAACATAACAGATGAAGAGCTGGAAAGTAAGATCAAGGCAAAGATTGACAAGCTTTCTGGACTCATATCAAAGGAAGGGGCTGCTCATATAATAGCCAATGAGCTGGGTATAAAGCTCTATGATCAGGCATCAGGCAGGCTCAAGATAAAGAACATCCTTGCAGGTATGAGGAATGTTGAGATTGCTGCAAAGGTCCAGCAGGTGTTTGAGGTAAGGGAATTCCAGACAGAGACCAGATCAGGAAAGGTAGGATCATTCATAGTAGGGGATGAGACCGGCACTATCAGGGTTGTCCTGTGGGGATCACAGGCAGATAAGCTCTCCCAGCTCAAAGAGAATGATATAATCAAGGTGCAGTCAGCCTATGTGAAAGAGAATAGGGGAAGGAAAGAGGTGCATCTCGGAGACCAGGGTTCACTTGATATCAATCCAGAAGGAGAGAGCATAGGCGAGGTCAAGAAGATAAACTCAACAAGGAAGAGCATAAATGAGCTTGCTGAGAACATGCAGGATGTTGAAGTCCTGGGCACTGTTGTCCAGGTATATGATATAAAGTTCTTTGATGTGTGCCCTGAATGCGGAAAGAAGACTCTTCCAAAAGAGGGCTCTGCAATATGCTCACAGCATGGATCTGTGACCTCTACATCATCTTATGTCTTCAATGCTATCATAGATGATGGAACAGGAAACATCAGAGCAGCTTTCTTCAGGAAGCAGGTAGAGAATCTGCTGAAGAAGAGCCAGGATGAGATTGTTGAGTTCAGGGATTCTGCAGAGAAATTCGAGCAAGTAAAGCACGACCTGTTAGGAAAGCAGATAAAGATTGTAGGAAGGGTCAACAAGAACATGATGTTTGACAGGATAGAGCTTATAGCCCAGCTTGTGTTCCCTGACCCTGATCCAGAAGAGGAGATTAAGAGGCTGCAGTCAGAAAAGCCTGCTGAAAGCAGTAATCAGCAGGGTTCTGTCCAGGAGAGCACAGATACAGGCAGTGTTTCATCTCAGCCAGCTCCAGAAACTGAGCAGTCCCAGACAGATAATGTGCAGCAGAGTCCAGTATCAGAGAGTTCTGAAAAACCAATGTTTAATATAGATAAACCTGATTCTTGAAATTAAGATGATGTTCAGGACTCATATTGCAATAGGGTTTCTTGCAGGACTGCTTCTTATACAGGCATGGAATCCTCAGAACCAGATACTGTTCATGTTTCTGATACTCCTGGGATCAGCCCTGCCTGATATAGACCATCCTGATTCCAAGATAGGAAGTAAAGTAAAGGCTGTATCATTCCTATTTGAGCATAGGGGATTCTTCCACAGTCTTTTTGCAGCATTGATGATATTTCTTTTGCTTGCTTATTATGTCAGTGGCCTGACCTATGGAATATACATAGCAGCTGTGGCTATTGGATACCTGCTTCACATGCTCGCTGATTCTTTGACAAGAGAGGGAATAATGCCCTTCCATCCAATATCAAGATTCAGGCTCAGGGGTCCTATGAGGACTGGCAGGATGGTGGAATATATAATATTCATCTGCTTCATAGCTCTGGGCATATGGAAAATGTTCACATTCCACTGATTCTTTATTCTTTAATCTGCTATAATCATCTGCTGTGATCTGATGCACTGGACAAAGCTAGTTTATGTCCAAGGAGGCTTAGGTGCTTAATTTATGGCATCAGAAGCAATAATCATGCCTCACTGGACACTAGACATGCTGTGATGAGATATTTAAATGATTCTGGGGATTAAACAATTACTCCGTCCTGGAGCACCTGCATCTGCAGGGAGCTCAAAACAGGATTGAAAGAAAATGCGAAAGCAAGGAGGTGGTTGTTATGACAACCCAAACAAACACAAGTGGAGCCAAGAACCTGCCTGAAGCAAAGTTCAGTGCAGGAGGCATATTTGCTACTGTGTGGAAAAACACAGCAAGCAACAAGGAAGGAAAGGAGATAGAATACAGTACTATCTCTATAGAAAGAAGGTACAAGGACAGGAATGATGAATGGAAGAGCACAAACTCGATGAGGCAGACTGACCTTCCGAAAGCTGTTGTTGTACTTCAGAAAGCGTACGAGCACCTTGTCCTCAAGGGGCAGTCCAACACAGGAGAGATCGCATGATCTCTCCACAACATTAATAAAAAGGTGATGCTAATGGCTAAACAGAAGATGAAAGAAAATGATGAAAGTAATGTAGAAGAGAACCTGCCTGAACAGGAATCTGAGGAAAATAACAAAGATTCTAACAAGGATTCTCAGGAAGCAGAAGAGATAAAGATAGATGCATCTGAGGAAGTGATGAAAAAAGCAGGAGTGGAGGACCTTCCAGGAGTTGGTGCAGCTACAGCGCAGAAGCTTCAGGAAGGAGGATTCAGTGACCTCATGGCGATTGCTGTCGCTTCTCCAGGAGAAATAGTGGATACTACAGGAATATCAGAGCAGGTCGCAAGGAAGATGATCAATGCAGCCAGGAATAATCTTGACATGGGATTTGAGTCTGGCGAAGAACTTCTTAAGAGAAGAGAGAAAGTAATGAAGATAAACACAGGAAGCGAATCATTCGACGAGCTTCTTGGAGGAGGCTTCGAGACTTCAGCCATTGTTGAATGCTTTGGAGAGTTCGGATCAGGAAAGACCCAGGTTGGACATCTGCTTGCAGTAAACTGCCAGAAGGCTGACCCTGAAGCAGTGGCTGTATACATTGATACTGAGAACACCTTCAGGCCTGAGAGGATAAAGCAGCTTGCAAAAGGAGCTGGCATTGATCCAAAAAAAGCTCTGGCAAACATCAAAGTGGCAAAGGCATACAACTCTGACCACCAGATGCTGCTTGCAGAGAAGGTAGAGGACCTTATAAAGAAGGATAACCATAAAGTCAGGGTAATCATAGTGGATTCCTTGACAGCGCACTTCAGGGCTGAATTTGTGGGCAGAGGAACTCTTGCAGAGAGGCAGCAGAAACTCAACAAGCATATGCACATACTTCTCAAACTTGCAGATAATCACAATGTGTGTGTTTATGTCACCAACCAGGTTATGTCAAAGCCTGATGTGTTCTTTGGGGATCCTACCCAGGCAATAGGAGGCCATATTGTTGCTCATGCATCAACTTTCAGGGTCTATCTCAGGAAAGGCAAGAAAGGCAGCAGAGTGGCTAAGCTTATTGACAGCCCGAACCTGGCTGACGGAGAATGCGCATTCTTTGTTGAGGAAGGCGGACTTAAGGACATCAACTGATTTCTTTTATTTTTCTTTCTGTTTTTTGATTTTTTGCATTACATTTATAAATCAGGGATTCATCCCTAAGCTTATGCGCTTAGCGCAGATTTAAATAAGTTGGAAAGGTGAAATAGGAAATGCATTACAGAGAAGGCGGCCAGGGAGGTGCGCCAGGAGACGTTCCGGTGAATGAAGGAGATGAGCTGGAAGTAAATATAGAGGCTGTCGGCGAGAAAGGCGACGGCATTGCAAAGAAAGACGGCTTTGTCTTGTTTGTGCCCAACACAAAGGAAGGCGAAGCAGTGAAAGTTAGAGTAACAAAGGTTCTGAGAAAAGTTGGATTCGCTGAAGTCATAGGCAGATCTGAGTCTCCAGGACAGCCAGAAAAATCTGCGCCTCAGGCTCCTCAACAGGAAGAGCATATTGAGGATACTGAAGATTTCGGCGAGGAACCAGAAGAATCCCAGTCTTCAGAGTCTGAAATGCCAGAGCCTCCTGAGGAAGAGAAGGATTTCGTTGACGAAGAGACAGAAGAAGTAAAGCAATGAGCTTCTGCTCAGCAATATTTAAATAGTTCTTTTTTTATTTTATTATTATGAGATTGTTCATAGGATTTGATGCCAGCCAGGAGGCTGAGCATGAGCTTCTCAATGCCCAGAAGAAAATAGAGAATGCTAAGATTAACCTTGTGAAGGATTTCCATCTGACACTGAAGTTTCTTGGAGAGGTTGATGATGACAAGTCTGGAGAGATAGAGGAAAGGCTTAGAAAGATCAGTTTTGGTTCTTTTAAAGCAGAGCTTGGAGGCATTGGTGTTTTTCCTTCTGAGAATCATGTCAAGGTCATCTGGATAGGGTTGGAGCCAAAGGATAAGATAATTGGATTGCAGAGAAAGATTGAGGAGGCATTGCAGGGCATGTTTCCTAAGGACATGAGATTCCATCCCCATATCACCCTGGCCAGGGTGAAGACTGTTGAGGACAAGGAGGCATTCAAGGAGAACCTGAAGAATATCAGGATAGAGAGAATCAGGTTCAAGGTGGATAAGTTCAAGCTGATTAAGAGCGCACTGACACCTGATGGGCCGGTCTATGAGGTTCTGGAGGAGTATAATAGCAATTAAAAACATTTTTAAATGAGCTCTTAATTCTAAGTCTTATAGCCAAATTACAAGGAATGGCCCTTGCAGTGCATGAGGGACCTTGTATATGCTGATGAGGCAAGAGAAACTCAGCAATATAGCTTAATTCTATATTGCATATTGATCATCATGGATACGGCTTAGGAGGGATTATAATGGCAGAACAGGAGAAACTACTGGTGCCCATAGATGAATATCTTAAGGCAGGAATACATATAGGAACAAAGTTCAAGACAAAGTACATGGAGAGCTTCATCTATAAGGCAAGGGCTGACGGTCTTTTTGTGCTGAATCTTCAAAAGATAGATGAAAGGCTGGATATTGCAGCAAGCATGCTGGCAAGATACGCTCCAGAAGAGATCATAATCTCCAGCAGGAGAGAGAACAGCTGGAAGGCGGTCAAAGCTTTCGGAGCTGCCACTGGGATACGGGTCTTTGCAGGAAGGTATCCTCCAGGCATTCTCACAAATCCCCAGCTTGAGGACTTCATAGAGATAAAACTTATGATGGTGACTGACACATGGCCTGACAGGAATGCTGTAAAGGATGCCGTGATAATGGGAATACCGATAATAGCTCTTTGTGATACAAACAATCAGGCTAACAACATTGATTTTGTGCTTCCATGCAATAACAAGGGAAAGAAGGCTCTTGGACTCCTGTTCTGGATTCTTGCAAAGGAGTACATAAGAAGGAAAGGTCTTCCTGAGAAAGAGCTCAAGCTTGAGGATTTTGTTGAAGAGTAAGGGGCATATCATATCATGCTGCTATGGAGCAAAGGAAGGTCCTATGAGGATATCCTCAGGTCATTCAGCTCCATAGACCCCATCTTCTCTTATCTCAAGCAGTACTGACTTTGATTCAGGAAGCGACCTGTGCTTCTTGAGCATCACAAGCCGCTTGTTCTTGTGTGATTTCTGCAGCTCAATGAGGCATTTGCTGCCATATTTGACTATGTCTCCTCCGACAAGATTCACTTTCTCTCTCTCATCAAAAGAGCTGTACACCTGTGTGGTTATCATCACAGGAATCTCTTTTTTCCTGGCTATCTCTGTAAGATAAGAGAACTGAAGCCCTAGCTCCCTATTAGTGAGGGAAACAGCATTCTCACTTCCTTTATCCCTCTCTATCCTGTAGAGCATAGATATGGTGTCCACTATGATCAGGCCTACCTGCTCGTTTGTAATCTGCCTTAGCCTGTCAAAAACCTTCTTCTGCTCATCAAAGTTCATAGGCTTGAGCAGGAGTATCCTCTCAAATATGCTCTTGTAATCATTTGACAGCTGTTTCAGCCTGGCGACAGAGAAGCTTCCTTCTGTATCAATGAATATGACCTTCTTTCCGCTCTTGATGACATTTATCATAGCAAGAAGGCAGAGGTTTGTCTTGCCAGAGCCTGCAGGACCATATATTGTGGATATGGTGTCAGTCTCATAACCCCCTTCCAGCATACTGTCCAGAGCAGTTATTCCTGTAGATATCCTTTTTAACCCCATTATCTAAACAACCCCTATTATATACATAATTATTCTTAATGAAAGTAATTTATATATCTTTCTAAAAATATATATATTAAGCAGGACAGGATTATCTGAATGAGGCATGGCAGGTACATAATCACAGCTATATTCATTCTTACCCTAGCTGCAAGGCTGATAATATCATTTCAGACACCATTCTTCACAGGAGATGAATCATATTTCTCAATAAGGCAGGCAGAGCACATAAGCCAGAATGCCCTTCCGATCTATGATGATGAACTAAGTTACAGTGGAAGAGAGAATATATTCATGCCCCTTTTCTACTATCTGCTGGCTTTCTTCAATCTTTTCATGCCAATAGGCCTTGTGGGCAAGATAATCCCAAACATCCTTGTGTCTCTGAATGTGATTCTTGTATATGTTATTGCCATGCATATCAGCAATGATGAAGGGGCTTCGTTATTCTCTGCATTTGTGGCTGGATTCATCCCTGTATTCTTCAGGGAGACAGTCAACACAATATCACCCTATACCATTTTCTTTCCTTTGATGCTGTTCATGATATATTGTTTCCTCAGGCTAGAACAGCATCCATTTGCCCATCTTTTCCTTGCCAGCCTTTTTCTCATGACACTGACATCTCCTGCAGTGATAATAGTCCTGCTCGCTTTGATATTTTATATGGGTCTGGTGCAGCTTGAGAATCTGAAGCAGAACAAGAGAGAGGTTGAGATGACCCTTTTCTCAATCTTATTTGTGGTCTGGATTCTGTTCATAGTTTACAAGAAAGCCTTTCTTATGCATGGTCCAGATGTGATATGGCAGAATATACCTGCAGGAATACTTGACAGGTACTTCATAGACATCACTATACTGGGAGCAATATACCAGATAGGATCTCTTCCCCTGTCCTATGGGATATATTCAATATATGACCATCTTTTCAGGAAAAAAGAGAGGAAGTATTATCTGATAATAGGGCTTGTCTTCTCTTCAGCGCTGCTTCTTTGGCTGAAGCTTATAGAGATCCAGCTCGGCTTGATGTGCCTAGGCATAGCAGTCACGCTTCTTTTCCCAAAATTCTATAAATACACCTTTCAATACATAAAGAAGACCCGCTTTGCCAAGCTGAGATTCGCTTATTTTGCTGTGCTCCTGGCAGCTTTCCTGGCCACATCTGTAGTGCCTTCAGTGATTTATGGTCTTAGAGCGACAGATGATGCAATAACCCCTGATGAATACGGGGCAATGATATGGCTCAGGAAGAATACTGATCAGGATGCGGTAGTGATGTCACCCATGCGGGAAGGCATGATCATCACAACAATAGCTGAGAGGAGAAACATTGCTGACAGCAATTTCATGCTCTTAGATGATGCAGAGAAAAGATTCAATGACATAAAAGATGCTTATACAACAGGGTTTGAGATAAAGGCTCTTGAGGTGTTTGATAAGTATGATGTTGATTATATATATTTCTCTGATTACAGCAAAGATTATTTTGAGACTTCCAACCTGGAGTACACTTCCCATGAGGAATGTTTTGAAGAGGCATACAATCAGGGAGCTATGATTTATAAGGTGATGTGTGAACTAAGATGAAGAATGAAAAAAGAATACTTAACATAATATCTATAATCATGGTAGTTACAGTATTCATAATCCTGCCTCAGCTGATGAGGCTCAATGACGGCAATGCCACAATCATGGGTGAAGAACCTTACTATCATGCCCTTGCTGCAGAGAGCATTGGAGGCAAAAGCAGCATACAGAGAGAACCCCCATTAAGCTCAGATGAATATATTCATATAACGCCTTACCACCTGCTTATAGCAGGCACATCCAATATTACAGGAATGGATTTCGCTTTGAGAATGATTCCATTGATATGCGGAATTTTCTCTGGAGTTCTATTCTTTCTCATATTGAAGCGACTAGGACTGAATGACTTTATAAGCAAAGCATCTGTTGTATTACTGGCTTCAGCTCCGGTTTTTGTGTTCTCATTCATAGCTACCCAGGATTCTTTTGCAATAGTTCTCAGTCTTGCCGGAGCCTACTTTTTCCTCAAAAATAAGAGATTTGGTGTTATCCTGTCAGCCTTGTTTTTTGGGCTTGCTTCTATGTTCAGCCTGTTCAACATGCTCCTGATAATAGTATCCCTTCTGGCATTCTCTTTCAGCCAGAAGAAGATGCAGAGAAGATCCATGTTTCTTATGATGATATCTCTGATAGCTTACTCAATTAATCCCGGCCCAATATTCTATAATCTTTTTATGCTGTCTCCCAATGCATTGAAACAGGCAATATCTGATATCGGAGGCATACTGGGCATTGGGATCTTCTATGCTATTCTTGCATTGATAGGTTTTGCCCTTACCTGGAAAGATATAGGAAAGTACAAGGCAGTCTATGCTGTTCTTGCATTCTTTGCAGCAGGATTCTATTTTGCAGGAAGCCATATCCTTATGTATGCAAATTTCATTATTGCTTTCCTGGCTGCAGTGGCACTTGAGAGATTAAATCAAAGAAAGTGGGATATGCAGATGATAAAGAACTTCACATTCTTCATAATAGCCTGCGGTATACTCTTCTCTTTCATATCTTATTCTGCAAGGATATCCCTTATGCCTCCGAACCAAGAGATTGAGGAAGGGCTTATATGGCTGGGTGATAATTCAAGAGAGGACAGTATTGTGGCATCGCATTACAGCAATGGATACTACATAGAATATTATTCAAGACTGGAGGCTCTGATAGACAGCAGCATGCTGCATCATGAAAGGCCTGAATCAGTATTCCTTGACGCATATGATCTCTTCCACGCCACTGAGATGGGCAGAGCTAGGGCAATAATTGAGAGATATGACATAAAATATATAATGATAACCGATGACATGGTCAGGGGAGATGTCTGGCAGGAGGATGGTGAAGGATTGCTGAGGCTTCTTGATAATAAAGAGGTATTCAGCATGGCATATGATTCAGATGAGATTGAAGTCTGGAGATACATTGAACCATTAAGCCAGTAACAGCTTAGCTCATAATATCAATAATAATAAAAATTGCCTGTTTCATTTATAAGCAATCCCTATCCCCAACCTAAAGGTTGGGGTATTACAGGATTGCATTTTACACAGGCAATTTTTAGTCTTGAAAATGGCACCTCTCGCACTAAAGTGCGGGGTATTACTTGCGAACTTGTTCGCAAGTCTGATAATCCCAGACGAGCCTGAGAGTCGGGATTATCTTTAAACCCAATGAAAATAGCTTGGTGCCATTTTCAATAGATATCAGCTATGGATTAAGAATGGCAAGGATAATGTATGGAGTGTGCAGTGAAGGCATGGGGCATGCCACAAGATCAGAGCCTATTCTGCAGCAGCTCACTAAAAAGCACGAAGTCAGGATATTCTCTGGAAGCAGGTCATACCATTATCTTGATAGATTATTCAAGGATGTTAACAGGATCCATGGCCTGCATATAAGATACAAAAAGAACAGGGTGAGTAAGACAAGGACAGTTTTGGAGAATCTCATCAGGGCCCCTGCATTATACAAAGATTTCAAGAGGATTCTGAAGGAGCATGACAGTTTCAAGCCTGACATAATCATATCTGATTATGAGATCATTACATCATACTGCGCGCTCTTAAGAAACACGCCTCTAATAAGTCTGGATAACCAGCATATCATAAGGCACAAGGTGGAATTGCCAAGAGGAAGCCTGCAGGAGTACATAGAGACAAAGATAGTGAACAGGATAAACATGCCGACAGCCACAAGATACATAGTTGCCTCATTCTTCAGGCCTGAGAGGATGAGATCCAGGACAAAGGTGATCCCTCCAATAATAAGAGAGAAGATACTGGAAGAGAAGCCTGCAAATACAGCAGATAACAGGCGCACCCTTGTATACCAGACATCAGATACCAATCTAAAGCTTCTTAAGGACCTGAAGAAGATAGACCAGAGATTCATAATATTCGGCTTCAACAAAAACAAGAGAGTAAAAAACCTTGAGTTCAGAAGATTTGATGAGAAGGAATTCATAAGAGCTCTCTGCGAATGCAAGGCAGTGATAACAAACGGAGGATTCACTTTGATAACCGAAGCGATACAGCTAAGAAAGCCCGTCCTTTCCATACCTGTCAAGAATCAGTTTGAGCAGATGCTTAATGCGCATTACATACAGAAACTTGGATATGGCATGGATGTCAGGGAGTCATCCAGAGATAAGATTGCTGAATTCATGAAAAGGATTCCTGAATATGAGAAGAACCTCAGGAAACGTGTCCAGGCAGGCAATGAAGAAGCTGTAAGGGAAATAGAAGAGTTCATAAACTCAACATCTTCCTCAATATCTTCATAATCATGCCTCGGAAGTGTTGTTAAACATAATATACTTCTTGTACAGCATAAAACCTCCTACAAATAATATCCCCCCTATAAGATTGTTGACAAGATCCATTGATGTGTTCTCCCATGGCCCTTCAGAAGGGGATGTATCTCCATCTCCGAACTCCAGGAATCCTTCTCCTATACCTAGATAGCTGTATCCCAGATACTCGTTTATCTCATTCATGGCACCGAACCCAAGCATGCAGAGGAGCAGGACAATGAATATTATGTAATAGCTCCTGAATGACTTCCTAAGGTATGGGAACATAAGGGAGCTGAATGCAAGCGAGAAGAATCCGAATCCAAAGGAATGGACAATCCAATCATAATGGTATCCAAGCTGAGGAGCTCCGTAAAGAGTTCCAACATAGCCTTCATAAGGGATTATATGATAAAGCCCGATTATATTGAAGAAAAGGCCAATGCCCAATCCAATAGGCACAAGAGGGCTTACTCCGGCAATAAGATGTATTATAAATCCCAATGAGATCAATGCAAGAGCAGCTATGAAGTCAAGATGGGGAGGGAAATGTCCATAAATGAATGATCCTGCAAACTGCAAAGCATAGAAAGCAAAGACTATCACAAACAATAATGAAGTGGAGTCTTTTGCTCTTGAATGTATTCTCTGGATCTGGGAGTTTGCCATTGGACTATGATTGTGCTATCCTCTAGAGCTAGTTTGCACAATGTTATACAGAATCACCCCTTTACTTTGCAGTATGCCCAGCAGTGTCCTTATCAAGAAGATACCACTCCATGGGCTTTCCTAGCACAGACTTGAATATGCCTTTATTTACATAAAATGTTGTTATGATGCCTACGCTGAATGATGAGAGCAGCATCTTTGCAAGATATCTTGCTTTCTTTGCCCGGTATAATGAGACTATACTGGCGATTATGAGGCCTGAAGTGAGGAGTATGTTGATGGTCATTTCAGAGAAGAATCTCGGAAGATCTATCGGTCCTGGCCTGTGGGTCAGAAAGCTTAGAGTTCCGAAAGTGAATAAAGCGAGTATCATCACAGGAAGCACGTAACCGAATCCTGCAAAGAAGCTCAGCGCCTTTCTCTTGATTGATATTGACCTGTTGATTATCAGTGACCCTGCATGCTCTATGTAGGATGATATGACTCCATACGCCCATCTCATCTGCTGTTTGTAGAGGTCTTTTGCCTTATGGGGAACATCGCTATAGCATTCAAGTTCAGGAAGGTACATAATGCCTTTGTTGTTCTTGTGAAGCCTCAGGGAGTATTCTATATCTTCTGTCAGGCTTCCTGATTTCCATCTTCCAAGCTTTATCAGATCGCTTTTCTTGACAGCCTCTGCTGATCCGCACAGGGTGCCTGTATTGTGCTTCTTAAGGAATGTCAGCACAATATGATGGAAGACATACACTATTGTGGAAGCCAGCACTGTGACATAGTTCTGGTTGAAGTTATTGAAGTTCCATCTTGCCTGCACTGCAGACAGGTTCTTGTTATGCTGGAAAGGCGCGATTATCCTCTTGAGGAAATCCCTGCCAGGCGTGAAATCAGAATCAAATACTACTATATAGTCCCCTTTTGAATGCTTCAGCATATTATTGAGGTTTCCTGGCTTGAAACCTATATTCTTCTGCCTCTTGATGACCTTCACTCTTTCATGCAATCCTGCAAACTCAGCAAGCTGACCTGATATGGCCGGATCATCACTGTCATCTCCTATCAGTACCTCATACCTGTCCTTTGGATAGTCAAAACCAAGGCAGTTTTCTGCGCATCTCAGTGCTATAGACTCATTTCTGGTGGGAATCTGGATAGTGATGAATGGGGCATTGCTTGAGTCAAAACTTTTCTCTTTATGCCTCTTCCTGGAGAGAACAGCAGACACAGAAAGCACAAGGTACACTGTTGTTATGAAAACAGTCATACAAAGGAAAACATAGAATATATTGTCAAATATCACATGCATAACATCAAGTATCTCTCTTCCATGAGCTATATTCCACTTGAGAAAAGAGGAATTAATCTGAATCATCCAGTCAATAACGTCCATGAGCAGTCCCATAAAAACCTCTTTTTGTGCCTCTCTTGTGTCAGTTTATAAAGTACTTCCTCTTTAAAAATATTAGCTTTATAAGGCCTATAACTGTGATACTATTTAAAATTATCGTGTAAGGGAAATAGAAGAATATTCCAAATGCATTCTTAAAGCTGTACCTGTCTCTGAACATATGGATTGCCCTGATTATCAGTGCAGCGCTGATGATTCCTGAAAGCACTCCGAATATGCTGTATATTGATATACCCCACTCAGGAAGCTTGTATACAACATAGACCGGACCCAGAAGGGAGAACCATCTGAAAAGATACATGAAAAGCATTGTGAAGGTCTCTGTGTTGTATGGCATCCAGTAGAACACCTGGTATGCTATTATTGGAAAGGATATCACAGCATAGAACGACCACCAGTACTGGTTTATGAACAGGAAGAGTATAGAAGGGCTGGATTTAGATGAAAAAAGCCTCTTGTTCTTCCATAATGACTGCAGCACACCCATCCACCATCTTGTCCTCTGCTTGAGAAGCTCTGAGAATGTCGCAGGGACTCTCACATAGCCGAATGCGTCATGCACATTTATTGTCTTGTACCCTTCTGAATAGAGCTCCAGGCTCATGTCAGCATCCTCTGTGAGAGCATCCTTCTTGAAATACCCCACTTTCTCAAGTATCTCCCTCCTGTAGCAGGCAAATGCCCCGAAGAACCAGATGCCTTCATTGAAGAGTGTCGAGAAGCTCTTTCTTATCAGATTGTTATAGTGATACTCAACATTCTGGAAAAGTGCCCATATCGTGGTAGTGTTGTTTGCGATGCAAGACCCATTTGTTGCCGCTACTTTGCAAGAGGCAAAAGGAGCTGTCAACTTTTTCAGAGCATTCCTTTCGAGCACTGTATCTGCGTCAACAGTGAATACTATCTCGTTTCTGGAATTCCTTATGCCAAGATTAAGGGCTTCTGACTTTCCTTTGTGGTCTGCCTTCAGTATCTTCAGATCCTTGAATAGATTTCTGAGGGACTCGGCATTCCTTAATGTGCTGTCTGTGCTTCCATCATCTACTATTATGACCTCCATCTTTTCAGAAGGATAAGAAAGCGCATACACTCCTTTTACGCATTCTGATATGTTCTTCTCCTCATTATAGCAAGGGATTACAACACTGACAGTGGGTTCGTATGAAAGATCCTCCTGCTTCCTGAGAAACGAGAATATCACAGTCAACAGGACTAGAGAAAGGAATGCGAACAGCCCTGCAAATATGAAACTTCCAAAGATCATAACCAGATTTTCTGCCATTCTACCTTATCCTGTCTAAATTATTGATTATCATGGATCATTCAATAACAATCCTGCCAGTGGATGTAAGTATCAATACCCCAAGAGCGATTATGAATGAGATAGCAGCAATAAATACAGATACAGAAGCTAAAACAATCCCGCCATACCTCTCTGGCTGCTTTATTGAACGATGGATCGCTTTTGACCCGAAGTAGATTGATGCTGGCATGAAAACAAATACATTGAACAGAGGCACCCAGAACAGCATTGCAAATCCGAGAGATGCCCATGCTAACCTTTTATCTTTCTTTATTTGCTTTTTTCTGTTTGTTCTCTTCGTGCTCACCATATTAACCTATCCTACCTCATCTGCAGGCTAAAGCTTGATCCTGCCATCAATTATTATCAGTTATTATCAGTTATTTTGTACCTTTCTGCTTGACCCTAATAGCATCCCCTATAGTGAATTCTGCAGTCTTTCTCTTGGTGGAAAGAGCCCCTCCTTTCTCATCATATTTCTCAATCAGCCTTATTTTAAAAAAGTTTTCAAGTTTCTTCGCCAGATTGATACTGGGCTCCATCTGGCCTGACTCTACCTTCTGGATGACTGACTGCTTCTCTGCGATCTTTTTTGCGAGGTCATCCTGGCTTATCCCGGCTTCTTCCCTCTTCTTCCTTATGATCCTGCTATACTCCGGGACAATGATGTCCAGGGATTCTGGCTTCTGCTCTCTTACTTCCTTTTGCTTTTTGACAAATCTCACAGGACTGGGGATTGCCTTTCCGAATTTTGCGCAGCCGCTGCATACATTCAGCTCTGTGCCTTCAACAAGGGCGCGGACAAGCTTGCCCTCTGCACCGCACATATCGCAACTCGGCATGTTATTCACTTCCTCTCTCTGTATCCAGTATCTTCCAGCATTGTGAGTATGATATTCCTGTTTTTTGGACCATCAAAATCACATAAAAATATGTCCTGCCATGTTCCAAGCATAAGCTCGCTGCCTTCTATAGGTATTGATTCACTAGGACCTATGATAGAGGCTTTTATGTGCGCTGCCGCATTATTGTCGACCTTATCATGCAGCCATCGCCCTTCAGGCACAAGCTTTTCAAGAGCATTGAGGATATCCTTTTTTACATTAGGATCTGCGTTCTCATTGATGGTTATGGCAGCAGTTGCATGAGGAACATATATGCTGCAGATTCCTCTCTTGATTCCTGAATGTGCAACTACCTCTTTGACCTTGCCTGTTATGTCAACTAGCTCATACTTTGCTGATGTTGAAATGCTTATTCGCTTCTGCATCATGAAGGCGGAGCCGGGATTTGAACCCGGAATCTTCGGGATCCGCAGATCATCGATGATTCCTTTCATGATCATCTCATCATCCCGTTGCAGCCGAATGCCTTAGCCGTTTGGCCACTCCGCCAACGCACAAATAATCAAGACCAATAAAGCAGTCATGTATTATTAGTCGTATTATTAGTTGTCTAAAAAGACAACTAAAAAAGACAAAACTGCCGGCATTAAGCTTGTCCGGCGTTTTTGCCTTTATTAAACGGACCCAGAGGGACTTCCGAACCTTTTATGACCCTGATGATCATAAGGATATTCGAACCCTCGATCCTCAGCTTGCTTTAGGCTGTTTCAAAACCTTGAAAACAGCCATTAGAAGGCTGATGCCTTATTTGCCCAGCAATGCGCTTCCTAAGAAGAGCTCATGGCTGCCAGACTAGGCTATGGGTCCGTAAATCAAGAATTGAGAGCTTTTGTTTATAAATATTATGGCATCGCAGCTCATGTAAGCCATGTCTTCTGGTTCTTGAGCTTTTCAGGAAGATACTTGTCTATCACATAGTTCAGATTGTATTTGGCAAATGCCTGCTGCTCTGCTCTCTTGCCTTGCTTGAGCATGAGCCTGAGAGCCTTCTCCCAGTCCTTGTTCTCATGGACAAAAGGATCATTCTTTATTCCATCCTTTATCCTCTTTATATCTACCTCTTTAAGAGGGTGTGTAGGAAGCTTATAGTCAAGTATGTCCTGAGGAGTCACTCCTATGAACTTTGCATTGGGAACGCAGAAGAACTGGTTTATATGGGCAGCATTTCCTGATCCCACCTTTAGTGTCCTGTATATATTGAGGAATCCATAAGGGTCTCCGTCTGTGAATACATAGACCGGAAGCTTCTTCTGGTCACTAAGACGTCTTATGAACCTTCTGCATGCCCTTGTGGGAACACCGCCCATGCTGATAAGTATGCAGTTGGCCTTTTTCCAGTATCCATGCTTGACAAGCCTCTGGAACATACCTGCTGTCTCTATCGCGAGTATAAATTTTGCATTGGTCTCAAACTTAAGTTCCTCAACTGATGTGGGCACAGAATATGCTCCTGAACCGAATTTAGTGCAGTCAACCTTTATTGTCTTGCCTGTCTCATCCTTGTCAACAACAACAAGCCTGCCTGCCACAGCACCCCCTTTCTCTTCGGGTATGAATCCTAGCTGTTCCCGGTTAACAGATATCATGGCTTCTATATCATCCATGACAGTATCTGATTCTGGCTGTTCCTTGAACATGGCATCTCCCCAGTTCTTGCTCACATAATACATCTCTCTCTTTGTGGCTATATCATCATTCTCAATTATCTTCTTTGACTCATTCATCATGAGAAGGGTCTGGGCAAAGGTCTTGATTGTAGACGCCGCCAGCGCTCTCTTCATAGTCTTTCCCTTGAGCTCAAAGTAGCCGTCTTTAGGATTATAGGTTACATTCTGGAGGGATCTTATGGGCATCTCAAGTAAAGGGGCTTTTTTCTTCACTATGGAATTATGCACATCCTTAGCTATGCTCCTGAGGCTTTTTATGACATCACTCATTTTCTTCAGCTTCCTCCTCGGTCTTTCCGCTCTCCTCTTTCTCATTTCCTATCCTGGCGAATTCCTCATCATAATCAGCATTCTCCATCTCAACCTTCTGCAGCTTGCCTCTCTTCTTTTCCAATATCTCCTTCAGGTTGTTCTCTATCTGATCTTCATCACTCTTTTTGAGGTCAAGAATCTGCTGCAATGCCTGCCCTACATAAGGCATGTACTTCTCTATATAGCTTCTCTTCTTAAGCTCGTCTGAGTATCTCTTCTTCTTTTTTGTGTACTGCGCCAGCTTCCTTCCTGCTTCCTGCAAAGCGAGCTTTATCTCCTTGATTATCTCAGGATAGTGGGCTATGGCCTCTTTTGCTTCTGAAGTGAATGGGGCCCATACTGAAGCCACATGAACAACGATTATTGCAGGCCCCACAGGTATTGAATTCTGGCTCTGGCTAAGCCCGTAGTTCCTCCATAATGTTGATGAGATGGATTCTGTTATAGCGCAGGCTCCCTGCTGGTAGAGCAGAGGCACCCTGTTTGCGAATCTCATTATCCTGACATGCTTGTCTCCTGGAAGCTCTCCGCCGTATGCGATTGCAGCTTCTACCTGGAATGGATTTCCTCTGTATACAGAAGGGGATCTTGTCACAGAGCAATAGAATTCTGCGTTGATCTCTTTCTTTAGTCCTTTCAGAAGCAGCTCCTCGCCTATGGGGCTGACGCAGTCAGTAGGGGGGGCGATTATCTTAGTGTCTCTTATTGCTGCTATGAGCCTTTCTGCCTGATCCCTGTTAGCGGACTTGGGCTTTGTGCTTGGAAGCACACCTGCTTTTGAGCATATCTCTTTGGATACTGCAGAACTTACTCTTGAGAATTCATTCATGAAAAAGCTCTGAAGTGTTTTTGCCTCAGACCATTTCATCATCTTTATGAGCATTCCTATCTCAATACCGTAAGGATGAGGCTTTATCTCTTTTGTATGCTTAGGAAGCTGGTCTGTTGCTCTTGCGAATATAAGCTGTTCTGCTTTTGGATTTGTGTAGATGATGGTCGCATGAGGATTTACAATAGCTGTCTGCTTGAGATAGTTGTCAACAGACTGCCCTCCCTGCTGGTATGAAGCCTCAAGGTCAAGCTCAATCCTGGTGCCATGGTCTTTTTTCCATTCCTTTGAGTCCTCTTTGAATATCTCGGGCTTGTTCTTCTGGGTGTTTATGTGCAGGTCATATGCATGAGCAGGGTCATCAGGAGATATCTTTGATACTATCTTTATTGGTTTGCCTGTTGTCAGCTGTCCGTATAGGGCAGCTGCGCTTATCCCTATGCCCTGCTGGCCTCTGCTCTGCTTCAGTGTGTGGAACTTTGATCCGTAAAGAAGCTTTGCGAAGATATTTGGCATGTTCTTCTTTATTATTCCTGGGCCGTTGTCCTCTATTATAATCCTGAACCTGTCATTCTTCATATCAATGAGTTCCACAGAAAGCTCTGGAGCTATATTTGCATCCTCGCACGCATCAAGACTGTTGTCTACTGCCTCTTTAACTGTGGTAAGCAAGGCTTTCTTCTTGTTGTCAAAACCCAGAAGGTGCCTGTTCTTCTCAAAGAATTCTGCTACTGATATCTCTCTGTGCTTTTCTGCCAGCTCATAGGCTATTGGCTTTTTGCTTTCCTCTTTTTTTTCTGACAGCTTTGTCTGCGACTCTTTAGCCATTTTGGTCATTGGTTTCCTTGAATACATCCTGGTCTAAAGCACTTATTTTTAATTCTTTGCTTTTTTTCTCCAGACGCCTGTAGACAGCTGAATGCTTCGCTCCTGAGATAAGGCTTTCAACTGCCTTTCTTGCAAGATCAGCGTTGAGATGCTTCCCTATAATCGAGACAGTCTTTCCATACACTGATATGCTTGTTTCAGTTAGGTCCTCTATTGTCTTTCTTGACTTGCCATCTTCCCCGATTATTCTTCCTCTGATTCTCATCAGCTTCTTTTTTGACTTTCCTGCTGTATCAGAGATGTTGATTATCTCAAGGCAGTAGTCCTGCTTGAGAAGAAGCATGGCAAACTCAGGATTGAATCCCCTGCCTATTGCCTTGATTATCTCTCTTGCTGAAAGAAGGCCTACAGGCTCCCGTCCGATCACCCTTACATCGCCTTCTTTTGAGTCAATCACAATCCTGGCGTGGGTCTCTTTCTCAATCTGCTTCTTGATCTCGCCATCCTTTCCTATGAGCACAGCTACTCTTTCCTTGGGAATCTTCAGATCATAAAAGTAATCCATATCTGGTTGCATATACAAAAATCAGAAATCCTCTATTTTTAAAGCTTTGTAAACAGAAGCTGATGACTTATTATATTTTTTATAAAAACATTTAAAAATAGCAGGATAATAGATATTTGCATGAAAAGAAAAGCAATTATGATTATCTGCTGCATCATAACATTCCTTGCTATTATCAATGCAGTTAGCGCTGTCATAACCTATTCTGATCTGTTCATCACTATAAAGAGCATCGAGAGCAATGATATAATAACATCTCAGCCAGTTGAACTTTATTTTATGAACGTGAATACAGGGACCTCAATAAACCTTAGTGAATACCTCAATGATGCAGGTCAGTTTGATTACAGGATAAATGTAGGAAAATGGAAGCTTATAGTCAAGCTTGACAAGCCATCGACTCCAGAGATAGACTATTCAGCTGAGAGGACATTTCTTGTAGAGGAGAATAATCCAACAATGTTTGATACCATTTATGTGCACCCTGCGGGTTCCATAGAGGGCAGTGTGGTTTCTCCTGCTGGCAAGCTTATAAGTGATGCAGATGTTACTATAAAATGCAAATCATACAGCCAATCCCTCAATACAGACCAGTTCGGCTCTTTCAAACAGGAACTGGTTCCTGTAGGGCAGTGCAAGGTGCATGCTGCATTTGATGATTTTGTAGGCTCAACTGATGTGAATGTCACAAAAGGGCTCCAGACAAGCATAACTGTCCATCTAAACAAGAACCTTTTCTCATCAACAAGAAGATACATATATGTCCTGATAGGGGTGGCTGTTCTTGCAGCAATAGTATTCTTTCTTTTCAGGCTGACCAAGAGGAATATGTCCATAAAGAAGGTGCCTGAAAAGAAGAAAAATAAGAAAAAGAAGTCTGCTGCAAAGAGATTAACCAAGAATGATCAGGAACCTGTTAAGTCAGAAGATGCCAAAGAGGAAAAAGAAGAGCTAAATCCCAGGGCAAGAGATATAATAAAGACCCTAAATGAAAGAGAGAAAAAGGTTGTGGATTACCTAATTTCACAGAAGGATCATAAGAGCACTCAGGCCACTATAAGAAATAACACAGGAATACCCAAGACTTCATTGGCAAGGATATTCCAGTCTCTGGAAAACAAGAAAGTGATAGAGATTGAAAGCATAGGAAGGCTCAAGAGGATAATATTGACAGATTGGTTTCTTGGTAAGGAATAAGGCATTTTTTAATATTCTATTAGTGTGAGGACCTCTAAATGTCCTTATTTTAGCATATGGGCCGTCAATTACCCTTTTATACATTTAAGGTCCACAAAAGATTTATAAATAAGGCATTAAATCTAAGTAACTAATAGGCTATCTTTAAAGTGCGTGAACCAAAGTTCCGCACGATCTGTTTTTTTGTTTTTTTGTTTTTTCTTGATATATAATATCATGCATTATAGAGAATACGCCCTCTTTTACGCAATATACGCAATAATTATATAATATAGGGTCATCAGCATTCTATATGGAGCTTAGGCTGAAGATCAAAAAGGCTTTTCTTGCAGTTATGTGCATTATATTAGTTGCTATTTCAGTACATGGCCTTAGCAACACCATATGGCTTGAAGAAGGTTCTAAAGTATACACAGAGATATATGGGGAGCTGCATGAGGTTTATCTGCTTGATGTTTCAAAAGATGGTGAATTATGCGGTTTTGAGGTTGATGGAAATCCTGTATGGATAGAGCTCAAGCAGACAAGAACAATCAATGATGTTCTGATAAGCGTGAGAGAGATAGTTGTAGTGCATGAGCAGCTCAAGGATAATGATGTCTGCAAGGTTATCATAGGAGGCGGCATAACAGAGATAGTATCAGATAAGGATCTTGTTCTTGAGTCCATTCTTGAGGTAACACCAGATTCAGGAAATAATGCTTCAATAGCAAGTGCAGATAACATCACAGATGATACTATTACCAAGAATGATACCTCTCCTGATAACAGATCAGGTGAAGCCAAGAACGCGCATACAGACGTGAATGCAAGTGATAAGTATGACTTTCCTGAAGGTCAGCAAGCAGGATTACAGCATGGTTTGGATAAGGAAAAGAAAGGATTTCTCAATACAATATTAAGCTGGCTTAAAGCGATTATCCAATGATTCTGTTCATCACTTCTTCCTTTTCTGTATCTATTCCCAGCTTGCTGAAGAACCTGCTTATGTTCCTTGCATCGCGCTCAAGAAGCTCCTTGCTGTTCGCACTTCTTAGAGGAGATGCCTGCGAGAAGTCAATGATCACAGGAGTTCCATTGTCATTCAGAATATTGAACTCAGAGACATCTCCATGGACAAAACCTGCAGAATACAGGCTGGCCAGATTATCCAATAGTCCATTATAGAATTTTTCAGGATTCTTTGGGTGTTTGTCCTTGAGCTGAGGCGCAGGACTGTCTTTCCCTATCATCTCCATGACAAGTATGTTATCCTTGAACGCTATTGGAGTTGGAACATTCAGGCCAGCTTCCCTTGCCTTAAGCAGATTCCTGAACTCTCTCTGGCACCAGGAGAATATTATAAGTCTTTTCTTCTTCATGAGACCGAGATATCTGGTGTCATATCTTATGTACTCATACATCTTCCTGAAGTCGCTTGTCTCAAGCCTGTATATCTTGACTATCACCTTGCCTTCGCCTTTCCTGGCTGTGAATATGTTGGCCTCCTTGCCTATTAAAACCGGACTCTCAAGACCTTCAAAATGCCCTTCAGACATAAGCTTGAACAGTATCTTCTCTGCATGATCATCAAACACATTCTTCATTGTCTTGAACTTGTCTTTTCTCATATTCTATGCCTGCGCTTTTGCTTCAGATGGTTTAAGAAGAGATAGTATTGTGCACGTTCCGCACTTGTCTGACCTTGAGGGCTCTCCGCATTCTATGCAGTATTCCTGAACCCCATCTGAGTATCTTTTTCTCAGGGCCGCAAGCTCTTTTGAGAATGATATGATTATATTTTGTTTGACTCGAGGCATGTCTTTCTCTATTCTATCAAGCATCTTCCTGATCTTGTTCCTGTAGGCATCATGCCTGCAGGGACATGGCATGTAGTTGACAGGAAACTCTCTGATCTTAGAATAATTTTCCACATCTTTCTCAGAACACATAGACAATGGCTTGACTCTCTGGACAAAATGAGGTCTTCTTGTGCTTGTTCCTGTCTTTGGCCCCACCCTCGCTCCTGTGATAAGATTATTCCTGAGAAGGTTCATCATCACTGCCTGGGCCTCATCATCAAGATTGTGTCCTGTTGCGACATAATCAGCTCTGAGTCTCTTTGCTGCCTTGTTGAGGAGGTATCTTCTAAGCACTCCGCAGATAGTGCATGATCTCAGCTTAGCTCCTCTGGACTGGAGAATCTGCCTGATGTGGCACAGGGAGCTTCCGAACTCCTTCCTGAATGATATTTCATGGAGCTTTACATTGTTCTCCTCGCAGAATCTCTTTAGGTTCTCAAGGTTCTTCTGTGTGTAATTCCCTATCTTTGCATCAACAGTTATGGCCTGCACATTGTATCCTCTTTTCTTCAATATGTAAAGAAGAGCTGTTGAATCCTTTCCTCCAGAGCAGGCAACAAGGACCCTGTCCTTTTTTGTGAAAAGCCTGTTTTTTAATATAGTATCAACTACTTTCTTCTCAAATATCTCAGTGAACTCTTCCTCTGATGCTGATGCCATTCTTTTTGTCTTTGCTGTTCTCTTTGTCTTTGTTTTTTTCATTGTCTTATCAGCAGCATCTCCTCTGCTTTCTCTGGGCTTATTCCAACAAGAGGCCTCAGAACAGGCAGGGATGTTCCAATATCTGAGACATCTTCAAACTGCTGTCCTGTGATGATAGCTCTGCATCCCTTCTGCTCTGATATCTCATCTGCCTCTGTTATATCTTTTACATGAATGTGCTCTTGCTGGCAGCCGAATTCTTCCAGCAGACTCTCATCACCATGAGGTGTGCTTTTCAGCATCAGCAGAACAAGGCTGCAACCTCTTTTCATAGCAAGAAGTCCTGCAAGCACAGACTCCCTGTTCTCCACCAGAAGACCTGCCTTTCCCTCAATACCTGCTGGAATGCCACCCACACAGGATATCCTTTCTGAGAATACATATGCCCTGTCTGATATCTCAACTGATATCTCAAGATCAGGCTCCTTGAGCTTTACTTTCTTCCCTGTCTTCTCCACAATCAATGCCCCTATCTCCTTCTCAAGCTCAGGGCTTGGCTTCAGCTTCTTCTGTGACCTGTGCAGAGATATCCTGAAAGTAGAGAAACCTTTTTCTGACAGTGTCCCTTCTGCTATATCAAGGCATTTATCTTTTATACTGTCAATATCAGCTTCCACAGAGTATGCTGGACTTATTGACACAAGACCAAAAACTTTCCTTAATCTTCTTAGGGAATCAGCCATATCATCAGGATATATGAAGACTCTTCCGCGCTGTTTCTTTACTTTTCCTTTTACTGATCTCTTTATATTGTCCTTTAGCTGATTCTCAAAGTCTATCCTGTTCCTGCCTTTCAGGGCTATCTCTCCGTATCTTGCGAGAATGACTTCCATGAGAAAGATGAAGGCTTATGCCTTTTTATGCTTTTCCCTGTAATCCTTTATTGCCTCGTGCAGTCCCTCTGCTCCGAGTATAGAGCAGTGCATCTTCACAGGAGGCAGCCATCCCAGATGGCCTAGGATGTCCTTGTTTGTTATCTTCTCTGCTTCATCAAGGGGCTTTCCTTCTGCAATCACACATAATGCCTCAGAAGAGCTTATTGCTGCGACACAACCAAAGGTCTTGAATCTTATCTCAGATATCTTATTGTCTTCTACCTTGATGTAGATGTGCATGACATCACCGCAAACAGGATTGCCGACCTTGCCTGTTCCGTCTGGATTCTCTATCTCGCCTACGTGCTTTGGATTCTGGAAGTAATCCATTGCTCTCTTGCTGTATCCTCCTTGATTATTCTGTATGTTTGCCATTTTTACGCATTCCTTATCTATACTTATTGTCTGGATTCACCATCCTGAATCTGTCTTTGCCAGAGGACTCATCTTCCTAAGCTTATCTATTATTCCAGGCAGTGTATTGAGGAAGACATCAATCTCCTCCTTTGTCGTGAACCTGCTGAGAGTTATCCTCAGGCTTCCGTGAGCATCCTCTGGCTTAATTCCAACTGCCAGCAGCACGTGGCTGGGCTCAAGCGTGTGGGAAGAGCATGCTGATCCTGTTGAAGTGCATATGCCCTTCTTTGCGTCCAGATACGCCCCTATTGACTCTCCTTCAACATATCTGAATGTCATGTTTATGTTATTGCAGAGTCTGCTCTCTCCTTCAGCTCCATTGAGCATTGTGTCTGGTATCTTCAAGAGCTCCTGGATAGCATGATCCCTCAGCTTCTTCATCTGCTTTACATGGCTTGATTTTGCGAGCTTGACTGCTTTTGCAAAACCTACAGCCCCTGCCACATTCTCTGTGCCTGATCTCCTGTTCCTCTCATGCCCTCCGCCATGAAGCAGAGGAGTCATGTTGATTCCTTTTCTTATGAACAGTGCTCCGACACCTTTTGGGCCATGTATCTTGTGGCTGTTTATCGTCACAAGGTCAAGATTCTGCTTCTTCACATTGAGTTCTGTCTTTGTGTAGCTCTGGCATGCATCTGTGTGGAAGAGCACATTGCGCTTCCTGCAAACATCACCAAGTGCCTTTATATCCTGTATTGTTCCGATCTCATTGTTTCCATGTATCACTGACACAAGGATCGTCTTTTTTGTGATTGATTTCTCAAGCTGTTTTGGATCAACAAATCCCTCTGAATCAACATCAAGGTATGTAACCCTGAATCCCTGTGTTTCAAGCCATTTGCAGGCATTAAGCACGCAGTCATGCTCTATCTTTGTGGTTATGATATGGTCGCCTTTCTCCTTATTGGCGAATGCTAAGCCTTTTATCGCAAGGTTGTTTGATTCTGTCCCTCCTGATGTGAATATTATCTCATCATGCCTTGCGCCTATTGATTTTGCTATTGCCTCTCTTGATTCCTCAAGAGCCATCTTTGCCTCCTGCCCCTTGTGGTGGGTTGAAGATGCATTGCCATATCTCTCAGTGAAGTAAGGCCTCATTGCCTCAACCACCTTTGGATCAACCATTGTTGTCGCTCCATTGTCCAGATATATTGTTTTCATGTCAATACCTCCTTGAAGAATTTTACGAACATCATATTAATTTTTTCCTTTTCTCCGGGCCTGTCAAAATGATGATTTGCTCCTTCAATAATTTCAAGTTTTACATTTTTTATGCCCTTTGCAAGCCTTTCTGACTGCTGCAATGGAACACTTAAGTCATTGTCTCCATGCACTATCAGGGTGGTGCAGGATATTTTCCTCGCCTCTTCAAATGCATTTATCTTTTCTCCATCCTCTGCAAAAGAGTAATTTAGTTTTACAACTATTCCGCTATGGTTATTGAACTCAGCAACCCCCATCTGTTTCCACTCATCATATCCTTCTTCTCCAAGATGCTTTCTTCTGTTATCTATCATATCAGAAGCAGGAGCTTTCAAACCAAGAGCTGTTATTGTGTTGAATCTTGATGCAGCAAGCGTAGCGCATAATCCTCCAAAGCTTGTGCCGAACAAAGCGATATTGCCTGCATATTCAAGTGTTTTCACAAAATCAATTGCAGATATAACCTCCTCTGTTCCTTCTGTTATTGTTATATCCTCAAATCTCCCTTCGCTTTCTCCATGCCCGTAAAAATCAAATCTTAGTGATAGTATGCCTGAATCATATAGCTTTTCAGCCATAAGAGGATATGTTGCACTGTCCTTGCTGCTCGTAAAACCATGGCAAAGCACAACTAAGGGGTGTTTTTTTGAGGCATCCTCAAGCACAGTTAGCACTCCGCAGAGCCTCTCTCCATGATTATTCTTGAAATATACTTTTTCTTCTTTCATTTTTATTGCTTTGTTCTCCGGATTATATCTTTCACTCTGCCTCAAGGCATGCCTCGCACTTCTGGGGCATCCTTCCAAACCTGTAATGCACCTTGCAGAGGGTCTTGCTCTTCTTCACAACCTTGAGCAGCCTCTGCATCTCGCATATGAGCATATCACTGTTATTTATTATCCTGTCTGCTGAATTCCGGATCTCTGCCATGGTCTCTGGCTTGAAATCAACTTCCTTTGCCCTCTTCTGCTTGAGGTACTGGCTTACAGCAGCGCCTGTTATGCCAAGCAGTTCAGCAACCCTTTTCTGTTTTAGGCCCCTGACTGCCATTGCCTTTGCCAGCTCCCTCCTTATTGAGGGGATGATATACCAAACCTCTATCTCCTGGGGCATATACTGCTTTTTCATTGTTTTGGCCTCTGTTAGTCAGAAAACAATAATATTAACAATAGTTAAGTTATTATATATAAATATTTGGTTTTTGAAAGAATATCAGAATAAAACGAAACATTTAAATATGAATATTCTATTGCGTAGTAATAAATAGGGGTTATTCATAATGAGTAGTAAAATCAAACTTGTTTATATTGTATTATTCTTGATTCTTCTTGTCATAAGTATGAAGTCAGCTTTTGCTCTGCAGGAGGATTTCAATGCTTATGCTTCTCAGAAGACCCTTTATGCATGTTCCTGTTCTGATCTTGAGAATTCAATAACTATAGAGAACACTGGTGATGTGACCAGTGTATATGAGATAAGCCAGTCAGGCTCAGCACTGCCCTACTCAGCTTTCAGTCCTTCCAGGCTGACTCTAAAGCCAGGAGAAAGCAGGAGAATACCTAATTTCATCAGCGCTGAATGCGGAACAGAAGGGAATTTTGCCCTCATAACAAGCATAACCACAGAATTCGGCCTTTCAAAGCAGATGGAACAGGCAGTTGATGTGAGGAAGTGCATCAATACTGATGTCATCCAGACAGAACAGCCAAGCGATGTCTGCCCTTGCAAACCTGTAAGATACACATTCGTTGTAAAGAATACAGGCGATTTTGTAGAGACATATAATCTGAATGTTACACCTTATGCTGAATACATAAGCATAAGCGAAGAAGTGCTTGTTCTAGGTCCAGGAAAAAGTGAAGAGATATATGTTTTTGTAGCAACACCCTGCGGGATATATGGCGAGCTTGATTTTGTTCTCAGGGTTGAAGCACAGACCAATGAGATGATCGCGGAGCTTCCTTTCAGTCTCAATATAAATCCCTGCTATGATTACTCAATAAGTTCAGCAGACAGCTACTCTGTCTGCAAGGACATAAGGAATTCCGTCCCTGTCACAATAACCAACAATGCTGATGTGGCCAATAGTTATTTCCTTAACACCAACAGCCAATGGGCATTCTTTGATTCAGGTGTGGTCAGCCTGGCAAAGAAGCAGGCAACAAATGTGAATGTAACAGTCTACCCTTCAGCTGTGCCAGAGGGATTATATAATATAACCTTCAATGCTGTTTCAGAGAGAGGCCAGCTTCCTGTAGACAAGTCAGTCTCAGTAAGTGTTGAGAACTGCTATTCAATACATCTAACTACAGACCCTGCGCCTCAGCTTGTGAGCTGCGAACAGTATATAGCTAACGGCCATGCCAGTAATGACGGCACAAGAGCAAGCAGATACTCATTCTCTCTTTTCGGAGAAGAGTGGGCAAGCCTCGGAAAGCAGGAAGCTGTTGTCAATCCAGGAACCACAGAGGATGTGCCTGTAATGCTTAATGTTCCGTGCAATGTAACAGGAGAGCACGAGTTTGTGCTGAGAGCAAATGTTACCAATTTCCCTGAGAAAGTGGTGCAGGATTCATTCCTTGTGGGAGTCACTTCAATAGAGGATGCCTACAAGATAGAGGTAAACAGCATAGAAGACGATCTTGAAGTGGATTATGCAGGCGGAACTCACGAGATAACCTTGACAAATCTTGGCATAAGGAACAGCACATATGACATACTGTTTCAGGGAAACCATTCCTGGATAGGGCTTGACAGGACAAGGATAATGATACCTGCAGGAGGAACAGAATCAGTCAACATGATCTCTACTCCAACAAACGAGACTCCTGAAGGAACATATGACATTTCACTCACAGCAATACCCTTGGGCAAGGAAATAGGATATGAGAGAGAATTCAGCCTGAAGCTCAGGGAGAAGACATTATGGGAGAAATTTGTAGACAGCTGGCCTTACCTGCTTGCAGGAGTGCTGCTTCTGGTGCTGCTGACACTTGCACTTCTTCTCTTGAACAAGAGAAGAAGCAAAGAGGATGAAAAGTTCTGGCAGGAGGTTGAAGGAGAACCATCAAGGATCATCCCAGAGGAGAAAGAAGACAAGCTTCTTGAAGTTGACAATAAGGAAAGGAAATGGCTGAAATGGCTTATCATAATAGGATTGCTGCTGCTCATACTTGGAGCATTAGGGGCAGGAGTATACTTCCTCACATCATATCTGGCATCAGATAGCACCAACATGACAGATCAGGCATCAAACCAGACAGGCATGCCTTATCAGGATTCAGAATGGAACCAGACACAGGAGATGAATCAGACACAAGAGCCAGGACTGCTATCCTCAGTCTGGAACTGGATTTTCGGAGATGAAGAGACAGAGCAGGAGGATTCTGCAGAAGACTCTGCTGAGAGTAAGGATGATTCACAGGGACTGCTGGAAAGCGCAACAATATATGTGAACAGGACAGGACTTGAAGGAGAAGGAGATATCATAGAGATAAAGGATACAGAGAATATCACAATCCCCCTTACAATACAGAACAACTATGAGCCCAACACATTCAGGATAAGAGTGAATGAGGATGTTGACTGGATAAGCGTTGATCAGGAGAATATTGAGATAGCTCCTGATGATAAAGGGACCGTGAACATAATAGTTACACCTGATGAGAATGTTGAGCAGGGAAACTACAGGATAAACATCAAGATTGATGTTGAAGGAAAGCAGAAACCAATATCAGAGGAGATTGTTCTGAAGGTAAGCAAGGATGAACCATTCTATATAAAATACCTGTGGTACCTTATCGCTGCTCTGATTGTTCTTGCAGTGCTGGCGGGCATAGCAGGAGCAGGAGAATGGAAGCAAAGGAGGGATGCCGCAGCTCTTGAGCCTGTTGCTGAAGAGAAAAAGAAGCCAAAGGAAAAGAAGAGAGCCATGAAAGAAGAGGAGGAAACAGAAGGCAGGCCATGGCTCAAGTATGCCATTCTTGGAATAATCATAATTCTTGTGCTGGCAGGCATTGTGTATGCAGGATTGTATGCGTTCAGCTCAGTAGGGTCATTGTATGGGGAAAAAGGATCAGGCAATGAGACAGCAAACCAGACAGGCGTGCAGACAGATGATGCAGAAAGCAATGTTTCAGATGAGACAGGAGATATAGAAGAACAGATGGCAGAGGAAATTGAAGATTTCCAGGAGCCTGAGATTGAGGCAGAAGAGCCTGAGATAAAATATGAGGATGTATTTGTGCAGAAAGGTGTTGAGACCGTAATCCCGCTTAAGATAAGAAATGCTAATGAGACAGCAACATTCAAGATAAAGGTCAATGAAGATATAGAATGGATAACTGTGGACAGCAACGAGGTTCAGATATCCCCAAATGAGAATGCGACAGTCAACCTTCTTGCATCTCCAGACAGTGATGTGGAGGATGGGGACTATATGGTATCTGTGAATGTAGAAGTGAGCGGAGAGGAAAAGCAGTTCACACAGGGATTCATACTCAATGTGGGAAAGAGCAGGTTCTCAGCATTCTGGTCCTATCTGCTTTATGCTCTTGCAGGAATTATCCTGCTGGCCATAGCAATTGGTGTCCTGAACAGGATGGAAAAGGGAAAAGAACCTGAAGAAGAAAAAGAGAAGGAAACTAAGGATAAGAAGCAGGCAAAGGGAAAGAAGAAGACAGGCATAAAGCTCAAGTGAGCCATTGGTTATTCATCAGATTCTAGCTTAATATGATTCAGTGATAGAAATCATGTCAAAAGGAAGAA
>WJJV01000049.1 GCA_014729495.1 Candidatus Woesearchaeota archaeon
AAATGGATTGCAGCAAGCTTCTCGACAAAGACAGTGGGAAAAAAGGATATGATGTTCAGGAGAAGGGCAGGATTCCAGAAGATGCTGAGAAGGCTGGAGATGGAATACCAGACAATAGAGTTTCCTAATGAGATTGTTTATATCATAAAGAAATGACCTCAGGATAAGGAGAAGAAGATAATATGGAAAAACTTGAGAAGAACCCATATGCAGAGGATCTTGAATTCAAAGAGAAGTTCAGGGAGCGATACAGCAAGCTTACAGACTGGCCTGCTTATGAGAGGATATCCAGGATGTATCTCAGAAAGTGCATCAGAGTAAATACAATAAAGATGCCTGTTGCAAAGCTGAAGAAGAGGCTGGAAGAAAAATGGAATCTTGATCCAGTTCCATGGTGCAGGGAAGGATTCTGGATAAAGCACATAGGAGAGAAAAGGATAGATATAGGAAACCTCAAGGAGCATCTGCTAGGCTACATCTATGTGCAGTCCTCTGCCTCAATGATTCCTCCGGTTGTGCTTGATCCAAAGCCAGGGGATATTGTCCTGGACATGTGCGCTGCACCGGGTTCAAAGACAACCCAGATAGCCCAGTACATGGATAATCAGGGGGTTGTTGTAGCAAATGATATCTCAGCAGACAGGCTCGCTTCATTGGGAATAAATGTGCAGAGATGCGGACTGACAAATGTTATGATAACAAAATCATACGGCTTTCACATGAAGGATGCTGTCAAAGGAGGATTTGACAGGGTTCTTGTTGATGCACCTTGCTCAGGCACAGGATCAATAAGAAAGAGCCTTAAGACTGTACAGATGTGGAATCCTAACATGATAAAAAGGCTGTCCAGTGTGCAGAAAAGGCTGATTGAGAGAGGCTTTGACCTACTGAAGAAAGGCGGAACAATGGTGTACTCAACATGCAGCCAGGAGCCAGAAGAGAATGAGGAAGTGGTGAACCATCTTCTGGAAAAGCATGAGGATGCAAAGCTTGATGACATCAAACTCAATATCAAGCATGGGCCTGCTGTGACTGGGTTTGAAGGCAGGAAATATAATCCAGAAGTGAGAAAGTGCCTTAGGATATGGCCTCAGGACAACAACACAGAAGGTTTTTTTATATCCAGGGTAAAGAAAGACTCAGCCTGAACAGGAAAATGGAGAGAGACAAAGCATTCAGAGCAATATCAGAATATTATAATGAGACTGACCTTGATACTGAGCTGAGGAAAGGAAGCGTCCTGAAAGAGACATCAAAAGGCCTTTTTGTTCCCACTAACATGAGGCTTGCTTATGAGTTCTTCAATAGAATAAGATTAGAAGAATACAGCAGATTCATTGACCTTGGTTCTGGTGATGGGAGGATAGTGCTCATAGCATCCCTCTTCACGCAGGCAGAAGGAATAGAGTATGATGATGGCCTCTATCAATGTGCGCAGGAGAACAAGAAAAAGCTGGGGTTTAATGCAGAGTTCAGTAAAGGAGATATGCTTGAGCATGACATATCAGGCTATGACTCAGTGTTCATGTACCCTGACAAGGAGATAAGCCCTCAGCTCAATGAAAAGCTGAAGAGAGAGCTGAAAGGGGATCTTTTCGTTTTCACAAGCACATTCCTTCCAGAAGGCCTGGAAACAGAGGAAGTAAATGTTGATTTCATGAAGTTCTGCATCTGCAGGAATACTAAAAATATATAAATCTGCAGAACATATAAAGATCAGTGGGGCTGATATATAGTGAATACATATGATTATCATAATAAGAATTATAAAACCTACAGCATAGGCTCTTTCAAGACCTCAGAGACAGAGCTGCAAGACCTTTTCAAGGCATGGGTGGCCATATCAGTAGCTTTTGCAATAGTGCTCGGAAGCGGCTCATCTATGCAGAACCTGCTGTCAGTCCAGTTTGTCATCAATTTCCTCCTTGCAGCATTCACTGTGGGACTTGGTTTCCTATTCCATGAGATGGGCCACAAGATAGTGGCGCAGAGATACGGCTGCTTTGCAGAGTTCAGAGCATGGGACAGGATGCTACTGCTCGCTGTAGTGATGTCATTCCTCGGCTTTGTGTTCGCTGCTCCTGGAGCTGTGATGATCCAGGGCAGGGTTGACAGGGTGAGGAACGGCAGGATATCAATAGCAGGGCCTGGCACTAACATAGTCATGGCACTGATATTCCTGGGCCTGATATTAGGATTCGGCACCAATCTCTTCTTCCAGTACGGGCTGATGATAAATGCCTGGCTCGGGCTCTTCAACATGATACCTATTGGAGGCCTTGACGGAGGAAAAGTATTGAGATGGAACAAGACAGCATACGGGCTTGTGGTGGTCGCTGCAGTTATTCTGCTGTTCGGAATGAGTTACATATAACATAAACCCAAGAGATATCAAGTTAAACATAAACTAAAAATGGAACCCCAAGAGAATTTTAATTATGAAAGATTCAGTGAACTATTCAAGAGCCAGCTTAAGGTATATAGAACAGAGGGCGATCAATCTGCAAAGATCCGAATGTACAGTATCCTGGCAACCTTGAGCTCAAAAGGAGATGAAGGAGCTGATAAAGCCAAGGATTGCCTGGAGGATTTCTTTGATGCAGAGCTTGAATCTCTTGAAAAAGATGATTTTGTTCTTGATGGAAGCAGCATGATGGATCTTCTTAACTGGTCAAGAGAGTTTGACAGATATAACCATGATACTGGATATCATGTTCTCAAAAGCAGGATGAATACACTTCTGAGCAAGATGCTCCATGCGATATATGAAAAGAAAAAAACAGATTCTCAATATGCCCAGAGATTTGAGGAAGCGATGAACATAGTAGAGGGAATAGGCCATCCAGGAGTCGTAAAAACATTTAAAAACTGGGATGCCTTAACTACAGATCATGAGCCAGGATATGATAAGGATTCTGGAGGACCTTAGGGCAGGCACTAAGGGCCAGCCACTCAAGAGCGTCCTGTTTGAGGTAGGAGAGCTCTCTGAGATAAGGCCAGAAGAGCTTGAGGAGTTTCTTAAAGAGAATGCTGACTTTGAGTTTGAGATAGAGGAGAAGAAAGCAAAAGTCAAGTGCAAGTGCGGTTATGAGGGCATGGCTGAGATAATAGATGCTGAGGATAGTGATGTCGTGTTCATGTGCTCAAAGTGCGGAGACATACCTGAAGTCATAAGCGGAGATTGCGTAAAGATATCAAATGTTGAACTGAAGCAATGAAAATTCTTTAAGAGAGAATATAATGTGTTTATATGGCAGCAACAATGGATTAGGCAATATTCTATTTATGTCGGCAATAACAGAAAATGCTCTGCGTTTTCTTAGTTACAAAAGCTCTGCATCTGCAACAACAATAATGGCAGCAGACGGCCAAAAAGAAGATTCTATAAATTATAAGGCAGCAACAACAAGGGATTCGTACACGGTCAGATTTCGCTTTGCTCAATCTGCCCTGTTCGTAAAGGGAATTCCCGAACTTGCGTAACGGGAATTCCCTCTACACTCAGTACTCATCCTTGTTGCTGCCTTAACTTTGTTGTTGCTGCCTAACAGAGCCCAAAGTTGAGCGCCACCTCTCCGACATAGGGATAGCAGCACCTTATCGGAGAGGCTAGGAATACTAAACATAAAGTTTCCAAATAAGCACTCGCCACCTTGCCGATATCAAATTAGCAGCATCTTACCAGCGAGGCTAGGAAGAGAATGCATAATAAACAAACACTAAAAGCATTCGCCACCTCGCCAGTATCACAAAAGCAACGTCTTTTTGGCGAGGCTATGTGTTTAATAATTTTGAAGAACCCACATAAAACACCAGCTATCTCACCATTGCAGGATGATAATTTCACAAGTACCGGTTCTGCAAGAAAAACTATTTATATCAGAGCATATAATCATATATTAATCGCATATAAAAAGCATAAAAAGGGATGATAATGTCATATACGCATAAGCTTGCTGAACTCCAGGATTATTCTCTGGGCAATATGCACCAGTACTTTGAGATGACCTTATACACAGCACTCTGCTTTATGCTTCCGATCATCCTGAGCCATCCTCAGATTGTTGTGGGAATCGCTGTAAATGCAATGCTTGTGCTCGCAGCACTTAATCTCAAGGGATACAAGCTTCTGCCGGTGATAATCGCCCCTTCATTAGGAGCTCTTTCAGGAGCGCTTCTCTTTGGTCCATTCACAAGATTCCTGCTCTATCTTGCCCCGTTCATATGGATAGGCAATGCAATACTTGTTTTCTCATTCAAACTGTTCAGTCTTAGATTAAAACAGAACTACTGGCTTACTCTTGCTATAGGGTCTGCGCTGAAATCAGGATTCCTTTTCCTGGCTGCCCTCTCATTATATCTGCTGGGAATTATTCCAATTATCTTCCTGACAGCAATGGGGGTCATGCAGCTTGCCACTGCTCTTGGCGGCGGCGCTGGAGCATATGCATTCCAATATGCAAAGATAAAGCTTACTGCCTGAAGTTTAATGCAAAAAAAGAGGTTATTCATGAAAGAACTACTGCTTCCATTGCTTAAGAAATCCCAGAAAAAAGAGGGCTGCATTTCTGAGAAAGCTGTAAAAGAAATCAGCAAGAAAACAGGGATTCCGGTCTCAAGAGTTTACGGAGCTGCTACATTCTATGCAATGCTTCATACATCTAAGCAGGGCAGGTATGTGATTGAGATATGCAATTCTCCCTCATGCTACCTGAATGGCTCTCTTGACATGATCAAATACCTAGAGAAGAAGCTGAATATAAAGTCAGGACAGACAACAGAGGACAACAGGTTCAGCATGCACATTGGATCATGCATAGGATGCTGCAATATGGCTCCTGCAATGAGGATAAACAGCAAAGTCTACAGCAAACTTACAGAAAAGAAGATTGATGATATACTAAAGAAATGCAAATAAAGATAGATCAAGTGAGATTAAGTCAAAATGCAGATACTGAGAAATACCGGACTTGAGGCTTATAAGAAAGCGAGCAAAATGACCCGGCAGGGAATAATGGACCTTCTTGCCAAAAAGGGCCTTACTGGAAGAGGCGGAGCCGGCTTTCCCACTGCAAAGAAATGGGAGTTTGTGCTGAATCAGGATTCTGACCAGAAGTATGTGATATGCAATGCTGATGAAGGAGAGCCAGGGACATTC
>WJJV01000002.1 GCA_014729495.1 Candidatus Woesearchaeota archaeon
ATATAAAAGTTTTTATCAGAACCAGAATGCCCGCATAAATCATGAATATAATAATAAAAATTTGACCATTATCTTATAAGCAAATCCTAACCCCCCCCTAAAGGGTGCGGTATTAACGGATTTGCATTTTAGATGGTCAAATTTTTAGTCTTGAAAATGGCACCTCTCGCACTAAAGTGCGGGGTATTTAACCCAATGAAAATAGCTTGGTGCCATTTTCAATAATAAAGACAATAATAAAAATAAAAAAGTAAATCAGAAAAATAGAAAAGATAAGATGATCAAGACGCTTCCTTGGCCTCTCTTTCAACACCTTCTGCTTTTGGCATAGGCCTCTTGACAGTTATGGGAACAACCCCTTTCTCGAACTCAAGCTTTGCTATCTCAAGAGGGTCATAACCTATCTCTTCAAGCTGCTCCTCGCTCAGTTTCACAAGAAAAGGAGCTCCCATAGCTAGCTGAAGGGATCTTGAACCGAGCATCCTTGCCTTCTCGTACTTGGTGTATTCTTCCATCCTGACCTCCTCAAAGCACCTTGATAAGCTCTTCTGATTTCTTCATTGCAAGGCCCACCATCTGCTTTATCTCATCTATTGAAAGAGGATTGTCCCCTCCTTTCTGTAGAGCGCAGATATTGCCTTCTGTTGTGGTGACTGTGAGCCTTGCATCATATGCTTCCTGTTCATCCAGATTAGGATCCACAACAAGGTTCTTCCCTATCTTGTATACAGTTACCGGAAGAGGATACTTGCTTAGAGGAAGCTTCTCATCAGTGTGCTCCTTGTAGTTGATCTCAACACCATCATACTTTGGGAACTTCGCATCCTTGAGCGCTGCAAGTACAGCTATGCCAGAAGCATCAAGAAGATTCCCTGCATCATTGATTGTGCAGACATCTATGAACATTGCCCACACTTTCTCTCCTTTCTCAATGCAAAGCTTCTTGACATCAACAGCTTTCGCTTCCCTTACTCCCCTATCAACCACTCTTGCGAGCTCTATTGATTTTATTCCAGGAGGTCCTGTCTCAAACTCAGGTGAGGAAAGAGGCAACAGTTCTGCCCCAACCATCAGCATCCCTTCATCAGGTGTGTCAGGATATGGCTTCTCAACACTCAGCTTCACTCCTGCTATAACCTCTGTATCTCCCAGCTTGACCCTTGCAGAACCCTCAGCTGATTTTGATATGCCATACTCAACCTCAACCTTCCTGAACTCGTCAAGCTTCCTCTTGTCATATCTCACTCCCTTATTGAGAGATTCTATAAGATGTTTTTTCATTGCTTCATTCATTTTAATCACTTGTATTTCTCCTTTAGTGCTTTACGCTGTGCATCATGTATCTCAGCAAGCTTCTTCTTTCCAATCTCAAGCGCTTCTATAAGCATTTCCTTGGATATCTCGCCGTCCATCTGGAGCAAGGAGACATTTCCTGTGCTGGGTATCACTGCCATAGGAATATCAGCCACAGGTCCGCCCTCATAGGCTTCCTCACTATAGTCAAGGTCAACGACTATCTTGTCATCAACCCTTCCCACTGATACTGCGCTGACCAGATCCTTCATAGGAATCCCTGCATCAGCAAGAGCCATGGATGCTGCGCATATGCCTGCGCACCTTGATCCTGCATCTGTCTGAGGGAACTCTATGAATACATCAACAACAGAATTAGGGAACTGCTCAAGGTCAAGAACAGGCAGCAATGACTTTTCTGTGACCATAGATATCTCTTTTGCTCTCCTGTTAGGACCAGGCCTTACCCTGTCGCCTGAGCCTGAGAAGGGCATCATGTTGTAGTAGCATCTGAGGATGCCTTTCTTTGGATTCTGCATGAACTTAGGGTGCAGCTCTCTCGGACCGTAAACAGCAGCATATGCTACTGTCTTTCCTATCTGGAACATCGCTGAGCCATTGGCTCTCTGGATGATTCCGGTCTTTGCGCTGATGGGCCTGAGCTCATCAAATTTTTTCCTTCCATCTATTCGTTTTGTATAAGCCATTTTTATCACTTCTTATCCCTATCAAATCTATTATTCCTATCAAATCTATTATCCCTGTCAAATTTATTATCCCTGTCAAAAGTCCTGCTTTCTTCTTCATTGCTTGACTCCTGCTGGGCCTTTGCCTTGTTCTTCTCCTGCGCTTCCTTTGGGATGTTCTTGTCAAGGAACCCCTTGATCCTGTCAGTCAATCCGCCAGTATGCGCTTCAGCCTCAGCCTTCTGAATAGCCTGGATAGCTATGTTCTCCATGTCAGGCTCTCCGCTTACCCATATCAGGCCGTTCTGTCCGACTGTAATCCTGCAGTTAGTGGCGTTCTTGATCATTGTGACCATTGAACCGTCCTTGCCTATTATCCTCGGAACCTTGTGTGTGTTGACCTCTATCATCCTGCCGCCTTCAAGCTTTCTCAGGCCAGGGCCTCTCATTGACACATCAACAAGCTTCTGGGATGTAACATTCGTTATCTTGCACACAACATAGTCTCCAAGAGCATATATCCTTGTCAGGTCAGCTCCTTTCTGGATGAACCTTGATGTGGCTTCCTTCATGCCAAGCATGGCATGGTATGCTGAGTTTGTGTCAAGCAGCCATCCACTCATGATTACATCATAGATCTTTGCTATTATTGTGTCCCCTCTCTTTGGAATGTATCTTCCTGACAGAGAGGTTATCTTCACCACCTTGCCCTCTACTTTGGCAAGTCCAAGCCTGGCTGCTCTTATGTCATCTCCAAGCCTGTATGTTCCGTATGAAGGCAGACAGTCCATGCCTGTTGCAAGGATGTCTCCTGGAACAACAATATCCTTTTCCTTTACTTTTATTTCTCCCATTTTTCATCACTCTATCACTTTAGTCTCGACTTCTCCGCTTGTAGCATTGTTTATCTTATCATAGAAATCAGGCTCCATTCCAGCTGGAATCTCAATTTCACATTCATATGAGCCGTCATTCTTCCACTCCTCTTTCTCGGGCTTTGCAAAGCCCGATATTATTCCATAAGCCTTTCCTGCATGAGCTGCAGGAAATTTAAGATGTATGCGCTTCTTCTCAAAGCTTATAGGAAGTATAGGCCTGAGCTTCTTGACTATATCCTCGACCTGAGACTCTGCTGGCTTGAACATGTCAATCCTTACCTTTGCTTCGGCCATTGCATTCTCTATCCTCTGGCCAGGATGGGGAAGCTTTGTCTTGGGATCCACTGAGTTCCTTGTTATCATTGAGATTATCTTCTTTCTTTTATCTTCCCTGAGCTTCTCACGATATTCCTCTGTGAACTGGATCTCTCCCTCCTTCAGGATGATCTCTGCTATCTGAAGAGGATCTGTTGTTCCGAAAAGCTCTTCCATCCTGTTCTCTGGAGCAAAGATTCCTTTCTTCACATCAGAGAATACCTTTTCGCTTCTCACAACATCCTTTATGTCGATATCCTTGCCATTGACATGATCTATCGCAAGGTCTGGATCCACAGCCACCTCAAAGATATCTCCTCCTTTCTTGAGTCTTGCAAGGTTGAAGGATACCCTTTCCTTGTCCATGGTCTGTCTTGCTCCGCTGAAACTCATTTTTCACCTTTGGGTCATGCTGATTTCTTCACTATGACTCTCATTATGACTCTTACTATGACCCCTTATTTCTTCTTGACTTCCTTAAGGACCTTGTCAAGCTTCTGCTTATCGACTTTTGTGAACTTCTTCTCATCTGTCTTTATGTAGACGCAGTCAAGACGCTCTACACTGAATTCATCATCAAGCACTTTGTTCAGTGCTGAGATACCTATCTTAAGACCCTCTTCAATTGTTATATTAGGATTGAACTTCTTCTGGAGCAGCTCCTCGATCTCAATCTCTCCCTCTCCTATAGCAGCTGCATTGTACTTGAAGAATATTCCAGTTGGGTCTGTCTCATACAATGAAGGCCCGCTGGTATCAATGCCTGCTATCAGCAGAGATACACCAAAAGGTCTTAGCCCTGCTGACTGGGTGCATATCTGCTTGAGATCAGATACCTCCTTGACTACACTCAGCATATCCACTGAACTGTCATAGGTCACCTGATGCTGCTGCGCCTTCAGCTGGGCTCTCTCAATAAGCACTCTCGCATCTGAAAGTATGCCTGCAGCTGTAGCAGCTATATGATCGTCTATCTTTGATATCTTCTCAACACTCTCAGCAACAACAAGCGGATCAACTATCCTCTTGTCTGTCACAAGCAGGACTCCGTCCTTGCACACCATTCCTATGGCTGTTGAACCCTGCTTCACTGTCTTCTTAGCGTATTCTACCTGAAGAAGTCTTCCATCAGGGCTGAACATTGTTATTGCCCTGTCATACCCCATCATCTGATGGCTCATTGTCGGTTGTGCCATAATAAATCCCTCCTTTGCTTATGCAGTAAACCTCTCTGCTTTTTTCAATGTGCCTGATACCCCAAGGCTTCTTGCCAGAACCTTATTATCACATATTCTGGTAATGAAAACCAGCGAAGCTGCCAGGCCTTCGACATAATTATGTCTCACCTTGATTATGCCTCTCTGATCCTTTCTGTTCCATCTCTCTTTCAGCACCATAATACCTGCTTTTGAAGCCCCTATCTCTCCTATCAAAGAAGTGAAAGAGGCTGTAATCTGGCCTGAAACAGCAGAAAAGTCATCTATTATTGATTTAGAGACGATTTCAAACGCTAAATAGCGTTTTCTTTGTCTTAAACTTGGTAATAATGGTTTTTGCCTTTTTTTGATTCTCAATCACCCTTAAAATGCTTTCATCAGCCGAGAAGACGCGTTTAGGGCGTTATTTTCTCTTCTCTCTCTCAGGATTCAGAGAATTTTAGGGTTTATAAAGGTGATGGTTTTGAG
>WJJV01000050.1 GCA_014729495.1 Candidatus Woesearchaeota archaeon
CTTTTGTCTCAGGTCTTGCTTCAGAAAGAGGCAGTTCTTCAATGACCTTTGTCTCAACATATTCAGCAAGATTATCCTGATTGACTTGCTGAAGAAAAGGTGATTTCTTCATCTTATTCTCATAATGTCCAAGCATCACTTCATCAGTCACTGCTGTCACCTTTTGTATAGTTACTGCGCATGCAAATGAATAAAAAGGGTTCTGGTGTGGATTATAAATATTTTGGTCTATAATCTCATATATCCTTGAATTGATAACTCAAAAGATTTAAATAGGGTGCTGTTTCTTCCAACAGAAAAGAGGGGTCATATGCAGTTAGCGCTGAATCTGCTGAGTGAAGAGAAGATAAAGAATCTCATAAAAGAGATGGAAGATAAGTCTGATTCTGATACTGACATTGATACTGACCTGGATGAGAATGATGAAGAAGATAATGAGTCAATATGCCCTGATGCTGTGGAGATTCCAGGCATTGAAGATAAAGATAATGAGCTTGAGCTGATGATAAGAGAACTTGAGAAAAAGGAAGCAAAAAAAACAAAAGACAAAGAAGACCCAGAAATCAGCAGGTCTAAAGATACTATAAAGGACATCATCAGGAAGATTGACAAGAAGTTCAGGAAAAAGGCCAAGAAAGATAAAGGCCTGGCCAGGAAGTCCAGCGAATATCTCAAAGAGGAGTTCTTCAACAAGAATCAGTATGGCATTGACATCTCAGAGCTTTTCAGCTACATGAACACAAAGGCTCAGACAGATGTTTACAGAAAATTCTATAACAGCGCAAAAGAGAAGGTCTATGTCTTTGATGAGGATATGCTCAGCAAGGAGCAGCAGGAGAAGATAGTCAGGACAACCAAGATGGCAAGATGGATGGGCTACACTGGAGATACAACCTACTGCTCACATGAGATGACTGATGCACCTACACGGGAGAAATGGGAGCTTATAAGGAATATCTGCTTTGTGCATACTCTCACAATGCTGAGATATGATCTTTCTTACTCATGATGCCTCTGTATAATTATACATGATATGCCTTTAATGAATTATGTGGTCCTTCTATGCTTTGATTCTTATGTCTCTTCCTTTATATATGGCTCATATATGATACTCCTGAGAGATAGCAAAAGATTTATATATAATCACTGCATTACTGCATAAAATAGGGTGGTTTTTATTAGAAAAATAGGCAGTCTAGGGGCTATATGTATTTTCTTGGTAGTCATTCTTGCAGCTTCAGCAGCAGCAGAAGACCTCATGATACAGGATTTTGAGATAGATTCTGTTGATGAGGATGATGAGGTAAAGCCAGGCGAGACACTGACCATAACATTTGATGTCGTGAATGTCATATCTGATGATATTGAGGACATAGAGGTAGAGCTGTGGTTTGAGAGGTCAGGCACAAAGCTTGAGGACAAGAACGGCGACAGGATAAATCCTGAGTTTGACCTTAATGATATAGATGCTGGAGATGACAAGGATATAAGATACGAGTTTGAGATACCCTGGGAAGTTGATGATGGTGACAGATGGGATATAATGGTGAGAGTAAAAGGAAGGAATGCAGAAGACAGCTCAAGGGTTGACTTTGAGGACACATTTGGAGAGTTCAAGATTGAGAAGGACAGCCACGAGCTCTTTGTGGATGCATCATTCGATCCTGAAACTGTAGATTGCGGAGATCATGTCCAGCTTGATGTGCTTGTGAGGAACATAGGCACAAATGATGAGGAAAATGTCAATATAACAATAATAAACACTCTCATCGGAATCAACAAGAGAGAGGTAGTGTATCTTGATGAGGATCCAGAAGAGGATGACAATTATTTTGAGGAGACCTATTCATTCAATGTGAATGATGATCTCAATCCAGGCCTTTATGAGCTTACTGTGAGAGCAAAATATGATAATGGTTATGAAGAGGCTTACAAGACAATAACCCTTGATGTAGCGAACTGCCAATTCTCTGCAGGCAGCCAGACAGGTGATAGCTCTGATGATTCTGATGATCAGGATGGCAGCCAGGACAGCGGAACAGGCACTTCTGACAATGATTCAACAGCAGGCCAGACAGGAACACAGCAGCCTACAACAGGAACAACTGCTCCTGTGAATTACGTGCCTGCAACACCTTCTGCAAGCCCAAAGGATGGGGGCAGTGACACAACACTTATCCTGCTTATTGTGGTTGGAGAAGTCGCTCTTATAATCATAATAGTTCTTGTATACCTTCTTGTTAGGAAACCCAAGCCAAAGGCTCCTGAGTACAGATACTGAATTCTGACTGGTTCACCAGTCAAAAACTATTTAAATCACTATGTAAAATATTGACATATGAGAATACTCCACATAGAAGCCCGCTCTAAAGCAGATCTGATACCTGTTGTAAGGAAAGCATTGAGGCATCTGAAAGGGAAATTATCAGTTCTCACTACAGTACAGCACATATCAAAGATAGAAGAGGTCATTGAATTCCTTTCAGAGAATGCCATAAAAGCAGACTTCTCAGGTCAGGTGCTCGGCTGTACTGTTCCTGATGTGTCCTCATCATCTGAGCAGGTCCTGTACATAGGATCAGGAAGATTCCATCCTATAGGAATATACCTCAGGACAGGCAAAGAGGTAATAACAGCAAACCCCTTCTCTGGACAGGTCTCAAAGATAACAAAGAAGGATGTTGAAGCCATTGAGAAGAGAAAGAGAGGCGCTGCTGCAAAGTTCCTATCATCAAAGAATATAGGGATTCTTGTGTCAACCAAGCCCGGCCAGACAGGCATACAGGGTGGAGAGAAGAGCATAAAGCAGATGGAGAAGAAGTACAAAGACAAGCAGTTCTATATGTTTGCTTTTGAGACTCTTGACAGCTCGTACCTTGAGGACTTTACATTCATAGAATGCTGGGTGAACACAGCCTGCCCAAGGATATTCGAGGACTTCAGGAAAGGGATGATAAACCTGGAGGACATTCCATGAGGCTTCTGGTGATGATTCTTCTTCTGGCTGCGCTTCCTGTTGCTGGATGCGCACAGGGTTCTGTTGTTCATCCTGTTGAGCAAGACCCTATGGTGATAGTATATACTCAAGAGAATCCTGTTCCTGTGAGGACTGAACTAGCAGACACGCCCATGGCCAGGAGGAATGGTCTCATGGGAAGGGAAGTTCTGGAGGATGATTCAGGCATGCTCTTTGTGTTTGACAATGAGTGCTATTACACATTCTGGATGAAAGATACTCTGATACCTCTTGACATTATATTCATATCAGAGAACATGACCATAGTGGACATAAAGCATAATGCAACTCCATGCCATGAGGATCCATGCAGAGGATATGGGCCTGAACAGCCTGCAAAGTACGTGCTTGAGGTCAATGCAGGTTTTGCTGAAGATAATGCCATAGAACCAGGAAGCATTATAGAGATAAGGCAGTGATCTGAGATACTGGAAAAAGAAAGATTTAAAGAGTATGAGAAGATAATAAGGGCTGAACTGCAATGATGCCAAAAACCGATCTGGATCATGTAGAATTGTACGCAAAGAAGCTGAAAGAAGACAATAGCCTGTTCATGCAACAGAAGAAGTTCATTGAGTCCCAGCTGAAGAGCAGTTCTTCTTTGTTCAGGAATATGTTTGGGAAATCTGATTTCAAGAAGAAAGCAAGAGAGTATATCAAGAATATGTCCTCTTAAAAAGCTGTTCTGGAGAAAATTCTTCTTCTGTAAGCCTTTTTTCCGCAAACTTTTAATACTCAAAGCTCCTGAACTACATTAAATCATATAATACAGCATCATGAAGGTGATACTATGCATAATAAGAAGAAGCTTGCAAAGGAGATCGCTTATGGAGCAGCAGCTGAGCTGTCCCTGTACTTCCTTATAGTGTATATTGAATATCTTTTCAGCGTGCCTGTCAACTACTGGCTGAGCGCATTGATAATAACAATACTTCTGAACATAGCTGTCGGCGGATGCCCGTTTGTCAGGAAATGCTATCATAAAGGCATGTTTTAGATGAGTTATTCTTTGTATCTTACTTTTATTTATTATTGCATTATTTATCCTACTAAATCTTTATAAAATACCTTTACTAAGCGCAGATAAAGATGAGAATGACAACAAAGCCAGAGCTTCTCAGTCCTGCATCTGATTTCACCAGCCTAAGGGCTGCAATCAATGCAGGAGCAGATGCAGTCTATTTCGGTGTAAAAGGCCTTAACATGAGAGTTACCTCAAGGAACTTCTCAGTCAGTGAGATCAAGAAAGTTGTGGAAAAATGCCACAGAGATGATGTCAGGGCATATCTTGCATTGAATGTACTGATGTATGACAGTGAGCTTGATAAGATAAGCAGGATTGTGAGCAAGGCAAAGCAGGCTGGTGTTGATGCTGTTATCTGCTGGGATCCCGCAGTTATCCAGATGGTCAGGAAAGCGAGGATTCCCCTGCACATAAGCACTCAGGCTTCAGTGTCAAATTCATCTGCTGCAAAATTCTATAAGGATATTGGGGCAGAGAGGATAATACTCGCAAGAGAGCTGAGCCTGAAGCAGATAAAGGAGATAAGGAAGAATGCAAAGATACAGGCAGAAGTCTTCATACATGGAGCAATGTGCGTGTCTGTATCAGGCAGATGCTTCATGAGCCAGGAGATATTCGGCAGGAGCGCGAACAGGGGAGACTGCCTCCAGCCCTGCAGGAGGAAGTATGAGGTTATCCTCAAGGATTCTGAAGAAGGCCATGAGCTTGAGCTTGGCAAGGACTATGTCATGAGCCCAAAGGACCTCTGCACACTGCCTTTCATCGAGAAGCTCATAAGAGCAGGAATCGACTCATTCAAGATCGAGGGAAGGGCAAGAAGCCCTGAGTATGTGAAAGCAGTCACAAAAGCGTACAGGGAAGCCATAGATGCATTCCATGAAGGAAGGCTCACAAGAGAGCTTAAGTCAGGGTTCATGAAAAAGCTGGGCACTGTGTACAACAGGGATTTCAGCCCAGGATTCTACCTGGGAAAGCCATTGAAAGAATGGACAAGCCCTGAGACAAAAGCGACAGAGAAGAAAGTTTACATAGGAATAGTGAAAAATTATTATCCAAAGCCTTCTGTGGCTGAGATAAAGCTTGAGGCACACAGACTCAATAAAGGAGACAGGATAATGATACAGGGCTCAACAACAGGCGTTATTGAGCAGAGAGCAGCGTCAATGCAGATAAGCAATAATGCTGTGGAAAAGGCAGAGAAAGGAAAAAGTGTGGGCCTGAAAGTAAAGGATAAAGTGAGGCGGAATGACAAGGTCTTCCTGATAAGAAAAAGATAGGTGATATCATGGATAACGAAACAATAAAAACAATTAAAACCAGAAGGAGCACAAGAGGATTCAATCAGAAAGAGATATCAAAGGATGTTGTCAAAGAGCTGCTTGAATGCGCAAGATACGCTCCTTCTGCAATGAACAGGCAGCCGTGGAGGTTCATTGTGATATCAGACAAAGAGCTGATCAGTGAGATGTCAGAGCACATAAAGCAGAAAGCGATTGAGAAGTTCCCCCATGTCAAAGAGAGGGCTGAAAGCATGAAAGACCCAATATTCTATGGATCAGGATTGCTTGTCATGATACTCAGGCCAAAGGATGATGAATGGGCGATGTTTGACTGCAGTGCAGCAGCAGAGAACATGATGCTCGCAGCAAGGTCGCTTGAGATAGGCAGTGTCCCTGTTGGATTCGCGAAGTTCCTTGAAGATGACAAGGATATCATGGCAAAGCTTGATATTCCTGAAGGTTATGAACAGCACATAACTCTTGCTCTCGGCTATGTTGATGAGTGGCCAGAAGCACCTGAAAGAAGCAGTGATGATACAATCTGGATATAGGCCTTGGTCTGATGATTCTGTTCTGTTTTATCCTGAGTATTATTCCTTGACTCTCGCATCTGACGCTGCTAATGCGAAATCAGCGAGGCGACTATTCCTTTTAGTTTATTCTCTTGCACTTTTCTCCTTGCCTCTCCGACAAGCACAATGAACCAGACCACGGAGAGGTGGCACTGACTTTTGGGTTCTGTTAGGCAGAAGCAACAGAGTTAAGGCAGCAACAAGGATGAGTACTGAGTGCAGATGGTAAAAATTTACATAGTAAATTTTTAGCATTTACGAATACGGTAAAAATTTGAGAAGCAAATTTTTAACGGTGTACGAATCCTATGTTGTTGCTGCCGTATAGATTATTAATCTCCCTCTTTGACCATGTATGAGTCCATTGTTGCTGCCTACTTTAGAATAGAACTATTCTCACTTCCAATGTTGTTGTTGCCTGAATATTCTTTGTCCATTTAATCCTTTACAGCTATGCTCTTTATTCTCATATACTGGCCAATCAAAAGCTTTAAATACATAAGACACCACTATATACTCAAAGGGGTGGGATAATGAAGGTTTCAAAGATATCTAAATCTCCTAATATTGAATGGGAGAGGATGGAATATACGCTCAAGAACGGAGCTACTGTGGAGATCATCAGAGAGAAAGTCATTGAGGATGACTATGCTGATGAGGAAGATCTGTTAAGAGATATATTATGAGTCTGTTATTGACTGGATTCCAGGGCTTATACAGATTAGATTCTAAAGTCAGTAAATAAAAAGAAACAAAAAACTAATGCTTACTTCTTCTTTCCTTTCTTAAGAGCAGCTGTTATTCCTGCACCCACTGCAGCGCCTATGGCAGTTGCTATGAGCATTGCTTTCTCAGGATTCTTCCTTGTATATCCTGCTACCTGCCTCTCGGCCACCATTAGCTTTTTCTTGGCAAGATCAAGCTCTTTCTTTGCGAGTCTCTTGGCCTTTGCCTGAATCTCTTTTGCCTGCTTCTTGGTCTTGGTGCTGCTGGTTTTTTTTGAAGATGTCTTTGATTTCTTCTTAACAGTACTTTTCTTTGTTGACTTCTTTTTGCTTGCTTTCTTCTTAGCCATTTTTCACCTCTTAGGTCTTTCAAAATCATAATATCTTGTACGCTCTATCTTCCTCTTGTAGAACAGGGCGATCACAACAAGCACAAGCCCTACAATAAGAAAACCCCAGTACCTGTCAAGCAGAAAATAGTCATTGATGAAGTATACCACAGCCATGATGATCATCACAGACCCCACAAAAAGGATTATGCCTGCGAAAAGGTTCTCCAGTATCTTCTGCTCAGTGTGGTATGCCACTTCCTGTGCCCTGTGAGCCAGGTCCTTCATGTATTCCTTTGCCTGAACAAGTACATTGGCTGCAAAAGCATCCTTTATAGCATCCTTTATCTCACTGCCCAGGCTTTCCTCTTTTTTCTTTGCCTTAGCCATAATAGCATCACCTCAGTCGCACGGAACAGTCCTTGTCTTTGTCTCTTCCCTGAACTTTGTCACAGTCCTGCTCTTCCTGACATCCTGATAGAAAGAATACTTGCAGATCTCAACAGACGGTGTTTTGACATTTATGTTCCTGCATGATGAAGGCACATCAGACTGGTCATAATGGAATTCGAATGTCGCTGTCTCTCCAGCCTGGATCTCTTTTGTCTTAGGCTCAGACTCAGGTCCTCCTCCTGCAGAGGTTGTTATGAACTTTGCCTTCAATGTCCAGTCTCCTGTGACATTCCCATGATTATTCACCTTTATATCGCATCTCTTGCCAAGAGGCACAACATCTATAGTGAAATCAGTATACTGCTCTTCTTCGCAGAAAGGCCTTCCAACACCTTCCTTGACATAGTAGAATTCTGTCTCATTATAAGGTACCTGGACTGTGTATTCCTCCTGCATTGTGCACTCAACACTGGATGGCTCGTCTGGTTCTACAGCCTCTGGCAGCTGACATGCTGTTACCAGGAATAGTAATGTAATTGCTGTTATAAATGCAAATAATGTTTTTTTCATTGGATCACCCCGTATCTTATGGACTATGTATGAATTCTTATTTAAATAGTTTTCTATTATGTGGGTTCTGAGGCTTTTCTAAAGCCTTTATGCATATTGATTCTGTAACAGAAAAACAGAAACATTTAAATATTAATAAGGAATTTTTTAAATATAGATATATTCAGTTTTTTAATGGGGGTGTAAGAATATGGCTAAAAAGAAAGAGAAGGCTCCTAAAAAGGATAATCTTCTTCTTTGGGGAATAGGTGTTCTTATCCTTATAGTTATAATAATCATTATAGCTAGGGGATGCGAGACACAGACCACTGAAGAGGACACATCCATGGATGAAGAGCCTGATACAGATATGGACACAGAACCAGAAGATGAAGAGCCTGTTGTTCTTGGTCTGGAAGAGGTCAAGTGCGATGAGTCTGCAACAATAGGTTATAAATCATGCAGTCTTTTGGAGAATGGCAACATTGAGTTCACAATACTCCATCAGGGCGGAGCAACACTCCTTGGAGTGCAGTACTATCTCTATGATGAGAATGACAATCTTGTCGGCGAGGACGCTCAGATGACAGCTATTGAAGGCAGTTCAGAAGCGACTCTTACCTTGCCTGTAAGCAAGTTTACAGGAATCGAGAGCGTGGAGATCAGGCCTGTCATGACTGTTGACGGAGCAGACAGCATCTGCTTAAACCAGCGTGTCATTCAGCATGTAAACAGATGTTGAATACTTTATTTTTTTATTATCTTTTTACTTTAATTTAGGGAAAAAAAGAGATTTTTTATCATATTTAATGACCTAAAATGAAAGCCCCAATCATAATCCTACTGGTAATCGTATTGTCTGTTCTTGCTAATGCGTGTTCTTCTTCTGATAC
>WJJV01000051.1 GCA_014729495.1 Candidatus Woesearchaeota archaeon
CCATTTTCATTGGGTTTAATACCCCGCACTTTAGTGCGAGAGGTGCCATGTTCAAAAATGCACAGCATTTTTGACACCCCAGAAATCTTTGATTTCTGAGGGTTTTCAAGACTAAAAATTTGACCATCTAGAATGCAAATCCGTTAATACCGCACCCTTTAGGGTGGGGTTAGGATTTGCTTATAAGATAATGGTCAAATTTTTATTATTGCACACAGTGTTCGCTCGATAGAACGCCACCGAAACAACTCTTCCGACACAGTTTGACCTCACTTCATATGGTCAAAGAGCATAACAGGGCTCCAATGATATTCATATTGAGATGATTCTAAAGAATAAAGAATTGATTATCAGTGTGCGCAATCTTGTCACTTGATAAAACCTATGCCGATGTTAACCAAAACGAGCATTATGAAGAATGTAGCCACAAACTTCCATATCATGATTGTCTTCTTCTCATCAAAGTAATGTAGCAGGGCAAGGAACAGCATCCTTCCACCATCAGCTATAGGTATCGGTGCCAGATTGAAAAGCCCGATTCCCACATTGAGCAGGAAAAGCCATAGTATAAGTCCTGAGAACCAAAGGAATGCCTGAGGAAGGAAGGTTCCGTATCTCTTCTCTACAGACTCTTTTACCTTTCCATGATCATCAAGATATATCCCCAGTATTGGCTGGCTGGCATTCTGAGGATGAGGAGCAAGAGTGAGAACATATGATGTCCTGTTGGTGGTTATGTTCAACACATCACCAGGAGACCTGTTGCCAAGATAATCAGAAAGATCAGCAGAATTCCTTATGGGATTTCCATCGATTGATGTTATTATCTCATTGGGCATGATGCCTGCATTCTCAGCAGGGAATGTGATATTGTCATCTTTCTGAAGATCAACTACCCTGACTCCTGCGTCCTCAACCATTGCGCCTATTGCAGGCCTGAAAGCAAGAAGGAACACAGCCAGGCACAGGAATCCCAACAGGATATTTGAGAATGAACCTGCAGCAAACACTGAAAGCTGCTCTTTCTTAGGCTTTTTTGCCAGCTGTTTTTCTTCAGGCTCGACAAAAGCAGCAGGCACAACAGGAAGTATGATTCCAAGGAATGCCAGACCGCTTGATTTTATCCTGACATTGTAAAGCCTGCTTATGACTCCATGAGAGAACTCATGTATTATGACAAGTATGAATATGCATATTATCCAGTAGAAGAATGGCACATACAATGCTCCTTTGACCTTGAAGGGAAGAACAAGAGCAGCGCCAGATGGTGTAGATGGATCCAGCATTATCTTTATTATGTTCTCTACAAGAGCATAGGATATCATGCCCATGCCTATGAATCCTATGAACACACCAGCAAAGCCAGCGTACTTGAAGAATCTGGGGAACTTCTTTGCCGCCCTGTCCATCAGATTAAGGCCGACTTTGGTACGGTACATCGCTATGTACATCACAGGATAGATTATCCTCTGGATCTGAAGCTTCTTCCTGTTAGCATATAGGACAAGCGCAAGAAGAATGATGAATACGATTGCTGCCTGGCTTTGAAAGTCCATTTTTTAGGGCTACTTCTTCCTCTTAGGTCTGAGAGTCTTGTTGTTGCACTTTCTGCATTTGATCTCTCCTTCAATGACCTTTATGTTAGGAGCTCTGATCTTGGACTTGCATCTCTTGCAGACAAATATGTTATGGAAAAGTCTCGCATTAGCTTCTGGAAATTTTGCCATTTTCTTTCTCTCTGTTCAGGCTTTAACCTGTTTCATGACCTTATCGTTGAGTATTACCCAGTACATCACCTGGCTGCCTTCTACAACCTGGCCTTTGAGCTCTTCAGGGATCTCGAGATCAAATGTTTCATAGGTCTCTGAATCCATGATATTAGCAGTATCATCTGTCACTGAAAGGACCTGTGCTGTTCTCTTGTCGATTATGGGGGTAGGTATCTTATCATGTCCTGGCATGACAATCTCTCTCTTCCTGCCGTCTATAAGACCAACAGCGTTCATCCTTACCTTTGCATGGCCGTGCTTTCCTGGCCTTGATGTCTGTGTGTCAACTACCCTGCAGGCAACATCATCTATGACAACATAATTGCCTTTCTGGAGGGTTCCTATAGATACTGGTTTTGTCTCTCCGCTCATTTAAAACACCTTTTTAACATATTAATCAAATAATGCATAATGCCCATATATCAGAGTCTGATAACATCTTATATATGCGTATACAAGAGTTTTAAGCAGGCATTTATAAATATTTTGATGATTTTGTTCAATCTTATGGACAATTTGGCTTAAAAGGATAATTTTAAATATTGCTTTAATAAACATCAACAGATGGGGTCTCAAAAAACACCCAGATTCATGATATACCTTTTAGTTCTATTATTTCTATTCCCTTCTGTGCTTTCTGCAGATTACAGCATAACACTTAAAGATGTCAATACAAAGGATACAATAAAAGACCTTTTCCTGCTTATTGAACATGACGGGAATGATACTAATAAATTTGTTGGGACAGGCTCTTTTGACCTAGAGATTCCTGAAAGAAGCAGGGTTACCCTTAAAGGAGATAACATATCAACTCTTGGCAAGGACTATTACAGGAAGACAGACATTTATCAGAACACAGTTGTGTATATGTTTCCTGCTGGTACTATGACCGGAATGGTCAAGGACAGCCTTGACAATGTTGTGGGGTCAGCAGACCTTAAGTTTGAGTGCTCAAAGGATATTGGAAAAGAATTTCCCTCTCAGACTGATAGATTCGGCTCTTTTACAGTTGAGTATGCTCCTACTGGAATGTGCAGGATCTATGCTTCATACCATGATGGAATGGGTTTCACAGAGACCAATATTGAGCATGGTTCAATCGCTGACATTGAAATAAATCTTGACAGAAGTATTGTCTCCCAGAGAAGAGGGATAAACTGGATATTGGTTCTGTCCATTTCACTAATATTGCTTATTGCAGTTGTTTTGCTTGTAATTGGATTGACTGTTTATTTTAAGAGAGAAGGAAAGACAGAATCAGGACATTATACCTCAGATAAATCTGGCAGGAGATCAAGGGATATTATTGCGACTCTTGATGATAAAGAGAAGAAAGTTACAGAGTTCATCATGGAGCATGATAACCACACTATGCAGTCCAGAATCAGGCATGCTCTTAGTATTCCTAGGACAACACTCTCCAGAGTTGTCACATCTTTGGAGAGGAAGAAGATAATTGAAGTAGAAAAACAAGGAAAAACAGTCAAAATAAGGCTTACAAACTGGTTCTTAGGCAAAGAGTGAAATGGGCATTAAATAACTTGTATTACAGCAAAAGAACACCTAAATGAGCTTATCTTATGTCATCTGCCCGCCTAAGTTTTAAATAATTGTTTTGGTTTAGGATTCTTACATCAAACTAAAAAGAGATGCAAACTCCCCTTTGGGAATGGCCTTAATTAAATGGAGGAAAAGAAAATGAAGCAAAAAATAAAGAAACTCGCAGGTATTGTGGGATTTTTGGTTATGGTATTGACATTGAGTTCAATTGCTCATGCTGCAACTTATGAATGCAGGAACACAGAAGACCACACTTACATTGTTCTTGAGCAGGGAGAATTGATAACTCTAATGACTACTGATGGCTATCAGCATGAAATTGAATTAGTTGATGTGAGTGATGATGAGAGAATGTGCGGACTTTCTATTGATGGAGATGTTATCTGGACAAGTGTTGGAGCAACACCCCCTGAAGTCAATAATGTATATGTGTGGGTGGACTCAGCTGACATAGTCTCTCAGGAAGTGCAGGATAACGATACCTGTGATGTCCATGTGATGTGCAGGTGGAGATGTGATGCAGGAGAAAGTTACTGCGCTAATTCAAGAGTATATGAATGTAATTCAGATGGGATGTTTGAGATAGTAGAGACATGCTCTGAAGGGTGTGAAGGAGATTCATGCAAGAGTGAGGCATATGATCCTGTATGCCATGATTCTGATGGTGGTGAGGATCCTTTTGAGAAAGGATACACAAAAGGCCACTGGCTTTGCCTTGATGATGGAAAGCCAATTGTGACAGAGACTGATTATTGTGTTGATGATGACACAGTGATGGAATTCTTATGCAATGCTCCTAACGGCTGTAATAACATACTTGCAAGAGAAATAGGCTGTGAGTTTGGATGCGAGAATGGAAAATGCCTTCCAGAACCTTCAGAAATTGAGTTTGATCTTGCCTATTATCCTCAGCTTTTCACAGATAATGGGGAAATTGATGTGACTCTTGTCGTAGGAGATGAAGCACCTGCAGAAGATGTTGTCTCTGCTGTTGATATAGGTGCTTCACTGAATTTTGCAGGCTATTCAGGAAATGCAGCAGCAAAACTTGCTTCAGAGATGATGGGGAACCTTGAGAGGATAAACACAATCCTTGTGGGAAATCCCTGCAATAATGAGGCAACACAGGATATGCTTGGCCTTGACAGATTCAATGTATGTCCTCAAGTCATTGATAAAGGGGAAGCGGTTATTGCTCTCTTTGACAGGTATGGTGAGACTCAGCTTATAGTTGCAGGGCATTCAGATGCAGATACAAGAAGAGCAGCTTATGTGCTTGCAAACTATGATGACTATGATCTTAAAGGCAAGATAATGACAGTGAAAGGCACATCTTTTTCAGATATCATGATATTATATGGTGGAAACATAGATATTCCTGATCATGAACAAGAAGATGACTTAGAGGATGAAGATGAAAAAGATTATGGCCTGACAGATCAGGATGATGAGCCTGAAAACAACTCTGATGATGAAGAGCCACAGGAAATGGTGGAAAGCGGATCTGTTGCAGATGAAAAATGCAAGGGATGCAAAAAAGAAGGTTCATGCCTTGATTATGGATTGAGGATAGTGGATGATGCAGGAACTCCTGTCTATTGTGATCTGGACAACTCTTTTAAGGAACAGAAGCAGGAGAATTCCCAATGCCAGAACAACTATGAATGCCAGACAAACCAGTGCAGCAGCGGTAAATGCATTGACCTTGAGAAAGAGCTCAAGGAGACAAGAGGCCTTCTGGACGAACTTTTTGAATTGTTGAGAAGCATATTCAGATAAGTGCTTTTTATTCTTCTTTTTATTTTATTATATTTACCGGTTTATTGTCAGCCAAACAGCAGTGATTTCAGGCCTCTGGATCTCAGCGCCTTCTTCAGCCTCATGTCAACTTCATCATAGTCCTCAAATGCCTTCTCAGCTGTCCTGAACTTTCTGTCATGATACCTGTTATTTCCGCCATTGTGCTTGAACTTATGCGCTTTGTGGAGCATCTCATGATACATGACAAGGTCCAGCAGCGCAGGATCCTTCCCTGCCAGCTTCTCAAATACCCTGCTGATCCTGATAGTATCTGTCTTGTAATCATAGCTTCCAAGGCTTGACTTTGAGGGCATGCCCCATACAAGATTAGGCTTCTCCACAAATCCCAGGAAATACCTTTCATTGATCCTGTCAAATGATTCTGAAAGGAGGGGATCTGACTTTGTCTTAGGTATAGCTATGTGGAGGTTCTTGACAAAGCTGTTGTAGAGATCAATGTATGTTGTATCAAGATCTTTCTTTGATCTTCTCTTCCAGAGCTTGAGCATAAGCTCCTGCAGAAGACCCATCCTTATCTCTCTGGATATTGTCCTCCAGGATTTGGACAATCCGAACTCAAGATTGTCTCCTCTTAGCTTCACATTGGCTCCGTATGCATTGAACCTGTCAGTATACTTGATTCTTGCATTGAAATCAAATTCCCTGTCCGGATAAAGCCTTGTGAAGGCCTCTTCAATCATGTCCATACTGCAGTAAAAAGTGTTGTTAAGAATTCTTTAAATATTTTTGGCAAAAGCTTCTCTTTACATATCTGTCTTTCTTCTAGTCCTGTGTCTCATACCTCAGTATGGCAGCCACTTTCCCGATGTCCTTGAGCTGAGCACCTTCTCTTGTCTCTGTGGAGATTATCTTCATCTCAGTGCTGAACTCTTCAGCCTTCTTCTCATACTTCTCTACCTCTTTATCATCAAGATCCTCTGAAAGAAGAAGCGTCTCCACTGCGCCCATCTCAAGATTCTTCCAGACCTGATCAGGCCCATAGCTTACCTTGTTGGGGTTTGTTGATAACAGAGAGAAGAACTTGTTCATTGTTTCTTTCTCATCTACAATATCCTCGCTTGCAAGCACATCCTGGCTTTTGTCCAATAGCTCCTGGAGCCCGAACTCTTCAGTATAGCTGAGATCCTTCACAGCAATTATCTTTTTCTTGACATCCTCTGTTATCTGTCCCTGTGATATAAAATCGTGCTTTGAAGGACCTGGACCTCCCACTATTATTCCTTTGAGATCCTTATTCTGAAGGAACTGATCCTTCATGTAGTCAGCCACTTTCTTGAAATGCGCCTTTGCAGCAAGCGCCCTGTTCTTCTCAAAACGATGGGCGCTCTGTCCGCCAGCACGCGTCTTTCCCGGCACTTCAGAATGCGTCTTAAGCAGGGGGATTATTGTCTTTCCTTTCAGCAAGGCAATCACAGCATCCCTCCTGTCCACCACAACAAGGCCATAGATGCTCTTCTCCTCAACCATCTCCTTCAGAGGGTCCAAAAGGAACTCTTTGTCACATCTATAGAGCCTGATCTTAAGAGGAAGAGGCGGCTCAACAGACCACACCTGCACATCGCTCTGGCCCTCCTTCTCAGTAACATTGCCTGAGAAAGCAGCAAGGCCATGCTCAGGCGTCTTCTTGTATATCTTCAGGTGCTGGATCATCTTCTCAAGAGCGTCAATGACATTCTTCCTTGTCTGTGTGGACTTTATGTTTGTTGCTGTGCCCTGCTCATCCTGAAGATGGTTTATGATCTTGTTCAGGTCATATCCCTGAGGGACATATACAGTCACCAGCTCAGTATGCCTGCCTCTATACAATTCAAGTTCCTTGACGAACTTCTTCAGCTTGTATCTCTGGGCTGCTGTTACCTGCATTTCAATACCTCATCAGGCCTTATTGGCTCTTTATATCGGATTTTTATATTGTTTTTAATCTAATTCATATATATTGAGGGTGGTTTATAAAATTTGCCATGTGCTTCCTGAGCAGGGCGACATGCTTTTGATAAGGCTTCTAAGTCCATTATAGATATCATAATAGAAAGCTTTAAAAATAGGCCATTTTTCCTGTATATAATCACATATCAGCCCTGATATTCCAGGGGCTGTGGGGTAGCTTGGTTCAGAGCAGTATCTTGCCTGATAGCAATTATCCTTTCTGGCTTGGGACCAGAGGACCCCGGTTCAAATCCGGGCAGCCCCATATGACCTGATTGCGTGTTTTTGAACGCATTATCCACAGATCATAGAAGGCTTTTGCAGGCATGGTATTCAAGAACAGAAATCCCCTGATACAGCCCATTAAGCGATGTCAAGATTTATGATATTATGATAGTATAATCGATATATGCAAGGTGCAATATGGCAATACAAAAGAAAATAGCCTCTACAAAGAGATTCGGCGTGAGGTATGGAAGGACTGTAAAGCACAAGTTCGGTGCATTAGAGGCCAGCCAAAGAAAAAAATACAAGTGTCCTTATTGTTCAAAGCCTTCATTGAAGAGGCTTGCCGTAGGCATCTGGTACTGTGTAAAATGTAATTCAAAAATCGCCGGCAAGGCATACGCAGTATCCAAAAGAAAGTCAGTCAAGGACATGATCTCTGACAAATCCTTAATAGAGGAAGTCCCTGAGATAGAGGAGACAGAACAGTCAGAGGACAAAGAGGAAGAGGAAGCTGTTGCAGCATGAGCTACCCTGCAGCGGAATCTTTATATACCCTCTGCGATATCATCAATATAAATAGATAATATCTTAAGAATAACAGAAATAACAGGTGCAAAATGGTTGAGTACAAATGCTTTCATTGTGACAAGAACGTGAGTCCTGACTATCTCAGGAAGAAGGTCAGATGCCCTTATTGCGGAAGCAGGATAATATACAAGCCAAGAGGCGCAAAGACAGATGTCAAGGCCAGATAAATCAGGCCAGGTCCTTACAATAATCATTGATGATACAACATGATATACTAATACTGCGAGGGGTTTTTCAAAATGGCTGATCTTACAAAAGAACAGGAAGACAAGATAGCACAGCTTCAGATGTTTGAGCAGAATCTGCAGGGATCTCTTGTGCAGAAGCAGAATCTTCAGGCCCAGCTCATGGAGATCGAATCAGCCCTTAACGAGGTAGGCAATGCAGAGACTCCCTATAAGATCATAGGGAACATAATGGTCAGGACAGACAAAGACAGCCTCAAAAAGGATCTTGAGCAGAAGAAAGAAGTGATTGAGCTCAGGATCAAGAGCCTTGAGAAGCAGGAACAGAACATCAAGGACAAAGCAAAGAAGACACAAACAGAAGTTCTGGAAGGAATGAACAAATGACAATGGCAATCAATGATGACATAAAGATGCTAATCTCTTCTATAGAAGAGGTCCAGACAGACAACACAATGCCAAGGAATGTCAAAGAAAAGCTTTCAGAGGTTGTTATAATACTGAATGCAGAGGATGCAGAAGGCTCCTTGAGGATAAACAAGGCTCTTGACAAGATAGAGGAGATAGTGGATGATACAAATCTCCAGCCTTACGCAAGGACGCAGATATGGAATCTTGCGAGCATCCTTGAGTCACTCTGATTTCTGACTTATTATTTCATCAATATCTATCTTATCCACATCCCTGTTCAGAGTTCTCTTGTATTCAAGCAATTGGTTCTTTGGCATCATAGGCAGGTCTATGCCAAACATCCTCACTGCAACAGATTCTGAGAAGTCAATATTCTGCTTTAACCACATATTTGATTTCCTGTCAAATATACTTGCGTCGTCAGCATTGCAGATATCCAGTCTGACACCTGCATACTCAACATCCATGTTTATCAGGTTCCACTCACTGTTCTTTGTTCTGCCAGGAGGCCTGACAACATAGTCCTCAATATCCTGCATTATCCTCTCAAAGCCATAAGAAGGGATATAGATATCAATATCATACAGCTCTCTTTCAGAACCATAAGCCTGGGCTGCAAGACCTCCTGTTATCTGGAAAGGCACATCATGCTTTCTCAATATTCCGGTTATCCATTTGATTGCTTCTTCTATGTATTGCATCTTAGATGGCACTAGAAAATACGCTAATCACTTCTTTGAACTCTTCCTTGACTTATTCTTAGCAGGCTTCTTCAGCTTGATTATCTCTGTCTTTGTAAGCACAGAATTGGGTATGTAAACAATATCACCATCCCTTGTCTCAAGCTTTGTCTCTATGAGATTTATCTCAACAACCCTGCCTTCCATGCCTTTTACCTTTATGAATTCTCCCTCTTTTATGAACTTATTCCTATAAAGGAAGAATCCTGCGAATGTGTTTGGAACAAAATCCTTTATTGCAAGTATTATGGATATTATGAAGATTATTATGATGGCGCCTGAGAGCATCTGAAGCACAGTGGTCGTCACATTCAGCTGATTAAGCACCATTATTATGGTTATGAAGTAAATGAAGTACTTTGCTGAGACAGATACTCCTTTCTCAAATCTTATGCTGATTCTCGCTGCATTCTTTATCATGCCGTCAATGTCAAGATCATGGAGAAGCTTGTAGATCACTCTCTCTATTATCTTTCCGATTATGATTCCTATAAGAAGTATTATGACTGCTGCAAGAAGCCTGGCATACCAGTCCTTGAAGAAGCTTATGAGGTAATTGATTATTGTCTGTATCATGTGGATATCATCTCCGTAGTCTGCGTCTCAAAGGTATACCAATTTTTTCTTATCATATAATCAATCAATGATTAGTTAACCAATGAATATCAGTTAATATGAGGCACATCACATCCTGTGGGCTTTCTCCCTGATCTTTCCGCAGATCACAAGAGCCTCTTCAAAATATGTCTCAACAGGATCATTATCATTCATTATAAGTACATCTATTATCCTGCTGTTGCCTTCTGTGTCTCTTCTCAGGTTCTTGATGCTTGTCTGGCCGAACATCTCCTTCTCTGTTTTGAACATCACATTGAGCCTGCGCTCAATCTTGTCAACAACATCAAGTATGCCCTGCTTGTCAAGGCTCTTCTCAAGATGATTGAACTGGTTGTACCATTCCTTCTTCACCTCAATGAGCTCCCTCAACAGCCTTGTTCCGCCATTGCTCTTCCTGTATACTCTTCCAACAACAGAGTTCAGTGATTTGGAGTGGCTCTCAAGACTGTGCATCAGCTTCTGTATAGGTTCATGATCCTCCTGCTGCATCTCAAGATACTCACCTTCATCTGGACTAGGTGCCTCAGGCAGCTCTGATATCTGGCCTTTTGTCTCCTCAAGCTCTTCTTCAGGTTCATCTTCCTCATCAAGATGCTCCCTGCTAAGTGTTATCCTGCTCATGAACTCAGAATACCTCAAGGCAAACAGGAATATATAGCTTAGGATCATGTTTAGCACAGTAAGCTTGCCTATCTCCATGCCTGCCAGCATAGGTATCTCTCCAATGCTCCCTATTATGAAGAACAGGAAGACCAGGGCTATAGGCATGAGCACCAGTGTGATGTCTGTCTTCTTCAGTTTCTCAAGAAGCACTATTGTGAGTATTATATACAATAGCGTAGGAGAGAATCCGAAGACCACAGTCTCTCCAGGCGATTTTGATGATGCGCCGACCCAGAATATGAATATTATGAATATTACAACATAGAGAATCTCGACAGCCCTGCTGACTGTCTTGGACTTCACAGTCTCCTCTTCCTTGAGAATCTCTTCAAATAGTGATTCAAGCTCATCAGCATCATGGCCATAGCTCATAAGATGCGCCTTTATGTGGTCAACAGACTGCCCAGAATCAAGCTGTTCTTTTATATACTCAATTACCTCTTTTTTTGAATGCTTTTCAGCCATAAGATGTATATTATTAGGTTTATATATTTAAATTTAGTGTTTGAAAGGCATTCAAAGCAAGCAAATGATCTTAGTGGATAATCTTGAAGTTCCTTCCTGCCTCTCTGATAAGTTACAGGTATTATGACATCTGAAGGCAGCTATTGACTTAAGAGGATTGTATTTCACTCCTTTTATAGCCTCTCCGACAAGCACAATGAACCTGACCACGGAGAGGCGGCGAAAGCTTTTTGTGGCTAATTATAGAGTTTACTCCTAGCCTCGCCAATAAGATGCTGCTAATGCTATGTTGGCGAGGTGGCGAAAGTTTTAGGGAATTGTCTTAAGGTTTCTTCCTAGCCTCGCTGACATGCACTGCAAATCCGACCACAGCGAGGTGGCTAATGTTTTTTGTGTTTGTTTTTTATGCATTTTCTTCCTAGCCTCTCCGATAAGCGCAGCAGATCCGGCCACGGAGAGGTGGTGATGGATTTAAGAAGATTGTATTGCACTCTTTTCCTAGCCTCTCCGATACGGTGCTGCTATCCCTATGTCGAAGAGGTGGTGAGTGCTTATCTGGAAAGTTTATGTTTAGTATTCCTAGCCTCTCTGATAAGCGTAAAGAACCCGACCACAGAGAGGTGGC
>WJJV01000052.1 GCA_014729495.1 Candidatus Woesearchaeota archaeon
ATACGGCAGACAGGAAATAAAAGACAGCCTGGTCTTGGAGCTGTTGAAGACAAAAGAGATGCAGAGATTGCGCGGAATAAACCAGTATGGAGTGTGGAAGTTTGTCACGCCCTGGATGACCACCACCCGTTTTGAGCATTGTGTTGGAGTGTATCTTCTTCTGAAACGATTAGGGGCTGATAGGGAGGAGATGGTGGCAGGGCTTCTTCATGACATAGGCCATGCAGCTTTTTCTCATGTCTATGATTATGTGGTCGGAAGATCTGAGCAGCAGGATTCAGACGGCAGGATGCATTCAAGGATGATAGAGAATCCTGGATTAAAAAGCATCTTTAAAAAGAATGGTATTGATATTGGCAGGCTCATTGATATGATGAACTTCCCTCTTCTGGAAAAGGACCTGCCTGACCTGTGCGCAGACCGGATAGATTATGTCCTGAGAGACAGTTTCATGTATGGGATGACCCAGAAGGAGGAGATACCTTCATTGCTGTCTTCAATAGAATCGCAGGATAACCTTGTATTCTTCTCAGATCGCAGCAATGCAAGGATCATGACAATGAGATTCATGCAGATGGACAATGAATACTGGAGAAGTGCATTCCAGAATGCAATATACGCTCTTGCAGGACAGGCAATGAGGATAGCGCTGGAGAAGAATGCAATCACAAATGATGATTTTTTTACCACAGATAATATGCTTCTCAAGAAGCTTATGGATTCAGGGCTGCCTGAAGTGGTGCACAGGTTAAATATGATATCACCAGAACTGAGGGTTGAGGACAACCCTGATGATTATGATTTTTTTGTGAAGGGCAAATGCAGGTTCATAGACCCGCTCGTATCTCATAATGGGGGCATGAAAAGGTTGTCAGAGATTGATGAAGGCATAAGGAAGTCCATTGAAGAATTCAAAAGAGCGCATTCAAGAGGAGCTTACATCAAGATACTTGGGGGTAAGAATGGCTGAGGCAAGCCCTGATATGGAGAAGTATTTCAGCACGCTGGATGGAAACCTTAAGAAAGCATACAGCATAGCGGAAAAAGCCAGAAGTTTAGGTTTTGATCCAGAGGACAATGTTGATATCCCTATCGCAAGGAATATGGCAGAGAGAGTTGCAGGACTCATATCAGCCATAGCCCCTCAGCTAAAGGGAACAGGAATGATAAGGAGGATACAAGAGCTTGAGAAAGAGCATGGTTCTTCATCATGGGAAGTTGCATTCCTTATAGGAGAAGAGGTCGCAAAGGAAAAATTCTGCAGATTTGAGAACAGGAAGGAAGCCATGGAGATAGGTGTGCGTGTTGGGTTTGCATATCATACAATGGGGATTGTGGCAGCACCTCTGGAAGGTTTCACAGAGCTTAAAATAAAGAAGAGACAGGACGGAAAGGAGTACATATCTGCATTCTATTCTGGCCCGATAAGAGGTGCCGGGGGTACTGCAGCATCATTCTCAGTCATGCTGATTGATTACATAAGGAAAAAGATGGGTTATGAGGCATATGACCCCACAGAGGAAGAGGTAAAGAGGTTTGTGACAGAACTGCATGATTACCATGAGAGGATAACCAATCTTCAGTATATGCCTTCTGATGAAGAGATTGAGTTCCTGGCAAAGAGGATACCTGTCGAGATAAACGGAGATCCTACAGAGCAGATAGAGGTGTCAAACCACAAGGACATCCCCCGGCTGGAGACAAAGAGGATAAGAGGGGGAATGTGTCTTGTTTTCGGAGAGGGAATCGCTCAGAAATCTCCTAAACTATGGAAGCGCGCCCAGACGTGGGGTGATAAGTTTGAGATAGACTGGAGCTTTCTTGAGGATTTTCTTGAGCTCCAGAAAAGGATAAAGGCTGAACACCAGGCTGCCCAGGAAACCAAGGATGATAACCCAGAGAAATCTAAAGTAAAGCCAAACTATACCTACATAAAGGATCTTGTTGCAGGAAGACCTGTGCTCTCACACCCAATGAAATACGGAGGATTCAGATTAAGATATGGGAGGAGCAGGACATCTGGTTATTCAGCAGCTGCAGTGCATCCTGCAACACAGCACATACTTGACAGGTATATAGCGACAGGCACCCAGATAAAAGTAGAGAGGCCTGGCAAGGCAGCAGCGCTCAGTATATGCGACTCTATTGAAGGCCCCACTGTTAAGCTTGATACTGGCGATGTTGTGTACCTCAACAATTCTGCTGAAGCCAAAGAGATCAGCCCCAGGGTTGTTGATATCCTTTTTCTTGGAGACATACTATTCAATTATGGTGATTTCTCTGAGAATGGGCATATGCTTGTGCCTCCAGGATACTGTGAAGAATGGTATGTCAGAGAGCTTGAGAAGTCAACAGTTGATATGTTTGGAAACCTGGATACAGAAAAGCTATCATCGCTTGTTAACATCTCCCCAGATAATCTTAATCTGCTATTGAAGGATCCTTTCAGACACAAGCTTTCTGCAGAAGCATCTTTCTCTGTTTCAGAAAAACTTGAGATCCCTCTGCATCCATTCTATACTTTCTACTGGAATGCCATAAGCAGGCAAGCATTCTCTGAACTGGTAGACTGGGTGTCAAAGGCCAAAGTGGAGCTTTCCGAGAATAAGGTATCCAAGATGGTGCTTCCTCTTGATGAGAAAGCTAAGAGCCACCTTGAGCTTATAGGGGCACCTCATCTTGTAGTAAGCAAGGAATATGTTGTTTTGGAGAAGAACAATGCGCTTGCAATCTACAGGTCCCTTGGACTGGATAAGGATCCTGATATTAAGAGAATAAAGAAGATTCTGGAGCAGAATCCTGAAACAGATGTGCTGGGAATAATAAACTTGATATCTCCTGTAAAGATAAGGGACAAAGGCGGAGCTTTCATAGGAGCAAGGATGGGAAGGCCTGAGAAAGCGAAGATGAGGAAACTTACCGGAAGCCCGCAGGTCTTATTCCCTGTTGGAGAAGAGGGAGGAAGGCTAAGGTCATTCCAATCAGCTCTGGAGAAGGGAAGAATTACTGGCAAATTTCCGATATATGCCTGCACCTCTTGCAACAAGGAGACAATATACAAGACATGCCACCTTTGCGGAGGCAAGGCAAAAAGAAAGTACATCTGCAGCATATGCGGAGCAAATGAGGAACCAGTATGCCCTACTCATGGAGACGCAAAAACATATGCCCATAAGGAGATAGACATAAGGGATTATTTTGACAGCGCAATCAAGATAGTGGGAATGAAAGACTATCCTGATCTGATTAAAGGCGTGAGAGGCACATCAAACAAGGACCATATCCCAGAACATCTTGTGAAGGGCATACTCAGGGCAAAGAATAATGTTTATGTCAACAAGGATGGCACAACAAGATATGACATGACAGAGCTGCCCATAACCCATTTCAAGCCCAAAGAGATAAGGACAAGTGTAGAGAAACTGAAAGAACTGGGGTATGACAAGGATATCAAAGGCAGGACTCTCGCTGACGCTGACCAGGTGCTGGAGATAAAGCCCCAGGATGTGATACTTCCATCACCTTTTGAGACAATTGACGAACCAGCTGATGAGGTGCTTTTCAGGGTCGCTAACTTTGTTGATGATCTGCTGAAGAAGCTTTACAAGAAAAGCCCTTACTATAACCTGAAGACCAAAGAAGATCTCATAGGACATCTTGTCGTGGGCATCGCGCCGCACATATCCACAGGATCTATTGGCAGGATAATCGGCTTCTCCAACACCCAGGGATGCTACACGCATCCAATGTGGCATGCTGCCATGAGAAGGGATTGTGACGGAGATGAGTGCTGCGTAATGCTGCTCATGGATGCTCTGCTGAACTTCTCCAGGCAGTATCTTCCTGACAAGCGTGGAGGAAGAACCATGGATGCCCCTCTTGTGATGACCTCAAGGATAGTCCCTGCTGAAGTTGATGATATGATCCATGGTCTGGATGTAGTATGGAATTATCCTCTTGAATTCTATAATGCAGCTGCTGAATATAAGATGCCATGGGATATTAAGATTGAACAGGTCAAGCACCGGCTGGGCACAGAGAAGCAATATGAGATGATGGGTTATACCCATCCAATCTCAAACATAAATGAGGGAGTAAGCTGTTCTGCATACAAGACACTGCCTTCTATGCAGGAGAAACTACTTGGTCAGATGCAGCTTGCTGAGAGGATCCATGCAGTCGATACCAATGATGTTGCCAGGCTTGTGATAGAGAAGCACTTTCTCAAGGACACAAGAGGAAACCTCAGGAAATTCTCAATACAGCAGTTCAGATGCATAAAATGCAATGGCAAGTACAGAAGACCTCCCCTCATAGGCAAATGCACCAAATGCGGAGGAAGGCTAATCTTCACAGTGGCAGAAGGTTCTGTAGTCAAATATCTTGAGCCCTCAATAAGCCTGGCAGAGAAATACCATCTGCCTCCTTATCTGAAACAGAGCCTTGATCTGCTGAAGATGAGGATAGAAAGTGTCTTCGGAAAGGACAAGGAGAAACAGGAAGGCCTCGGAAAGTGGTTTGGCTGAGAAACAAGTATTTTCTGTATTAATAATATCTGGCGCATTAATTTCAATCATCCATTATGATGACTGCCTGGGCATGCGGCACCCCATCAACTTCAATTATGTTGTCTTCCTCTATAATCTTGCTTTCAACAAAGAAGGCCACTGATTTTTTCCCCGCTATGTTGACATTACAGCTCCCTTTCCTTATCTCAGCAAGAAGCTCATCCTTGTCTTTTTCCTCTCCCTTATAGAAATCAGTCGTAAGGTCAAGCTGAAGCTCTCCCTTCTCAAATTTCTTACCAAGAACATCAGGATCGCATACAGCGATTACCTTTCTTCCATCAGGGCATTTGTGTATCTTAACTATCATCATGGTATGGCTCAATAATCTAGCATAAATTTTTATTATATATATGATTTTACAGGATGTTTTACTCCGCACGCAGCGCATTTCATGAACAGCGTTCCCTTCTCATTGACCAGCTGTGTGTCAGGCTTTCCGCATTCTGAGCAAAAAACAAACTCATCAGCATACTTCTTTATCTTTTCATTTACCCTTGATGCAGATATCTTTCTCTTAAGCACAGCCTGGCTGCCCTTTATCTCTCCTGATGTTGCCAGCTCCCTAAGTACGAACTTCAGAAGATGTTCTGGCTTCCTTCCTAGAAGATCAGCTATCTGCGTGAAATTGCTTATGATTGTCTTTGTGCCCTCAATATGGCCTCTCACATTGGGTATCTCAAACCTCTGTTTCTCTTTTGCTGACTCAGGAAGCTCTGTGAGCCCCCTTTCAAGCATTTTCTCGTATTCCATTATCATGAAAGAGAAACTGCTCCTTTTTAAATCTATTTGTTTGTATATGGCCATAAACAACCACACCAGCATCATTAACCAGCAGAGCTATAGAAAAATTTAAATACAGAACAGCCGAGAAACAGAACATGGTCCTTGAATCATTGGTGACACCATTTAAGGCTGAGAAACATCCATTAGAGATGTTTCTCATAGGCCTGATCTATTCTTCTGTAGCGATATTCATAAGCATACAGATATTTGATGAGATGGCGGGATTAATAGCAGTCTTCCTCACTGTAATGGCATCCATACCTCTTATGTACGCTACAATAAAATATGAGGAGGAAAAGGATCTTGGCAGCATGGGCGAGATTCTTCTTCTGAAAGAACATTCAAAGGCAATATCATTTCTTGTCTTCCTTTTCTTAGGGATAACTATCTCATTCACCATTTGGTACATATTCCTTCCGGCATCCACAGTAGAGAACCTTTTCTCTCTTCAGATCAGCACAATAAAGAACATAAACAGCGGAGTAGGGGGCATGGCATTCTCTCATTCCGCGCTCTTCTCAAAGATATTCTTCAACAACCTCAGAGTGCTGATGTTCTGCATACTATTCGCTTTCTTCTATGGTGCAGGAGCGATATTCATTCTGACCTGGAATGCCTCTGTGATATCTGTGGCCATAGGCACTTTTGTGAGGAACAACCTTGCTGAGTACGCAAACTTCTTCGGATTTCCTCTGGTGGCAAAGCACATGCATATATTCTCCCTGGGACTTATGAGGTATATGATACATGGAATCCCTGAGATCATAGCATATTTCATAGGAGGTCTTGCAGGAGGCATAATCTCTATAGCACTTATCAAGAAGGATTTCAGAAGAGAGCGCTTTGAGAGGATACTCATAGACATAGCTGATCTTATCATAATCTCAATACTTTTCCTAGTGGCTGCAGCACTGATAGAGGTATTTGTGACACCTGCGCTTTTCTGAACCGTAAAATATGGTGTCTAAATCATGAAATCATGTCTTGTAAGAAAAATACTCTGGTTGAAAACCTGTCAAAAATCTCTGAAATTTCTGCATACTGCTGTTCAGTCAAGCATTTTTAATCTGCCTGGCCGTATCTCAAATATGTCTCCGTTCTTGAGAAGATTGGATATTATATCTTCTGCATTATCTACTCTGCTTGAGGATATTATCTCCTCAAAAGCAGCGCCATCTCCTGAATCTGCTTTCTTTATAGCAGCCATCACCTTATCAGGACCGCTCTGTCCACTATCTGCATCCTGATCCTGTCCATGAGCAACAGCACTGCCTGCTTGGGCGCCGGATCCATCATCGTGGTCTTCATGGTCTTCAATTACCTCTGTCTCTATCTCACCTGAATCATCTGCCGCACCCTGGCCTGATTTCTCTTGTTGATCAGGCTCTGCTGCCGGAGCAGCATCTATTGAAGCAAGTTCCTTCTTTCTTACATCAACCCATCTCTGGTCCTCTATCTTTCTCGCAATCTCTGGAACGAGATATATCTCATCACCGTACTGCCTTGGCCTGCCTACAATCAGCAGAACATCACCTACTGAAACACTATTCAGCGAGCTGTTCTCTTCAAATGACCTTACATTTATCCTGCCGCTGCCATCATCCAGTATTATTGATGTGTTGTTTGAGAATTCACTCTGGTTCTTTGATACAGCAACCCCTATTATGTTGGCCCGGGATATCCTGGAATCATTGTGCAGTATATAATTAGGTTCCCATCCTTCCTGAACCACATATCTCCCATTTATCAGATGGCTTATCCTTGCTTTGATTGCTGTCTGTCTTACCTGGCTTTCCATTTTTATCATCACTCATGCTAATATCAAATGGGCATGCCATGCCTGATCATGTCCTCTGTATGAATCCCCTTCTCGGCTCAAAGAGGTCTCCTGATCTCTTAAGTTTCTCTATGGCTTCATCAACACTTTCAGGCTTTATGCCTTTCTCTTCTGCATCCCTTACAATATCCTCAACAGGGATTGTCTTGCCTATCTTGCCCTCAAGCTCGTTTATTGCCTCTCTTACAACAGATATTGTGCTTCTCTGTGATGCTGTAACACCAGTGGTTATCCTGTCTATATCTATCTGGCCTGTTTCCCTGTCCATCCCCACCTGCTTGAGACAGAAATCCAGGAGATCTATTGCTTTTTTGGCATCCCTCTTCCCTACTCTATCGCTCATCCTAAGCTTTGCATTTGCCTCTGCAAGCCTCACCATTGCCTCAAGCTGTCTTGCTGTTATTGGTATTGTCTTGACAATGCTCTCTTCTGTTGTTCCGGAACCTCTCATGGTTATGTAATAATCCTTGATAGCCTGCATAGCTCCTTCTGTGAGCCTTGGTTTCAGGTTTGTCCTGACATATGCTATGTACTTTCTAAGCAGGTCAGTCTCGATATCCACATCCTTATTTGATGTATCCTTATGGAGGTTCAGTATGAAGCTTGCCATCCTTTCATCGTTCTCCTTGTCAGGCATATCCTTTATGGGGAATATCAGATCAAACCTGTTTATCAGGGTGGGAGGAAGGTCAATCTGCTTTCCTACAACCTCATAAGCATCAAACCTTCCGAACTTAGGATTTGCTGCTGCAAGAACAGTTGTCTCTGACCTTAGTGTTGCCTGTATGTTTGCTTTGGATATTGTAACTGTCTGCTGTTCAAGAGCTTCATGCATAGCAGCCCTGTCTTCTTTGGACATCTTATCCATCTCATCTATCATACAGAATCCCTTATTGGCAAGAACAAGAGCTCCTGCTTCAAGAGCCCATCCTTTCAGGAACTCATCCTTTACAACAGCAGCTGTCAGTCCTGCTCCTGAAGCCCCTTTTCCGCTCACATATCTTGCTTTTGGAGCTATAATTGATGCTCTCTTCAGAAGCTGGGATTTTCCTGCTCCTGGATCTCCTATCAGCAGCACGTGCATGTCCCCTCTTGTTGTGGCTCCGTCATCCCTGACCTTCCTGACTCCTCCGACAAGCTGGAGTATTATTGCCTCTTTTATCTTGTCATAACCATAGATTGAAGGGGCAAGAGAGTTTATTATCTTCTGATGCATCTTTGGATCCTTGGATATCTCTCTTATCTTCTCCTCTTCCTCTTTTGTTATCACTATATCTCCGAAATCCTCATCAACAGAGTTGACATAATTGGCTTCAACAAGAAGATCAAACCTTATGGACTGGCCTCCTGTCCTCAGGATTATAGGAACCTCCTTCACGATTCCGTTTATCAGTATCTTTGTGCCTGGATTTGTCTTCTTG
>WJJV01000053.1 GCA_014729495.1 Candidatus Woesearchaeota archaeon
AGCAAGGCCCATTAAACTTTGTTTAATGGACCGAATAGTTTTCAAGGCAGCAACAAGGACGAATACTGAGTGTAGAGGGAAAACCAGTTACGTAAGTTCTGGTTTTCCTTTTACGAATAAGGCAAGTCCGAGCAGAGCGAGGGCTTGACTGTGTATGAGTCCATTGTTGTTGCTGCCGTATAAATCATTAACATCCCTCTCTGACCGTGTATGAGTCCAAGGTTGTTGTTGCTGCCGTAAAGACAATAAAATATCACTGACCATGTACGAATCCAATGTTGCTGCTGCCTTAGAAATGAAAAATTTTCTTTGACCCTATATGAGTCTATTGTTGCCGGCATAAATAGAATACTGCCTTGTCCAATGTTGTTGTTACAAATGCAGAGCTTTTGTGACTAAGAAGACATGACTCTCTCTCTCTCTCTGAGGCCCTAAACAAATTGACTTTACTTCAATAGCCATCAAAAACTTTATTAAGCAAAAGGTATAAGATGCATATCAAAGCTCATCAATAAAAGAGGCTCACAATGTTCAACCACATCCCTTACCCAAGGCAGGCAATTCTTGTCACATGCCAGGCAGAGATTGATAATATGGGCAAGACAATTGACAAGAAGAACATCATAACATTAAGCTGGCACATGCCTGTATCTTATGACCCTCCCATGTATGCAATAGCAGTGGCAAAAAAGAGGCTTTCTTATGAGATGATAAAGAGATCAGAGGTTTTCTGCGTAAATTTCCTGCCATATAAGCTTAAGGATAAGGTGCTTTTCTGCGGAAGGAACTCAGGCAGTGCAAAGGACAAGTTCAGGGAGACCGGACTGACTGCTGTTGAATGCGAGAAGATACACTGCCCCCGCATCAAAGAGGCTGAGGCATATCTTGAATGCCAGGTCTCAGACATGGTTGAGGCAGGAGACCACATGATCATAATCGGAGAGATCCTGAAAGCAGACGAGAAGAGAAAAGGTAAAAGGATATTCCATCTTGGAGGGGACAGCTTTACGACAACTGAATGAGTAAAATTTATATAACAAGACCATATATCAATATAAGAGACTCACAATGAACATTGAACGAATGCAGAAGATAAATGATCTGGCACAGCAGCTTGTTGAGAAAGGAGTATATGAGAATCTCACAGATGCCACACAGCATGCTGAGGTAATGCTCAACAAGGGCGACTCAGGCATTTCAAGCGTATTCGGCACTGAGGATAAGGGTGGTCAGGCCCAGACTTCTTCTGATCAGCAGTCCTCAGGCAGTTCAGGCAGCCAAAGCAGCTCAGGACTGAGTGAGGAAGAGATAAGGATGCAGCTGAGAAAGCTCAATTATCAGGTTAATGACCAGGCCAGGACTATAAAGGATCTCAAAGAACAGATTAACAGTCTGCTCAATGACATTGAGAAGATGAAGGGCCAGCCAAAGCAGAATCCTGTGATGGAAAGGACAAAAGAGGATCCTCAGACTCACCTCAGCAAAGAGGCCACAGAGAAGAAGCCTCATGCAAGGTCTGGAAATTATGAGTCAAATGATGTTTCTATAGAGCAGTTCTTCTATTCAGGACCTCCTAAGGGATGATGTTAACCTATATTCTCCAGTATATAAATTTTTAAATATGCAGTGTGACTATTTCCAAATAACAATTGCTTTTATAAAAAGAGGTCTGAAGGTTATATTGCTTAAATAATGGGCTTTTCATTCTCTGAATGGACTGGAGGGTCAATTTAAGCCTTATTTATAGTTAATAAAGCTAAAAAGAGCCTAAATGGTTAGGGGGGAAACAAAATGACTAAGAAATTGCTTTTAAGTGTGCTTCTGATAATAGGGATTGCTCTGATGAGCTTCTCAGTTCTTGCTGTAAAAGGAGTCAATATAACAGACTCTGAAATAACTCTGTCAGGAACAAGCGGGGACAAGACAGGATATGTCCACATCAAGAATATAGGTGATGAAAAGATAAATGTCACCTTTGAATCAAGCATACTTGTTGATTCTGCAGGCCATTCCCTCCCAGTATCCGGCCTTAACACTCTGAAGGATATCAACCCTGGAAGCACAGGAACAACAAGCTTCACAGTGGATCTTGATGATTATGCAGGAAACTATACAGGAGTCATCACAGCAAGTGTCCAGGATTCATCAGAATCAGATTCAGTAATGGCATATGTCGAGATAAATGACAATGGCCTCGGACTCAGTGTCACCCCAAGCATTGCTGATTCCACTGAGGCAGATACAGTTATCACACAGACAGTCCATGTGCAGAACATGGCAAACAAGGACATATCAGGGAACATAATAAAGTCAGGTTATGACAGCCTTTCATTCTCTCTTGACAAGGAAGGATCATACACTTTCCCTGCACTGCAGTCAACAGATATCACAGCAACTGTTGTGGTTCCTGCAGCAGCTGACGCAAAAGCCTACACAGGAAAGGTCAATATAACTGCAGAAACATCTTATACAAGCACACTCCAGACAATAGTGCAGCCTACATTCAAGGCATCAGTTCCGCAGGTCACAATAACAATGGATCCCGGAAGCTCAGGATCAGCAAATGCAGTCATATCAAACACAGGCAATGTGGATCTCACAGGACTGTCAATAACCAATGTGCCTGTTCTGATAGATAATGACGGCGATGCAATAAATCTTACAGTCTATCCTAACAGCAGCATCAACATACCTGCTGGAACATCAAAGACATCATCAATAACAGCGCGCGCTTCCCAGAAGATAGACTCAGGAAGGTATGAGGGAACACTCAGGCTTTCAGGAAGCGGAATAAGCCAGGATTTCAATGTGGTTGTGGAAGTAAGGGACATACTCCAGATAACAGACATTGACCTGAGCGATGATGAGTTCGCGCCAGGAGACACTATAGAGGTGGATGTAGAGGTCGAGAACATCGCTGAGGACATAGACCTTGAGGATGTTGAGATTGAGGTATATTTTCTTGACGGAAGCAGCAGGCTTGAGGATGATGACGGCGATGACCTTGAGGCAGAGTCAGAGAAGTTTGACCTTGATGCAGGAGACTCAGAGACAATAAGCTTTGAGTTTGAGATGCCATATGGGGTTGACGACGGCGACACATTCACGCTTCATGTCGAGGCAAGAGCCCAGAATGCTGATGACTCATCTGAGGATTATGAGGTTGTTGATGAATCACTCACAGTGACAGCAGAGAAAGATGATCACAAGCTTGAGTTCTTTGATGTAAGGCTTGACTCAGATGAGCTGAGCTGCTCAAGAAGCACATACTTGAGAGTGGGTGTAAGGAATATAGGAGACAGCAATGAGGATGATGTAGAGCTGGCAGTCACAAATGCAGAACTTGGAGTGAGCAAGCATGTTATATTTGACCTGGACAATGATCCGGATGATGATGAGTTTGAGGAAGAGAGATCATTCCTGCTCAATCTTCAGGGCGCACCTACAGGCACATATGACCTTAACCTTGTTGTGTATTATGATGATGACGATGAGGATGAGCAGACCACAATACCTGTGACAATATCATCATGCTCAGGAAGCTCAACACCAAGCTATTCAGATGATGATGAGGATGATTACACTCCTCCGAGCACGCCTACTGATGAGGATGAGTCTGTTGAGTTCACATACTCAGGAGGAAGCTCAGGCACGTCTGCAGTGACTGCAGCAACTGCTGCAACACCAAGGATAACCTCCACAAGCAAGAAGTCAAGCTGGACAGACAGCGTGGCATTCCTTGTGCTTGTAGGATTGGCGAATATACTGCTGATAATCGTCATAATCGTCGCAGTAGTCATGCTTGTCAAGAAGTGAGAACAATCCTTTTTTTCAGGGTTTTTCACAAAATCTTTTTATATTCTTTATGATTTCTTTGTTCTATGGAGAAAGAGATAGCAGGAACCA
>WJJV01000054.1 GCA_014729495.1 Candidatus Woesearchaeota archaeon
AAGGCATTCCTTGAGGTCATGGCAGAAGGAGATGCCCATGGAAGGATATTCTCATTCCCTATACCTACATACAATGTCACAAAGGACTTCAACTGGGAGAGCGAGAATGCAGGGCTGCTTTTTGACCTGACAGCAAAGTATGGAACGCCATACTTCCAGAACTATGTGGGTTCAGACCTGGATCCTAAATCTATCAGGGCCATGTGCTGCAGGCTCAACCTTGATCAGAACGAGCTCATCAACAGGCCTGGAGGAATGTGGGGTCCAGGAGACAGCACAGGAAGCCTTGGTGTGGTCACAATAAATCTCAACAGGCTCGGATACGAGGCAAAGTCAAAAGAGGAATTGTTTGAGAATCTGAAGCACTACATGGACATGGCAAAAGAATCTCTTGAGACAAAAAGAAGGTTAGTCAACAAGAACCTTGATAACGGCCTTATGCCATACACAAAAAGATACCTCGGAACCTTCAAGAACCACTTCTCAACAATAGGCCTTATAGGGATGAATGAGTGCAGCCTTAATTTCCTGGGCAAGGGAATAGAGACAGAAGAAGGCAAGAATTTTGCTATTGAGGTTCTGCACTTCATGAGAGATAAGATAAGGGATTATCAGGAAGAGACAGGAAACCTGTACAATCTTGAGGCTACTCCTGGAGAAGGTGCATCATACAGGCTCGCAAGAGAGGACAAGAAGATGTACCCTGGAATAATAACCTCAGGCAAGGACGAGCCTTACCTGACAAACTCAACACAGCTTCCTGTGAACTTCACTGATGATGCAGTAGATGCTCTGGAGCACCAGAATGACATACAGCCGTTGTACACAGGAGGGACCATATTCCATACTTTCCTTGGAGAGAAGGTGACAGATGCTGAAGCAGCAAAACAGCTTGTCAGGAAGATAGCAAACAACACAAAGATACCTTACTTCAGCATTACTCCGACATTCTCTATCTGCGCAGAGCATGGCTACATAAATGGAGAGAAGTTCAACTGCCCCTCATGCAATAAACCTACAGAGGTTTACTCAAGGGTTGTCGGATATTACAGGCCTATTGCCCAGTGGAACAAAGGAAAGAAAGAGGAGTTCAAGGACAGGCTGGAGTTTGTTGAAGGAAAGACCATTCAGCATAAGTTCAGTAAAGAGATGCAGGTAAGTGTAGAGAGCAGTTCAGACAAGGGTGATTGCGATGATAAAGAAGTATAAGCTTTTCACTACAGAGATCTGCCCCAGATGCCCTTCTGTAAAGGAGTACATGGAGAAGGCGGACATTGAGGGAGAGATGGTCAATGCTTCAGAAGATGAAGGCCTCAAGCAGGCCTCTGAAGCCAATGTCACATCAGTTCCCACTGTGATATTCTTTGATGAAGAAGGCAAAGAGACAGCAAGGGCAGGCTCAGTTGAAGAGATAAAGAAGATTCTTGAGGAGGGCTGACATGGTTCTTATCAAAGGCCTGCAGAAGACAAGTGTTGTGGATTATCCTGGAAAGGTCTCATGTGTCATCTTCACAGCAGGATGCAACTTCAGGTGTCCTTTCTGCCATAATGCAGGCCTCATTGAGAAAAAGGGATATGATAAGATCAATACAATAGAGGAGAATGAATTCTTTGATCTGCTTGACAGAAGAAAGAAGTGGATTGATGGGGTGGTGATAACAGGAGGAGAGCCCACAATCCATAAGGATCTTCCCCAACTGGCTGGAAAGATAAAGAATAAAGGTTTCCTTCTGAAGATAGACACCAATGGAACAGATCCGGATATGCTAAAGCATCTCGTCAATGAGGGTCTTGTTGACTTCATTGCAATGGATGTGAAAGCAGACACAGATAATTACAGCAGAGCATCTGGTGTTAAAGCAGACATGGATTCCATAAAAGAGAGCATCATGATAATAAGGGATTCGGGCATTGATCATGAGTTCAGGACAACCATGGTGCCAGGCATACATGCAGAAGAGAACATCAGAAAGATGGGTGAGATGCTCAAGGGATCAAAGAGGATAGCGCTTCAGCAGTTTGACAACAGGAGCACATATGATAAATCATATGCTGGCGTGAAACCGTTCACAAAAGAAGAGATGATTACTTTCCATGACATGCTTAAGGATTACGCTGATAATGTTGAGATAAGGGCTGATTAGCCTTTCTCATGGGTTTAATGAGATCTGTTGACAGTGTGAAAAGCACCAAAAAACATTTATATGCATTGGATAACTAATTTCATAAGGGGGGAACAATGGTTGTATTAAGCGATAGAGATATAAAAGATGCCATAAGCAAAGGAGAGATTGTGATAGAAGACCTTTCTGAAGAGAATATAGGCTCTTCATCTGTTGACCTGACGCTCGGCAGTGAGTTCAGGATATTCAAGCATTCTGAAGTAACGCATGTTGATCCCAGAGAGGGCAATTTCGACCATCTGATGGATCTTGTCAAGAAAAGCGATGAAGATGCATTCATAATACACCCAGGAGAGTTCATCCTCGCAACCACAAGAGAGTATGTCAAGGTTCCTGACAACATGATAGCAAGGCTTGACGGAAGGAGCTCATGGGGAAGGCTCGGCATTGTAGTGCACTCAACAGCCGGCTCTGTCCACCCTGGATTTGAAGGAAAGCTCACGCTGGAGATGGCTAACATAAGCAAGGTGCCTGTAAAGCTGTGGCCTGGCTCAAGGATATGCCAGCTTACATTCGAGAAGATGAGCAGCCCTGCAGATAACCCTTACAATAAAAGGAAGGGATCAAAGTATCACGGCCAGAGAGATCCCAGCATAAGCAAGATATCAATGGACAACAATATCCAATGACCTTACACTGCAGATGTTCTGCAGATCATAAGAGCGAAAATATGGGGATATGGTTTCAAAAAGAGATCCAATATGCGGCATGGAAGGCCATATCAAAGCGCATGGCCACTACTTCTGTTCAGAGCAGTGCATAGAGAAATATGAGAAGAAGCACAGCATAAGCAAGAAAGACAGATACTGCCCTACATGCAGCATCAGCAAGGCAAAGAAGTGGTACAAGCAGCCATTCTACATATTCTTAGTCCTCACAACAGCATTATTCATTATTACCTACCTATCTGAACCTCTCAATCCTGTTTTTGAAGCTCTTGTTGACTACCTAAATCTGATATGGTGGGCAATACTTCTTGGATTCCTCCTTGGAGGCATCATTGATTATTATGTGCCCAACGAGTACATTGAGAAGTATCTCTCAAGACACAGGAAAAGGACAATAGGTTATGCTGTCCTGTTCGGATTCCTGATGTCAGCATGCTCCCATGGCATACTTGCCCTTGCGATCGAACTGTACAAAAAGGGGGCCAATACATCATCAGTCATAGCTTTTCTTCTGGCATCTCCATGGGCAAATCTTCCAATAACAATACTCCTTATAGGATTCTTCGGGCTCAAGGCATTATTCCTTATATTCTCAGCAATAATAATAGCCATAATAACCGGGCTGATATACCAGGTCCTTGAGAGAAAAGGGTGGGTGGAGTGCAAAGCCTGCAAGCTTGGAGAGGACAAGGAGATCCACAACAGACTCAATGTATGGGAGGACATAAGAAAGAGATGGAACAAGAAGAAGCTGACAAGGCAGACAATATGGAAGGACGCAAAAGGAGTTGCTAAAGGATCATGGTCATTGTCAAAGATGGTGCTCTGGTGGATACTCATCGGGATGATACTGGCCAGCTTTGCGCGCGCATTCATTCCCCAGAACTTTTTCCTGAATTACATGGGTGCGACAGCTCTGGGCTTGATAGTGACCCTTGGCCTTGCGACAATAATAGAGGTGTGCTCAGAAGGATCATCTCCAATGGCATTTGAGATATTCAGGCAGACAGGCGCTTTCGGAAACAGCTTTGTCTTTCTCATGGCAGGAGTTGCAACAGATTACACTGAGATCGGACTCATATGGCATAATATAGGAAAGAAGGCAGCAATATGGCTGCCGATAATCACGGTTCCTCAGATACTTGTGCTTGGATTTGCATTCAATCTTTTCCTTTAAGAGAATCTATCAGCTGTTGCCCCTTATTCTCTTCCATAATCCCCTGGCAGCAAAGTCAGCGATCGGCTTGAGATTTATTATGTCCTCTTCATTGTATTTTATAAGAAGGTCAAGATAATAATCATCGCCAGTTGCCTTGAAAACCCTCCAGAGATTAGCAGCATCCTCGCCAGTCACATTCTTGAGTTCAGGCAGACGTTTTATCCCCAGATCATTCTCAATCTGCTTAAGACCTCCTTTGAGACCTATCCTTGAGCATACATGCCTGAGGTCAATATGGGGAACATCAGGCACAACACCCTGGAAGTATCTCTCAATAACAGGAAGGTCAAATGATGATCCATTGAATGTTATTATGAGTTTGTATTTCTCAAGCTCTTTCTTCAGCGCCTGTTTGTCAAGGTTGATGTCCTTTATCATCATCTTTGTGTCATAGCCATCATAAAGGCCTATCACAGTTATATGGCCGTAATAGTGCGCTGTCTCTATGTCAAGGAAGACTGCCTCATCCCTGAACATCTCATATAGCCTCCATGCTTCAGAGGCAGGAATGGCTCTTTTCAGGAAACCCATGCTGCTGTTGTACAGCTCTTTTCTCATATTCCTTATCTGCCTGTCAAAGAATCCCTTCCTCAATCCTATGCCCCTTATCTTCTTTGCGCTGATGAACATTTCCCAGTCTTCAATTCCCTGTTTCCATATATTATTCTCTGTCTTTAGGCCTATCCTGTCTAGGAACACGAATGATTCTCTTATCATGATAAGAACACAGGAAACTCTGTTTATATACTTTTTTGCTGAGACTGTCCAGTGGGCAGTGATTTAAGAAGAACATAATAGAAGAGAATGCAGCATAAAAGTAGATCATAAGCAGTAAAAACCTGTTAAAAGCCAGAACTCAATAGTCATGGCCTGGCGCGAGTGTCTTGAAGTCATAATCAAGCAGCTTAATGAGTGAATCATTGAGCTTTCCAGGAGCAGAAGTGGGAAGATCTGTCCTTCCCAACTGCTTCTTTGAGAACATTGTGTCGCCAGAGAACAGGATCTTCTTCTCTGGGTACATAAGGCATACTGAGCCTGCTGTGTGGCCAGGCACTTCAACAACATCCAGAGGCCCGATCCTCTCTGGCAGGGGCTTCAGGTCAACACTGAACTTATCAACTATGCTTGGATTGAGCACTGCCTCTTCTCTCTTGTGGTTGTAGTCAGCGATCTCTTTTGCTGAGGCGTAGAACTGCGCATTAGGAAAAATGTCAAAATTGCCGATATGATCATAGTGCAGGTGCGTGAATATAACAATATCTATCTCCCTCAGGTCAATCAGGTTTCCCAGTAAGGTGAGTAACTGCTGCCTGTCTGCCCTGTTTCCTGCATCTATGATTATCTTGTCATCTCCTGCATCAATATAATAGATATTCACATGGTCTGTTCCTGTGAATTTCCACACATTATCAGAAATCTTGTCCACTTTCATGTTTCTTGCCTCGAACAATCTCCAGGACTATCTTATGTACTCTTTCTCATGCGCGTACCAGCTAATGGATGTCCCTATTATGAAGACAAATACAATTATCTTCCAGTTGCCGTATCTTGATCCCAGCAGGTATCCTATGAGCAGGCCCAGCACAATGAGATAGAAAGGCACCATGTTCTTCCTCAACTGAAGAAGCCTTCCTGACATCAGACCGAAAAGGAAGATGACTATATAGCTGAAGAATGCGCTTCCTATGGATAGTGATATTATGAAGCCTATGATCAGGAGGGTGAAGAAGAATAGCTCTACCCACTTATCAAGGAATCCTTCTGCTCTTCTGTTGTCAATATTTTTTATTGGACTGTTGATTGGACTGATCATTTTCTCACCTCTCCAGGGTCCAGAAGAGGACCTGCCATAATATGAATCCTGCGATGAGCCCTATCAATAGGGAGTATAATATGTGAATGCTGAAAAGCAGCGGAATTAGGGTTCCAAGCACAAGCCCCAGCAGGAATACATATACCATTCTCGTAGCAAAGAAGAGATTGCTTCCGTCAAGAGGAGGTATTGGAAGCATATTGATTATGGCAAGCCAGATATTGACTCTCATCGCCTTTTCAAGAAGGCTGTTCTCAGGGAAAACTCCAAGCAGAAGATTGAATATTATAGCGAGCACTGCGCACGCAAGAGGACCCATTATGGCCGACATTCCAAGAGGCCAGTAATTGAGCCCATACCTGAAACCGCATATCCTGTGCCCTGCCATGTGATATACTATGACTCCTCCTGGAGCAAGGAACCACAGCTTTCCTCTTGAAACAAATACAAGCACCAGGCCTATGAGCAGCCCGTATGTCCAGACTCTCCACTCAGCCTTGAACCCGCTTTTTATTGCGGTTATCCTCTGCGCTGAAAGGTATACCAGGAAGCTCAGCAGAACTATGAGCATTGAATTGAAAAGGTTCTTGAGCCCGTAGAAGAATTCAAACTTCTCAACACCCCAATCATCAAACGATACAATGAAAGCCAGCACAAGCACAGCAACCACAATTCCCTTGAGCTCGTCCTTATCAAACCCATAATATTTCTTGATATCATACCATACGCTGGCCAGATCATCAATAGGATTTGCCATACTCCTGCTTATACCTCTTTTTATTTAAATAGTTTGTTATGGGTTCATGCTGAGTTCACAGTGAATGAGTAGCTTATGCCCTCATTCTTCAGATTCTTCTTGATCATATCCAATAGCTCTTCCTCATGGCCTGCTCCGACAACAGCCAATATCTTCTTTTCTCTGTTCTCCTGCATAAGCCTTGCGAGCCTTGATGCCATGACCTCATTCCTCTCAGCCACAAGAACATTGTAAACATTAGGATAATTCTTCTTCATCTCCATTGTCAGCTTCCTCACCAGCTTTCTCGGAGGCACTTTTGTGAGGTCAAGATTCTCTATCCCAAGCCTTTTCATCTCGCTCTTCCTGAAGATAACTGACCTTACAAGATCATACACAAACCTGAACCTCTCCTTCCATGTTACAGAATGCGATAACCTCCTCAGCGTTATAAGGATATTCTGGTCTATCAGCTTTATATCTGCTCCTGATTTCCTTGCAGCCCTTATTGCTGTGAGCATCTCTGTTCCAGGCATCACTCCCACAAGCTTTCCCATCTTGTTCTGAGCCCATTTTCCCAGGAGCGCAAAAAAGAATCCAAGAATTCCAATCCTGAATATGTCTTTTAAGCTTGTCTTTGCCTTTTTCCTGCTTTTCAAAGACTGGTATCTGTTTGCATCAAGCTCTACTGCAACAATGTCCGGGTCGGTTGATCTTATTTCATTCCTGACTTCGTCTATGCTCTGCCTGGCTATATGGCTTGTGCCTATGAGTATCAGGTTCTTATATCTCATATAGGTACTTTTCAGAAGCTTATTTAAAAAAGTTTAGGCTGAAAAAGGATGCTTTCAATTTCCGAAAGCTTTAAATAGTCAGAGTCTTAATTATATGGTATCTTACTAAAGGAGGGATCACTATGCTTAAGATGCAAAAACTGTCAAACACATACAGCATGAAGGTATTCACAGACAATGGAGAATACTTCGGTGATATAGAGGAGAATATACTCACAAAGACAAAGGTGTTTGGCTGGAGAGTCAAGGCAACAAAGAATTCTTATCTTGCGAATGTTCTTGGCTCAGCAAAAGGAGTCATTGTGCCCCATCAGCTTGTGAAATCAATCGGAGATATAATGATAATAAACAAGGCAGCCATGCCAAGCTACAATCCTGAAGAAGAGGAGAACTCTTAGAAAGGCAGTGACTCCTGTCTTGGTCTTTTATAATCCATTTCTTTTCTTTGCGCTCTTGCAATGCTTCCTCTGTAGGCTTTCTGCATTCTCTGAGATATTCCTATAAAGTCATTCAATTGTAATGGATCCAGTATTCTCTCGTCACAGTCAAGAGAAGAGCATGCATCAAATGACCTTTGTTTCTTGCCTATATTCAAATAAGGATTACTGTCATACGCAGGGGGAGAACTGTGGAATTTTATTTCTCCATCTGAATCAAGATTCTTTCTTATGATAAGAGGAGCATCAATGCCATCTGCTGCAATCTCAATTACCTTATCGCCATTCTCCCATCTAGAAGCTATCACTTCATATGCTCCGTCCATGAATGCAATTGAATAGAAAGGCATCTGTGCATAACCCAGTTCCTTCAGCTTTTCTGTGACCTTTCTGAGCCACTGATTCTCTGCTGTCTGGTAGGATTCACCTCTTTCAGGATTATTTTGGGATTTCTGCCTCATAACACCATATCTTACAAGACCCGCTCTTGCAGTATCATTGAGACCTTTGCTGAAGATAGCATCTCTTATCTCACCATCATGCATATTCCTGTTTACATCATAAAGGCTGTCACCCTGGACATATCTTGCTAAAACAACATCCATAACAAGATTTGACAGGTCTTCCTCAGTTATGAAATCAAAAACTAGCGCAGGATCAACATACTTGAGATTCTTTTTTCCATAATCAATTCCAAAGTCTCTTCTGCCTGTGAGCTGAAGGAATTGCGCAGTCTCAAGTCCAAAAAGATGCGAGCACATGCTCATCAGTCTTTTTGCTCCTGATTCATAATTATGGCCTGGCTCCGAGCATCCCAGCCTCATGTGCAACATTTTTCCGTCTGACAAGAAAGGATTGGCTATGAATGAGCTGTGATATCCCTCGTTCTTTGACTTGATTCTTCCGTGCAGTCCGCCTCTGTAAAGCTTTGCATTCTTTATGGCATTTTTTCCTCCAGTAGCCCATAAGTCGGGTGTTCCTTCTTTTTTTTCTATGCCTTCAAGTATTGCCTCTTCTGCTTCTCTCCAATCGCAGAAAAAAAGATCCTCAATGCTCTGGCCTGAAAACCTGGGAGTGTATCCCAATGTGCCTTGTTCTGCCTGCTGGGTCTCATTTTTCTTGAATTTCTGCCATGTTCTAAGCATCTTCCTCAATTCAGACTGAGGCAAAACAGAAACATAGCCAATTGCAGACCTTGCAGCATCATAGAATAATAGATTCAGCCCTGATAAGTCCTCATGAAAATGCTCTCCCTGCTTCAGGGGCCTCTGCCTGACCACAAGTCCATAATTCCTTGGAAGGATGATGTTTGTTTCTGGTGCTGCATCTGCCATTTTTCACCTTTATCACCCCTGGAAAGGTTGTTATTTCAGGAGTATTTAAGCTTTGTCAATGAGAACAAACTTATAGATAGTATAATAATTATTGTGGTGATAGTATTTACCACAAGCATAAGGTTTATATATGCCCAATGCATAACAGATAATAATAATAAATGATATTAAGGTCAGACAATGGACACAACGATACTTGAGAGCGCAGGCCTCACTACCACAGAGACTCGCATATATCTCATGCTTCTTAAGTCAGGCAGCTCCCTTGCAGGCAGGATAACAAGGGAGACAGGCATACACAGGAGGTCTGTCTATGACAGCCTTGAGAGGCTCATGGAGAAAGGCCTTGTTTCGCAGATAAAGACAAACAACAGGAGATATTTCCAGGCAGAGAACCCAAAGAGGATATCTGATATACTGGGCGAGAAGCAGGCAGCTGTAGAGTCAATAATGCCTGAGCTTCAGGCAATGAAAGGCATTGCAGCAGAAGACAAGGAGACCTCTTTCTATAAGGGAAAGTCTGCCCTGAGGTCAATATTCAATGACCAGATAGAGCAGGAGAAAGAGATACTTGTCCTTGGAGGATCTGAGAATGTCAATGAGATAATGGGATACTACTTCATGCATTATGACAATGAGAGAAAGAAAAGAGGGATCAGGGTCAGGATAATATTCAGGGAGTCAGCAAAGCATAGTGATTATGTGAGAAAGATACCTCTTGCTGATATAAGGTTCCTGCCTGATGAATACTCTTCGCCTCTTGCCATAAACATATACAGCGACAGGGCAGCGATAATACTCTGGTCAGAGGAACCAGTAGGAATATTAATAAAAGAAAAAGAGATTGCAGAAGGATACAGGAAATATTTTGAAATGCTCTGGCAGGGTGCAAGAAAATGAAGATGCTTCTTATAGCAAACCCAAAATCAGGAAAAGGAGCAGCGCAGAGGGTACTGCCAAAAGTCAGGGATTTCTTTGAGAAGAATTATGTTGAACTGGAGATCTACCTTACGAAAAAGCAAGGTGATGCCATAAACAAGGCTAAAAGAGCAGCGCTTTCTGGAAAGTATGAAGTGATAATTGCTTCAGGCGGTGACGGCACATTGAATGAAGTGATCAACGGCATAATGCTTTCAGGAAAGAACAAGAAGCAGAAGCTGGGAATAATACCTCTTGGAACAGAGAATGTCCTTGCCAGGGAGACAAAGATGCCATTCAATCCCATAAAAGCGGCCCAGGTAATCATGGAAGGAAATATGATAAGGATGGATGTGGGCAAAGCAAATAAAAGATATTTCTTTCTCATGACAGGAATAGGGTTTGATGCGCATGTCGCAACCAGGGTGCAGCCTCTGCTGAAAAGGTTCATGGGAAGTACAGCATACACAATAACTGCATGGAACGAGCTCTTCAAGTACCAGCATTCTGACATTGATGTGGTGATTGACGGAAAAAAGAAGGCAAGCGGAAGCTTTGTCGTAATAGGCAACACAAAGCTTTATGGAGGCGGACTTAAGATGACGCCAAAAGCCAGCCTTCAGGACGGATTCCTTGATGTCTGCATCTTCAAGGGAAAGGATGTCATAAGCTTCCTGAGATACGGAATAGGGGGCTTGACAGAAAAGCACATCAAGTATTCCGACATTGAATACCACAAGGCAAAGAAGGTCACTGTCAGATCAAAGCCAAGGGCGCTGTGGCATGTTGACTGTGAAATAGGAGGCAAGACTCCTGTTGAGGTCAGGGTGATACCAAAAGCATTGAATCTTATTGTGAAATGAGGAAATAATGGAACAGAGATCTATTGAAAAGGAGATTGGAGAGATAAAGAAGAGGAACAAGAGAGTGGAGGCAGACAAGGCATGGGAGACAAGCTGGTCAAGGAAGATAATCATTGCTGTCCTGACATATATTGTTATTGTGATCTTCTTCTTCATGGCAGGCCTGCCAAAACCTTTTGTGAACTCAATTGTGCCCGCTCTCGCATATGTTCTCTCAACAATGACTGTGCCAGCACTCAAGAAAGCATGGATAAGTAAAATGTACAAAAGATAAACAGCAAAACATATTTCAGATACTTAGTTACTCTTTATAATCTTCTCAATATCCTTCTGGTTGGTGGGCTCGACATTTGAGAACAACACCTTCAGGCTCTGCTTTATCTTTGATTCATCTGTTACAAGGGAATGAGTTGCTGGATACACCACCCATCTTTTCTCTGTCCTTGAAAACGGGTTTATGAAGCTTATGCTGAAATCCCTCCTGAAGCGGGCCAGTCTATCCCAGTTTTTGGTCACAACATCAAGATTCTCCTTTGTGTTGTATATTACAAGAGAACATGCTTCCTGGTCTTTCATCTTATCAAGCAGAGAATCAAGCGAACTGTCATCAATAAAAGGCTCTATGAGATAGAACTGGGAGGTTCCATCCTTCATGCTTACTGCAAGAGTATTCTTCTCTCTGTCATGATCAATATCATCTATTCTCCTAAAGATAAGGTCCTTGTTCTTCAGGAATCTCAACATCCATTCAGCAAGATACTCTGCAGGTCTTGGAATCATTTCACCTCGTTTTTTGTAAACAACCCATGAATCAATCTATTAAAGGCCAATATAAATAAAGGATTTATTATTTTTTCCATTTTTATGCTATGGATTGCCATCAATACCTTTATGATGCTGCAGATGCAGCACATACTATATGTCACCTGCACACTACTGCACACTATAAAATTCACTGGACACAGGACATGCCTGTGTGAGGTATATAAACCAGTATCCATATAATAAAATATCATGATGGATGCTGTATCAAAAATAAAGACTCTTGGAGCAGGAGCAAGGTTTGACAGCTGCGGCTGCTCTACCTGCATTAAGTCAGATGACAGGATCCCAAAAACACCTCTCCAGCATGCGATATATGAAGCTAATGGAGAAGGTGGGATGAAGACAAAGCTTTTCAAGACCCTGATGACGAACTCATGCTCTTATGACTGCAGGTACTGCAATAATTCCTCATCCTGCAGGAGGAGATCTGCAAAAGCAGAATACACTCCAGAAGAGCTTGCAAGGACATTCAAGGCATTGTACAATGACGGCAGTGTACATGGGCTGTTCTTAAGCTCAGGCATAATGCCTGATGCAGATACTGCAGGAGAGAGGATAGTAAGGGCAGCAGAGATAATACGGAGGAAATACAAGTTCAGAGGATACATCCATCTAAAGGTCCTGCCAGGAGAGAATTATGATCTTGTGAAGAGATCAGCAGAGCTTGCCACAAGAGTGAGCATAAATATAGAGGCTCCGAACAAGTCCAGGATGAGCAGCCTTTCATCTGCAAAAGAGTACAGGAGCGACATGCTGAGGAGACAAGGATGGATAAGAAAGCTTGTGAAGAGATGTGATGTACAGGCTGGCCAGACAACTCAGATGGTTATAGGAGCAGAGGATGAGACTGATGAAGAGATACTTAAGATGGTTGATTGGGAGTATGAGGAGATGGATCTTCAGAGGATATACTTCAGCTCATTCTCTCCTGTTCAAGGCACATGTCTTGAGGCAAGGAAAGCAGCTGACCCAAAAAGGGAGTTCAGGCTGTACAACTGTGATTTCCTTCTCAGAAAATATGGATACAATGCAAAAGAATTCAGGCAGATAATGGATGATGGCATGCTTCCAAGAGAGGATCCCAAGCTTGCCCTTGCGCGGATGAGCTTTGAAGGACATATTGATGTCAATGACATCACAAAAGAAGAGCTTATGAGGATACCCGGCATAGGTCCTAAGTCTGCGATGAACATCTTGAAGATGAGGAACTCAGGAAGCAGGCTAGAGACAAAGAAACAGCTGAAGAAATGCGGTGTTGTCCTCAACAGGGCTCTGCC
>WJJV01000055.1 GCA_014729495.1 Candidatus Woesearchaeota archaeon
AATAGTGAGCATGCATTCTCATCCTTACCGCCACTGCAGGGCATCAGAGAGAGACTTTGAGAGTTTTGAGAAGTTCAGGCAGGCTAATCCTGATGCTGTGATGATGGTGATGTGCGAGGCTGAGAGGTTTTATGTTTACCGGTGATAATATGTACTGTATATTATCTTCTATTTTTTTCTATATATTTTGCCAATCAAAACCTTTAAAAACCCCTGTGATTTAATGTTTATATGGTTGAGCTCAAATTAGATGTCAAGAAACAGAACCTTCAGGTATTTCTTGATGTATATGACTATGCAAAGTCAAAGAAGCTTGCAGATGAGAACAAGAAAAAGGCATTCGGCATGCTGAGCGTGTTTGACAAGGCAGACAATATCAAGATGACTCATTCTGAGAAGAGGTACGAGCCTTTCTGGCACATAAAAGGAGAGAGCTATATTGAATATCTGAGAGGCAACACTTATGGCTTTGCTGTTGATCCTCAGGTAAGGTCTGTCAAGATAGCAGGAAAGAAATATGAGATTTCAGGCGACAAGCCTTACTGCACTGTTGAAGCTGAGGATCACTGCGTTGAGGTGTATACAAAAGAACTGATAACAGATGCTGTTGAGGGCAAGCAGAAAGACAAGGCTCTGAGGGAATACCTTGATTTCAAGACAAAGAATATCAAGGAGACAGAGGATCTAATGGGCAAGGACAAGGTTGTGATTCCTGCAAAGATAAAGGCAGCATATCTCATAAGAGGATTCATGAAAGAGCTGATAAAGCCTGTGCAGGCAGATAAGGTGCTGAATGAGACTGTTGAGATAAAGAAAAGAGCATTGTATTTCAGGCCAGTGTATGCTTTTGAATTCACAAACAAAAGGAACAGGAAGAAAGGCGCAATAGAGGTTGACGCTCTTACAGGTGATGTTGAGAAAGGAAAGGTCTACAAGACAGAGCTTGGAGAGCTTGTTCCAGAAGGAGCATTGTTTGATGTCGGAGCAGAACTTGCATCTTTCGTTATTCCCGGCGCAGCTCTTGGCGCAGAGATAAGCAAAGTCATAAAGAAGAAAAGGGATGATGCTAAAGCAGCAAAGCAGATGAAGAAGAGCAGGGCTGCAATGGAATCAAGATCAAAAGGAAAAAAGAAAAAGAAGAAATAGAAAATAATTTAAAACACCTCTTATTCTGATATTACATGGAAAAGCTATTCTGGAAAGACCCTTACATGAAGGAATGCGAGGCAAAGGTCACATCAAAGATGGGGCCTGAGATACAGCTGGACCAGACTGTTTTCTTTGCTTTCTCAGGAGGCCAGGCATCAGACCAGGGCACAATAGGCGGAGTGAAGGTCCAGGAAGCAGTAAAGACAGACGATAATATCACTTATGTTCTTGAGAAAGTGCCTGACTTCAATGAGGGCGACACAGTGAAAGTAGAGATTGACTGGAATCACCGTCATAAGCTTATGAGGCTCCATTCAGCAGCGCACATTGTAAGCTTTCTTGTTTTTGAGAAATGGGGAATGGACTTCAAGGATATCATCGGATCAAACATCTCCATTGACAAGGCAAGGCTTGATTTTGCTACTGAAAAGAATCCTAATGAGATCATCCCTGAGATTGAGGAGACAACCAACAGACTGACATCAGAAGACCATGAGATAAAGGCATATGAAGACCCAGAACAGCCCGGCAGAAGGCTTTGGGAGATGCATTTTGATGACAAGGATATACTGTTCCCATGCGGTGGAACTCATGTGAAGAATTCTCAGGAGATAGGCCAGATTAAATTAAAAAGGAAGAATATCGGCGCAGGCAAGGAGAGGATTGAGGTCAGTCTGGTTTAGATATCTTCCACATGCTTTCAAAGAAGAACCTGAACTGCTCTGCTATGGTGCTGCTTCTTATAACTATGGCACTCTGCTCCCTAAAGTTGAGGATTATAGTCTGATTCTTGCCTATAACTATGGGAGCAAGGTGGAAGCCCGGCGCAAACCTGTAGGTGAATAAAGAATATTGTCTCTTATAGTTCTCCAGTTCCTTTTTTGACTCATCTGATGCGTCTGTGACTATGAATCTTGATCGTATCTTATTCTTGTTCATTATTTTAACCACTTTTTTCCAGACCAGATCTATTGCAGTCTTCCTTACCCCGCTGCCGCCGAGGAACATAAGCTCAGAATCCTTTTCCAGGTTTTCAATCAGCGACACAAGCGCTGTCTTGATCCCATCAATCCCCATGTGTATCTCAGCAGAGTATTCAGTCTCTTTTGCTTTTTTCAGCTCTTTAAGTTTGGGTATCAATGACTCTATCTCCTTCTCTTTTGAGATCATCTCCTGCTTCTTCTTCTCCGCATATTCCCTTATCTTGTGGGGTTCTGATGCAGAGAAATATTTCACATTGTTCCTGAGAATGTAGCTCACCAGGCCTTTCTCTATGAGCCTGTCCAGTATCTCATATATCTTGCCAGAGGAGATTCCTGCTTCCCTGACTATCCTGCCTGTTGAGGACTGGCCTGTCCTCAGCAGAGTTGTGTATACCAGTATCTCGCTCTTTGTAAGGCCTATTCCTTCAAGCTCAGGGCAGTTCATAACAAACAGGAATCATTTCGGTTATATAATTTTTGTTATTTCTCCATACCAAGTGGTAGTTTCTGGAAGAGATAGAAGAGGTATTGCTTTTTCTCAGCTCTCAAGAAATTCCTTCAGGCTGACTGCGTTATTGCTGTCGTCAGTCTTTCTGGCAACCAACATTGTGGAAAACCCCTTGTGCTTTTTACTGAAATCATTAAGCCCTTTGAACTCCCTCTCAGGTATCTTTTCTGAAGAGGTTACATTGACAGCTTTTTTATCATAAACAAAATCAACCTCTGACTTTCCTTCTGACCAGTAGGAGATGTCATCAGTCTCCTCGTATATCTTCAGGAGCGCGGCATTCTCGTATTTCTTGCCAGTGTCCCCTGAAAACCTCAGGCTTGTTATATAGATAAGCCCGTTGTCAGATGCATAGTATTTGGGCTGTGTTGTTACACTATGCTTTTTTTTCAGGGAGTATGAGAAGAAAGGGACCTTTATTATGAGGTAAGAGTCAATCATGTAGCTTATGTAGGTGGAGACAGAATCATCGCTTATGCCGAATGTCCTGCCCAGCCTGTTCAGGCTTGTTTTTCCTCCGCTGTTCTCTATCAGAAACCTGCAGAGGCTGAAGACAAGGTTTATGTTCCGTATCCTGTGCCTGGAGATTATGTCCTTGTTTATGATGTCCTCAAAATACTGCTGGAGCAGGATCTTTTTCCTGGTCTCGTCCTTCTCAAGCACCACTTCAGGAAAACCCCCGAATGTCAGGAACTCGTCAATGCTGCCCTGGCTGTTGAAGTCAAGGAATTCAGGAAAAGACAATGTTCTTACCTGGAATGTTATGTTCCTTCCTGTCAGGAGTGTTGAAAGCTCTTTTGAGAGCAGGGATGCATTTGAACCTGAAACAATGAATCTTATCTTCTTGTC
>WJJV01000056.1 GCA_014729495.1 Candidatus Woesearchaeota archaeon
GTCTTGACCTCAAATCTCTTGTAACTCTCTTTTACATTCATTCTGCAAGGGACATAAAAAGAAAACCCTTCTTTGAAATAATAGTAATAAACCAGCGAGTGACCTTGTTTTTGCTTTACTCTAAGAGGCTTTCCATATCTTATTGTTCTTCTTGCTTTCGCTTCTGCTTCCTCAATATTAATGCCGAACTTCCAGCATCGTTCTGAAAGCCTCTTTATTGCATGCCTGGTGAATTTTATGGCAACGCATTCATACATCCCTAAAAGACACAACAAATATATAAAACTTTCTGTTAAACTATTTATTTTACATATTCTTTTTGACATATATCCAATAGATTATCTGTTTTTATATGTTTTAATCATTCATCTCCGTAAGAATTACAGTCAAACCAGATAAACTACTGAAAAACCCGGAAATGTTTTCCAGTATAATCAATCGCTAAGAAATAATCTTCAGAGAATATATAAGAATTCCAATTCTTTTACCTTCAAGGTATCTTCCTGAATCTCTTCAGCAGGTAATTCTCTTTCTCCTCTGTTCCGCTGGAGATCTTTCTGGTCTTTGTCTGCATCTCAATAGGCTTCTCCTTCTCCTGCTGGAACTCTCCGACTGACTTTGTCTGCTCCTTGATCTGCAGCTCTATAGTGGACATCTCCTCCTCACCAAGCTGCTTTGGCCTCCACTGGAAGTCCATTCCATCGCCTTCTCTTCTGGCGATGACATTTATGAAGAAATGCGCTGACTCCTGGCCTGCTGCAACGCCATTGTTCACTATGATATTTGTTCCCTGGGCATTAAGTGACTCAAACAATGCAACAGACATCTTGTTGGCTATTGAGAATGCATGGCTTACAATGTAATCAGGCACCTGCTCTATTATTGCGTAATGTTCCTTGGGTATCACAAGGACATGGCCTTCAGTAGCTGGCTTGTCATGCGGAATGACAACTACCTTGTCATCCTCATATATCTTCTTCTTGTCCTTGTCAGCTATGAGCTGGCAGTAATGGCAGTCTTTCTTCATTCTTATCTTATCCTGCAAAACATCATCATTTGAACAGGTCAGCTATCTTGTCAATATCTATATCAATCTCTTCATCTTTCTTGGATTCTTTGTCTTCAGATCCTTCCTCTGCCTGCTCTTCTGTTTCAGGCTCTTCTTCCGGCCCTTCTCCTGAGAGCTCTTTCCTGATATCATCTGGTGCCTCATCTCCTTCTGCCTCAGCAGGTTCTTCTGGGCCTTCATCCTCAGGGCTTTTCCCGGATGCTGCCGGCTCTTCAGATTCTTTCCCTTCTCCTTCTTCTTGCTGGGCATCTTCTCTTTTCTTGTCAAAATCAATGACTTCTTCCTTGAGCCCCATCATCTCATTAAGCTTCTGCCTGAGTATCTTCCTGATCTCCTCTATCTGCTGTTCATCTATCTGTTTCTCAGGAAGCTTGAAAGATGTTATGCCATCATTTTCTTTTCTGGGTATTATATGGATCATGAAATGCTGGGCTCTCTGTCCTGCAACAGCACCATTGGCCACAAATATGTTGGTGCCCTGGGCCTTGAATGCCTTGAGGCAGGCCTGAGAGATGCCTTTGGTTACCATGAACAGGTGTGCAAGAATATCCTCTGGAATCTGGGGCATTATAGCATAATGCTCTTTTGGAATTATTACTACATGACCTGGATTCGCTGGGTTGATATCAAGAATTCCCACTGCTTTGTCATCCTCATAGACTTTCCTGGACGCGACCTTGCCTGCTATGATGTGGCAGAAGATGCAGTTCTGCTTCTGCATCTCAGCGATCTGCTCAGGAGTCATGTTCTTGAGGTCTTCCTCAGTCACTTGTCCTTGCTGTCCTTCTGTCATTTTAAGATATGTTTATTTATTGTTTTTATAAAATTAACTATGTATTTACCTTCTTGCCTCTCTGATAAGCGCAATGAACCAGACTACAGAGATGTGGCGATGGATTTTTTGGGATTGAATTGTAACTTATTCCTAGCCTCGCCAGTAAGATGCTGTTAATGCTATGTTGGCGAGGTGGCGAAAGCTTTTTGTGTTTGTTTACCCTGCATTTTCTTCCTAGCCTCTCCGATAAGCGCTGCAAATCCGACCGCGGAGAGGCGGCAATGGATTTAAGAAGATTATATTGCACTCTTTTCCTAGCCTCTCCGATAGGATGCTGCTATCTCTATGTCGGAGAGGTGGCACTATCTCTTGGTTTTAGTAAGGCAGCAACAATTATTTTCAAGGCAGCAACAACAAGGACGAATATTGAGTGTAGAGGGAAAACCAGTTACGTAGTTCTGGTTTTCCCTTTACGAGTAGGACAAATTGCGAAGCAATTTGACCGTATATGAGTCCACTGTTGTTGTTGCTGCCAACATAAATAGAATATTACCTTATCCGATGTTGTTGCTGCTGCCATTATGATATATTTTTTTAAGCCTCCATTATTGCTGCTGCCTTAATTAACATGAGTACACTATCTTCTCCATTATTGTTCTTACAAATGCAGAGCATTCTCTGTTGTCGCCCTATTGTTCTGCCCTGCAGTAGGTTACTCATGCTCCCATCAGGCTCCAGTAGTCCATGATATCCAGCAACCTGTTAAACTTATCTTTTGGCCCTCCATCAGGCAGTGTTCTCAGTTCCTTCCTTGCTTTCTCTATATGGTCATGGCTCAGCTTCTGGGCAAACTCAATCGCACCGCATCTCCTGTAGATATCAACTATTTCATTGGCAGTCTTTGGTCTCATGCTCTTGTTTCCTGCTGTCTTCAATATCTTCTCTTTATCTTTTTTGTCAGCATTATTAAGGGCATGTATCAGCATGGGCGTTGCCTTGCCCTGCCTGAGATCATTCATCACAGACTTGTTTGCCTTAGCCCCTCCGAGCAGGTCAAGCGAGTCATCGATTATCTGGAATGCTATTCCCATGTTCATACCAAATCTTCCTATTATCCTGACCTGCTTATCTGAAGCTCCAGCAACAACAGCGCCTCCTTTGACAGCCCCCTCGATGAGGGATCCTGTCTTGAGCCCTATCATGTCTATGTAATCCTTTATGCTTTTGTATTGTCTTCTTGCTGACAACCTTATATCAAGCGATTGCCCTATACAGCACTTCTCTCCAGTCTTTCCTACAATATCCAGCAAAGACCTTATCTGTTCTTTTGATAGCCTGCTGGAGAACCTGGAGATAAGCGAGTAGCCTTTTGAAAGCATAATGTCTCCTGTGATTATGGCATCATCAATCCCGTATTTCTCATGCAGTGTCTTTCTGCCTCTTCTTTTAGATGATTCATCAATTATATCATCATGGACAAGGGATGCTGTGTGGAATATCTCATAGATAAGGGAGAAATCAACTGCATCATCCCTGTTTCCCCTGAACATTTCAGAAGCAAGTATTCCTATGAATGCCCTGAGCCTTTTTGCCTTATCATTCAGCAGAACCTCATTAGTATGAATGTGCAGGTCATTGTCTTTCCTGAAGATCTTTTTTAGTCTTGGGTCTACAATCCTTCTATACTCTTTTGTTATTCTCTCAAGCTCTGAGTATATCATATCTAGCATCCTGCCCTCTATTATCCTGTAGGCCCTTTCATGAGGTCTTGCTGAAGTGAGAACAATGCCGAGAGCCTCTTTTATCTTCTCGTCATTGCCTCCTTTCTCAGCCAGTTGATCGACAATGCCTGGATTCCAGAGAAGATTCCTTATCTTCCTGTCCCATTTTGTCTCATAATCCTCGAACCATGCTCTTGCTTCTTTATCATATGCTTCAAGATGACTGGAATCCCGTGTTTTCAAGTATCTTACACAGTGCTTGGCTGCGATCTTCGCAGACTTCCTTGCCTGATAGATGCCTCCTCCCTGTATTATGTTTGCGAATCCTCCTGAGTCTCCTATGACAACAGCATTGTTTGACCAAAGCCTGGGAAGAATTCCCATAGGCACCATCCCTCCCCACTCTTTCTTTCTTACAGCTCCCTTGAGCCTGGCAGAGGCAACAGGATGTTTCCTGATGAATTCATCAAGCATCTGGACCATGTTCAGCTTCTTTTTTCTCACAGAAACAGCTGTGGCTCCTATGCCTACTGAGACTACATCTTTTTTAGGGAAAATCCACACATAACCTTCAGGATTATCTTTCATGAAATAAAGCTCAATTGCATTGCTGAACCTCCTGCCAATATCCTTCAGCTTGAGCCATCTATGGAATGTCACACAAAGCTCAGGGAACCTTTCCTTGATCCCTATCATCCTTCTTACTGATGAAGATGCTCCTCCAGCATCAACAACCAGCCTTGCATTGAATCTCAGGTCTCCTGCTTTTATTTCAGATGAACCTCCCTTATCTTTAATTGAGGTCACTGCAGTATTATCAATCAGTTCAGCGCCTGCTTTCTCTGCCCTTGACTGGAGCCACATATCATAATTGCTCCTCTTCACAGTTGCAGCAAAGAGCCTGCTGTTCTTAAGCTCTGCTTCAAGAACTATATTTGATGGAGATACTATCCTGGCTTTTCTTATCTTCCTTTCAATGACCTCTGATGGAACATTGCCGAACTCAAGCATCTCCTTGAGCTGTATGCCTCCCCCGCATGGCTTCTCCCTGCCAAAGCTCTCCTTCTCCAGGACAAGCACCTTATGGCCTGACCTGGCCAGCCTGTATGCGATCTCGCATCCAGCAGGTCCAGCACCTATCACAATCACATCATATTTGCTGTCTTTAACATGGCCAGATTTCAATGTTCACCCCTCATGATAATATGTAACAACAGGACTTATATAAATATTTATCAGATCCTATTGATTCTGATGCTGCTTTCTTATTCATAATTCTGCAAGTGGCTGCTTAACCCAAAAACAAGACAGCACAGAGCCTGCAAAGAGGTGTAAAATCACAAATTTTATATATAAACAGCCTTATTCAATAGTTTAATGAGGATTGAGAGGGGTCTTTAGCGCGCAATACAAAAGGCCTCTCTAGGGTCCACTAGCGCAGAGCATTATTCAGCTTTGAGAACAATCGATGATTGAGCTCTGTATAGGCTTTAGTGTGAACACAAAAAAGGGTGTGTATACTTTGATCAGAACCAGCAGGAACCTGAAGATAATCCTATCTCTGATTCTATTGATTTCTGTCTGCGCTGTCTGCGTTAGTGGTGCCTCTGTCCTCATACAGGAGATTGTGAGCAAGGAGAGCAATCTTGACTCTTCTGATCCTGAGATTGTGATAGACTCAAGCGGCATCATCCATGCTGTCTGGTCAGACAATACTGACCTGAGCAGGGTCATAGGATCCAGCAATGCCACTACCCATAACGGGCTTGATAAGGATATCTTCTATAATCACCGCGAGAATGAGACCTGGTCAAGGATTTCTCTGATAGGTACAAAGATAAGCGGCGGTTTGATTGTTCTGAGCAACTCATCGATGAAAGATTCAGTACAGCCTGCCATTGATACTGATTCTGATAATCTGACTCATGTTGTCTGGAGCTCTCTTGAGCCTCCTTCCCAGCTTAGGGCAGATGCCAACACTACATTTCTTATGCACTTCAACTCTTCCTCATCTATAAGGCGTGCTGACTATGCTGTAGGAACAAGACTTGTGCAGAACACAGGATCCAGTGCATCTGATTATCCTGCTGACAGCAACGGCCTTATAGGAAACTCTTTCTGGATAAAGGATTCTGAAAGCTATCTCAATTTCACTGTTCCAAGCAATTTTGATTCAGCAGCAGGGACTATAGAACTGTGGTTCAATCCTGGAGATGACTTAAGCAGGATAACCGGAGCATCAGACAAGAATGTGCTTGTAAGGGTATTGAACTCAAGAAACACCAGCCAGGACCTTGTAATATACTCAGGCTTCAATCACCAGCCAGGAGTATTTATGGAATTCCTGGGAGCAGAACATCTGAAGTCAGAGGCATCATACATATTTCCTCTTAAGAAGAATGAATGGCATCATCTTGCTGTAACATACAACCTTACCAATCTTTCAGTTGCAGAGTTCAGGATGTATATCGACGGATATCTTGCTGCAGTGAACACAAGCTCTGTCAATGGGTTCTCTTTTGACTCATTCTGCATAGGTCCCTGCAACATGTCTGTCAATCCTGATGTGAGGATAGATGAGCTCAGGCTTTCAAGGAATATCAAGGGCCTGGGTGAAATAAGCCCTCATGCAGGCAACCGCAGCATATTCTACAGGAACATAGCGAATAGAAGCGATATCTCATCAACTTATAGATTAACAGACTCTGATAATATGACATATTATCCCAGGATTGATATAGACCCTGAGGACAACATACATCTTGTGTATAATGAAGTGGTGAACAGGACATTTGTCAGAGTCATGTACATGCTCCGAAACAGCACATCCTGGTCTGATCCTGAGCTTGTTAGCGAAGGAGCATCAATAGCATACCTTCCTGATATTGCAGTAGATAAGAATAAGACAGCCCATGTTGTCTGGGAGGAATTCTCGCAAGAGGATCTGAATATAAGTTATATCCATTATGAGAACAGGCCATTCTCAGGCACATGGCAATCAGAATACAATCTGAGCAATGCGAGCTATAATGCATTCACAACCCATGATTATTACGGCAGGCAGACAATCTCAGGCTATTTCCCAAAACAGCCCAGGATAGATACAGACGAGTCAAATATAACACACATAGTGTGGGCTGATAACATAAACTTCCCAGATCCTGGACTGACTTTCTATGCTTCATATGATGAGGGATTCAATGCCACTTATTCAAAAGGTTCGCGTATAGCAGAGCATACACAGGTATCTTTGGAAAAAGGGACCAATAGTTCAAGCTTCAAGAGGGATTTCTTTACAACAAGATACGGAGTAAATGTGACCAAGAGCAATTCAAGCGCGCATATGAATTACAGCACTCAATCTAACTTCAATATGACCAAAGGCTCTGTATCCTTGTGGTTCAAGCCTAATTTCAATGTGAGCGATTCAGTCCAGAACTATACTCGTGTTTTTTTGAGCGCTTCAAACAGTGAACAGGAAGGCATCACAGCAAATCAGTTCCATCTTGGGCTGATATCATCTGGTACAAATTTATATGTGTTCCTGATGTTCTTTGACCAGGATTCTACACCAGATGATCTGCTGAACCATATAATATTTGCAGGTGCAGAGCCTACAGGCTGGGAGCACCAATGGAAGCATCTTGGATTCAGCTGGCATGCAAATGAGTCAGGCAGAAAGAGCATAAACATAACAATTGATGGAGTCCTCCAGAATCTCACAAGATATCCAGACAACAATAATCCTGTAGCCCTCAATGATAGCTATCCAAGATTCTATATCGGCGCAATGCACAATGTGACTATAGGATTCTATAATCAGTCTGATGGAGTCATAGATGAGCTTAAGATATACAATACAACACGCACTGAAGAGCAGTTCTATGGTGACATGATAAATGACTTTGATATCTACTACAGGAAGAGAGCAGCAGACGGCACGTGGTCTGACATCTCTCTTGCAAGCAATGAAAGCGGTTACATGGCAGTCACACCTGATATCACCCATATTGATGATAAGGCTTATATAGCATGGTCTCAGGCAGAGAACACCTGCGATCTTACAAGCGTGTACTATTATTGCGCTCTGTTCAGGATATTCTCAGGAAGATACAACAGCGGATTCGACCTTCTGAGGGAGATCAATGATGAGAGTCTTGATGGAGGATACAGTCCTTCAATCTCATCCTATTCTAACATTCTGAGCTATGCATGGGAGGATGAGAGCGATTTCTCAGGAAGCGACAGGGATATACAGTTCAGGCAGGAATCAAACTCAACAAGGCCTGTCGTGAATGTAACAACCAAGCTGAATGGCCAGATATTCACTGTCTCCAATTTCTCTCTTAACAGCGCAAATCTCACACTCAATGCTACAGCATCTGACATCGACGCTTCTGATACAATAGGCAGCGTTGCTTTCTATTACACTTCTAATGATTTCTCAGGAGGTCTTGCCTGCAATGCAACAGGATCATCTCCCTTCTCATGCACATGGAACTATCTTGATGTATTTGAGGACTTCTACAGGATTAAGGCAGTAGCGACAAGCTCTGACAATGGCATGAACTGGGATGTTCACGAGGACAGCTTCTATCTTGAGACAACCCCTGCTATGATAAGCTATATATTTAACACGAGCAATATTGATAATAGATTATACTATAAGACTTATTACAACTGGACAGATAGTAGAAGATTCAGTGTCAGCAGCGGACGATATGGTACACAGGTCACGAACTCTTATTACTTTGATGCAATCTCATCCCCTGATGGGGTATTCTACCAAGTGGTTGGGTATTTCACTGGGGATATAATTAATGGCCTGATGGCAGTAATGCCTATCAATGAGTCTGTATCAGACATAAAGAGCCTCAACATATACTGGAAGGGCAGAGGCTATGAGATAGTAAACTATCTCACCAACATGAGCATATGGAACTTCAATACATCTTCATGGGAACCTGTTCAGTACAAGGATTTTATCAAAAAAGAGGATGACCTATTCAGGCATTCTATATCTGAGGATATTGATCACTATCTTGAGCCTGATAATAACTCAGTATTCATATTGGTGGAAACCCAGGATTATCGTGCTCCAACAAAACAGCCTCTTCCATGTCCTGTATACAGCTCATGGAACAGCACAGATTATGTGTTTGAGGCAGAAGGTCTTCTTGGGCTTATGAACAGGCAGATGGAAGGCACAACATACCACAGGCTTGACCATGCTGAGGTGAAGGACAGCATAATCAGGACAATGATATCAGAGATAGTGCCTGAAGTACTTTATCTCAACAAGGCAGAACTCATAGCAGTGGATCATGCTGAAGGCACAGAAGCATACATTGATCTTAAAGGAGCACCAAGGACGCTTGCAGAAATACAGAAAGTGAAATGCACAGACAGTTTTGGAGATGACTGCACAGGCCTTGTAGCATATCAGGATGAGATGCCTCCTTCATCCTCATCCAGCCTATATGGAGGTCTTGTGTCAGGAAGGTCAAATACTCACAAGCCGCCTGTTGACTATCCAGGAAATGCCTGGGTAAGTGACATAAGCAATATTGATATTGATGAGATTACAGAGGATCATATTACAATAACACTTCCTGAGCCTTCTGATATTCCTCAAGAAGAGAGTGAGAAAGAGAAAGCAAAGCTTGTGATAAGCGGAAGCGACACAGGTCTGATGAGCTTCTCTGAGACCATGCTTTTTGCAATGGGCATTGATAATCTTCCCATAATATTTGATGCAATAGACAATACTGTATTCGGCAGGATAATGGAGGACAAGATTGTCAGTTCAGCAAGGATAACCCTTCAGGTCCTTGATAAGAATGGAGAATGGATTGATTATCCTGAGCAGTTCAGCAATGCAGTTATCGGATCATATGAGACCCTCATATTTCCTCTTGACATGTCGATGGTCAGAGATAATAAGGTAAGGATCAAGACAACAGCATTCGCTTACATGATAGACTTCATTGGAGTGGATTATAGCAAGGACAGGATCATTTACCAGGAGCATATGCTCCCTCATGACATAACTGAATCCAAGAATCCTGAAAGCCAGGTTGTAAACGAGGACTTGAGGCATATAGATGAATCAAGAGCTATTATCTCTTATGGAGAGAGTCTGGAGATAAGCTTCCAGACACCCAAACCAAGACAAGACTCTGAAAGGACTTACTTCCTCTCAACCACTGGATACTATCATCCTCTTGAGTCAATGGTGCTGGATAAAGAAGAGGATTACAGGTCAGATGTGACAGGCATTGCAAAGGCATTCGCATCAACACCAGTATATGCAATGATGTATGCTGATACAGACTATGCAAGAAGATACTTCATTGAGAGATACATTGATGGAGGATTTAATAGGATCAAAGGTATGCAAGGCATACTGGGCATGCATCAGGAGGTTGATATTCCTGAAAATCTTTATATGGGCAATGATGGTGGCCATAACACATTATACACAGACCTTATGAAGGTAACTGTGTCTACCTGCTCAGTGCCATATAACAACATGGAGATAACAAGAGATACAGTCCTGTGCAGCGGCATGTACAGCATTGAGGATGATGATTATGATCAGTCAGAAGACAAGATAGGTGTAATAAGAATCAATACAGGTAATGTGGTGCTGGACTGCAATTCTTCAACACTCTCAGGAGGCGGAAGCAATGGCATGGGCAATCAGAAAGGTGCAGGATTCGCTATTGCAGTTAATTCATCAAGCAATGTCACAATAAAGAACTGCAATATAGACCATTATGAGTTCGCGATTGCAGCCAATAATTCAGATAACCTGAGGATATACAATAACCAGATGGACTATAATGATGTTGCAGTAGGATTTGGAATGTCACATGACAGCCTTGTCTACAACAATACTGCGACAAACATCGGACAGTCAACATATGCTCTGACTGACAGCTCAACAAACAATACCTTTGAGAACAACACAGCCTCAAACAATTTTGCAGGATTCTACATAGACCATTCGCATAACAATACATTGAGGAATAACCTCGTGAATGTTACAGCTCAAAGCTTTGACCGTATAGCTGGTATGGTGGTCAGCGGAAACAGCATGCGCAATCTTATTGACAATAATTCAATAATAGATGTGCCTCTTGGAGTGGGAATAGCTGATGTGGGAAGATTCCTGGGTTACGGCAGCTCTGGAAAGGCAGGCAGGTGGAATAACTTCTCAAGGAATATAGTTACTGGCTCTATTGTCGCTTCCTTTGGTTTTGCCCTGCCTTACACATCAGATTATTTCAATCTCTTTGAGCAGTCCAATCTTGCTGACGGAGAGCCTTTATATTATTATGTCAACCAGCATGGAACTCCCTCAGACTATCTTGAGATAAAGGATCTCAATCTTTCCACAAGCGATGTATCCATGTTCATGGGAAAGATAACTCTTGTGAACTGCTCTTACATAAACATATCAGGCAATACTCTTGCAAATAATTATTATAATCTTCTGCTTGTGAATTCCACGAACATCACTGTCAGCAAGAACATAATTCCAAATCCAGTAGATACTTTCAATGTCTATGGAGACAAGGATTATTCCACATTTGCAGCAGTGGGGATCCAGGTCATATCAGGAGAGGACATCAGCATATACAGCAATAACCTCAGCTCAGGTCTCTTCGGTTTGGTATCTGTCAATGAGTCCATAAGGCTGAACATATCAGACAATAACATCAAGGACATCACTCATGAGGGTCTTGCTTTATATCAGGCAAATGATTCTATAATCTCAGAGAATAACATATCAGACAGCGACACAGGAGCCCTGATATATCATAGCAATGATCTGACATCATCAGGAAACATGATTGCATCAAACAGCAGAGGATACATACTCAACAGCTCAAGCGCTTCTCTGAACAATGACACTCTTTTCAAGAATGAAGGCCACGGCCTTGTGATTGATGACTGCAGAGGCTATCTTAATTATTCAGGAACTATCAGCAGGAACAATTCAGGGCATGGTGTTGTAATACTTAACTGCAGCAACAAGGCACTCTATAATATCTCATCCAGCAATAACTCTCTGTCAGGGATATACATTGAAGATTCCAGATATCTTGATCTCCATGGTCTGGAGTCAAATTACAGCACATGGGGGCTGGTAATGAACAATACCAACAACTCAGAGGTTTATGACTCTTATTTCGCTAATAACTCAGATGCCCAGATACTGTTCATAGGCGCGTACAACAACTCAATCATCCATTCTGAGATCATTGAAGGCAGTTCAGGATACTCTGTCAATTCATCATTGCAGTCAGATAACATACTGCTCAATACAACATTCAATGGTTCAAGCACTGCTTACGGAGATACTATATCAAACCTGTCAGTACAGTGGCATCTTGACTTCTATGTGCAGGACAATGAGAGCGCAGTCCTGGGACAGTCAATACCCATATCCAGCGTGAATATATCAATAAACAACAGCAAAGGAGCCAATCAAAGATATCTCTTCACTGATGTCCATGGAAATGCATATTTCAATGTAAGCCAGTACTATGAGAACAGCAGTTCAAGAGAGTACTACAGCAACTACACATGGGACCTTAACAGGCTGGGCTATAATTTTTCAACAGGCCAGATCAGGCCTTATATCACAGAGACTAATATGTCCGCAAACAGATTCTTCAACCTCTCAATGGTATTGATGGGAGGCATATCAGACACTGATCCTCCGACAGATCCAATAGTTGTGGATGGGCTGAACTATAGGGATGTTGACTGGATAAGCAACAGGACTGCTCTGAGCGCATCCTGGTACAATTCAACAGACAGGCACCTCATATTCTACAGCTACATAATCCTTGAGAACGGCACATGCTTGTCAGGGCACTGCAGCGAAGCCTCAACATGGCTTGATACTCAGGTTACTGTGACAGGACTCAATCTGACTGAAGGCAGGAATTATACATTTGCTGTCAGGGCAAGGGATTCCCTCTATTGGTACACTCCTTTCTCTTACAGTGACGGAGCAATAGCAGATTTCACAAGACCCAATGTCTCTGTCAGCAGTTCCACTCATTCCAATCAGTCTGTATGGTACAACAATGTCAATGCGACACTCAATTTCAATGGCACAGACTCACTTTCAGGCATAAGCGCATTCAGCTATGTTCTTGACCAGACCTCAGGGACAGGTCCTGACCTTATTGCAGAGCCCAGACCCTCTGAGATATTGCATGAAGCAAAGAATGATGGTTATGGAACAGTGCTGAAGACAAACTCATTAGGAGAGGCTTTCTCCATATTCTATGAAGTCAGAGGCAATCTCAGCCAGGGGGATAATGTTTCTATCACAATGCAGCTCTCTGAGGATGATTCTGACACATTTGATAATATGAGTATTGAGGCATATCTGCTCAGCGGTTTCAGGAATCCAGATGAATATGGCCTGAGTCAATACAGCATAAGCGATATAGGCATAATCAGCAGGGATATAAGCCATAATAGGCACTCATCAGCTGATGCTTACTCAATAGACCTTACTGTTGAAGACAATGTGAATACCTCTTTCTATGTTGTAATCAGAGGATACTCAGGTGATGATGATGATAACACAAATAATCTTTCAATAGCAGGATCCACAAGAGATGTTGACAATACAACTGATGTGATATACTGCGGAGAATCAACAGGCTGCACAAACCTAACAGACACTGCTGATTATGCAATAACTGTGACAAGGACATCAAGCTCCAATTCCTGGTCAAAGACATATTACAATCTTGATCCTGGAGAGCATTACTTCCATGTCAGAGCCCTTGATGTCGCAGGAAACTGGGGAGAGCCAGCCCATTACAGGATACGGGTAGATGCTGAGTCTGGTCCTCCTGAGTTCGTGAACATAAAGCCAAGAGGTTATGTAAGAGGTACATCTCCTGAGCTTGTTGTTGAGACAAATGAGTATGCGACATGCTATTACAACACAACAGGAACAGGATACACAAAGATGACAAGCTATAACGGACTCTATCATGAGTATGAGCTCACCCTTTCTGAAGGAAATTATACTTATGGTTTCAACTGCACAGACAAGTCAGGCAACTCTGCGTATAATGATACAACATTCCTCATTGATCCTGATGCAGTTCCTGACTCACTTGCCATAGAGCCTATGGACAGCTATACAGCAGGACAGAGAATAAGCGTTTACGTGAATGTAACAAAACAATACAATGGAATTGATTATGGTCTTGGAGAGCTGTCTCTGACTTTCACAGCCAATATCACAAACTCTACGCCCTCAACATATGGCATACCTATAGATGTCACAGACAAGGGCGACGGAAGATATCTTATTGAATTTGTAGCTCCTCAGGCTGAAGGCACATATACTATTGAGATAGGCACTCTTGGAGTCTCTGATACAGAGAACTTTGATATAGAATCTTATACTCTAACCATAAGATACACAGGCACAACAGACCTTGCTTCATATTCAGACAGGGTTACCTACGGCAAGGTCAAGGGAGATTTCACTGTCGGTCTGGCCACTGAGGCAGAACCTGCTTCAATATCAGCTTCAACAGGAGAACTGGCTCTTAAATATATCTCTGTTGAGGGCACAGGATTCATATTCCTTACTGAATACCAGGGAAGCCCTGAGACTGTTGATGAATATCTTGAGGACAGAACTTTCCTTGACAAGCAGAATCCTTCCTTTGGACACAGCCTTTTCATTGATGAGCATATTGTCTCAACAATACTTGATTATGAGGATATCCATATAGTGGGTTCAGATATTGTGCAGCAGGGAAGGTATTCTATACTGATAAGGAATGATGGCATAAATTCGTCATCCGGCAAGGCAAAGATAAGGATAGAGATAATATGATGCGCTGATATGATCTGAGGTAATGCAATAATGGTGCTGTCAGGATTTGGTCTATGCAGGATAGAAGGAAAGAGATCCCAGCTGTATCTTCTTACAGCTATATTCCTTCTTCTGCTTGTTTTCCTGATGATGCAGCTTCCTGCAAGGACTGAGCCCGGAACTGGAGAGGCTTTTTCAGTCTACAACAACTATATCTCAGAGGCTCCAGTGGTCATAAACAGCGCTTTGTTCAGCCAGCGTAACATAACAGAGGATATGGATGAGTTCACAGAAGATTTCATAATCCATGCTTACACAAAAAATATAAACCTCTCCATATTATACATCATTGGTCATGATGATTTCATCGCTGTATCAAACAGGATGTCAAGATCAGTCAATATCACCACATCAGAGGGAGAATCTGTGATAGGAACAAGCGATACATTATATCTGGATGAGCAAGAACTTGTAAATATAGAGTTTGACACAATAGAATATCCATTCAGGATAGACACAAGCAGGACAGATATCAAGATATTGTTCTCTACAGAGGATGAAGGCAATAAAGAGGTGTACACTTATGACTGATTCCTCCAGCAGGCCAATGATCAAGAAAAGCAGTATATCCAAAAAGAGGCATGTAATAAGAACATACACTCGTGAATGTCATTCATTTAATGCATCATCAACCAACGCACCATCAATCAGGTTAGTCTCTTCCAGAAAAGGAGGTATCTCTCCGTGGATATCCTGGGTGCTTATACTCACCTTTGCGGTGCTTCTGGCATCTATTGTCTCATTCTGGATGAGGGACTATGTAAGCGGAACTGTTGGAGATCTTGTCAGCATAGAGAAGAGGACAGAGTACTGTGACCTAGTGGGCATTGATATAGACGACCTTATAGTTGAAAATTCGCAAACTTTAAATATGAAAGTAATAAATACCTATAATTTAGCAGTTGACAGATTGATATTCAGGATGTATGACACAGGAAACAATATCCTGATAAACTCAACCAATATCACAATCAAGCCTGAGCAGAACAAGACTATAAGTGTCCCAAAGAACGAGACAACATACAGGATTGAAATTGTTCCTGTGGTGATAAGGGACAATGAACAGTTTGTCTGCGATGACCGCATGGTATGGAAGAACGTGACCTGAGTGTTAAATGGATGCATTCTTTATTGAATGTGCAGGATATGGTTGCCAGAGCAGAATAGAATAAAAGAGGTGCGCATGAAAGCAAAGACACTTTCTCCGCTTGACAAGGAGATAATAGAGCTGGAGCTTGAGAAATCAAGGATTGACAGGGAGAAATCAATGCTGGTTCTCAATAAAGGTCTTTTCCTGTATTTCTCATTCCTGTTTGTGGCTGTCATGGGCTTCATAAACGGATATCTGAGCAAGGATCTTCTGAACATACTGATAATAATGAGCCTTTGCGTTATTATAATAGCCACTCTTCCATACATCAAGACAATGCATAAAGAGGAGAAAAGGCTTGAGATACTGATAGATGATCTCAGAAGCAAGAAAAGAGGATGAGGATTATGCATAAGAATTATAACAAGACCTGCAGAAACAATGTTTCCAAGAAAGCAAAAAGCAACAAGAGCGTAATCCTGCTGATGGATAAGAAGGCAGTATCTCCTCTTATAGCAACAGTTCTTCTGATAGCATTTGCAGTAGCTCTGGGAGCAGTAGTCATGAACTGGGGAAGAAGCTATGTTGAAGATACAGCTGAGTTTGCGCAGGAGAAGTCCTCAACAGAGATCACATGCAGTATGGACATAAGGACAGAGATAATAAAGATTGGAGAAACATCTCAGATCTGCTATGATGATGATGCAGAGACACTGAATTTCACTATACAGAACAGCGGTACTGTGAGGGTAGATGGACTGCGTATTCAGGCTATAGGAAACAGTTCAATTGTCTCCAAGGAGATTAATGAGACTTTTCCGACTGCTGAGCCAAAAAGAATGTATATAAATTACTCTGTTGATGGGAATGGATCTATAAGGCAGGTCAGATTCACTCCGATGATCACTGTAGAAGAGAAGGGTGTGTGGTGCGCTCAGAATGTCAAGACAGTGGAGATTGTGCATTCCTGTCAGTGAGGATTTGAGAATCTTTTGGTTAGCGCATATACACATTTCCATGCTGGCCAATATCATCAGGATATCAGGATAAAATGGCAGAGCAGTCCAAGAAGATAACCATGTACATATTTCTTTTCGCTCTTTTTATCATGCTCGCATTCTTTCTTGGAACCCACATATACAACATCTATGTACAGGGAACAACATCCTCATCTGAGACAACCAAAGGTTCTCTTGAGTGCTCTTTCAGTTTCTCTATACGCATGATAGACTATGAATTCCCTGAGCTTACCTTTGACCTGAGGACAACAGATATAGAAGCGCTTGATACTATTGTCATTGAGGTTGAGGATATACAGACAGAGGTCCCTCTGAAAGAGTTCTTTGACTTCCAGCAGAATATTGTTGTAGATGATGTGGTCATAGAGGACACATTCCTTGTTTATCCTGAAGGCTGCAGGAACTATAACAAGAAAGAATGCAGTGTAAAGACAAAGGAATGCGAGGTTGTCAGATAATAATGGATATCAGGATGCTCATCCTTTGATGAATCTGGAATCTTCTGATCCAGAACAGCAAACTATAAAAATAAGGCAGATTAAGGTGTTCTTATGCAAGATATGAATAGGAAATCACAGATATGGATATCAGCTGTCCTTTATGTACTGCTTATAACCATAGTGATAGTGATTGTTCTTGAGGGAGGCACACCAATACTTGAAGGCCTGCGTGATAAGTCTGTGTTTGTGCAGACAAGGGATAATTTTGTGGCTCTGGACAGCCACATCACAGAAGTGAGCAATGCAGGACCTGGATCGCAGAGGATAGTCCCTTTAGAGGTAAAGAAAGGAGAATTGACTGTTGATAACAACCAGATAAGGTGGGAGATGGATACAGAAGCCTCTATAATACAGCCCAGGACATCCATTGATGCAGGGAATCTCAGGCTGGGTTCTGATTCAGATGTCAATGCCTATGAAAGCGGAGGTAATCTTATCCTTGAGAATTATTACATCACTGCAGTTTTCAGCAAAGTGGGCAATGAGTCATCATACAATGAACTGAACGCTTCATCGATACTTTTGAGTCTGACCTATAATCCTAATAGCGAGACTACAGAAGGCTCTTTCAGCATGCTTATTGATGATTCCCTGATTGATTCAGATGGTTATTCCAAGCTGCTGGACAATGGCTATGATCTGGGCTCAGCTTCAGTGCTGTTCCATATAAACCAGAGCAGCGGCATAGAGCATGATCTTATATTCACTCTTGATTCCAGAGCTGATTATCTCAAGGTTAACCTAAAATGATGTGATCAGTGTAGTTGGTGTAATTAGTGTAATTCGGGTAATAAATTTATTAAGAGATGTTTTTCAATAAGACATAACTGGCTTATCTTTATGATATTATGATTGTTGTGAAGGATAATTCAAGATGTTTTTCCATAGAAATATCATATATGCATGATATATCCGATTGAAAGCCTGTTTATATAAGAATATTTATAAATAATAACTGTTTCTGGTTGTGTTATAGGTAGTCATCAGTGTAAATAGGTGGTGTTTAGAGCCATCTTTGAAGCGATTTTGACAATCCTTAAAAGAGGTGTAAGTTTTGCCAGACAGATCATTCATGGACAGGCTTCATTCAGGCTTGAAATCAGCAATGAAGATAGCAAGGCCATCAAGGCATGAAGAGGGGAAAACGCCTGAGCCTGGAGTAGATGAGACTATTTCTGAAAGTACAGATGAATCAAGGATTCCAAAAACAGCTAAGAGAGGCAAGGCTGCAAAAGATAATGGAAATGTAAAAGGCAAGCAGTCCAAAGGTTCGGATATGCCTGATAAGATGCCTAAGAAACAGCAGTCTGCTTCAGCTGACGTTGATATCAGCAGCGTCAAAGAGAAAGCCATAACATCAAATCTATTCGGTGCTCAAAAAAAGAAAGATGTGATAGCAGAGGAAGAATCTTCTGACAAAGCTTTTGAGATGCCTGAAGGAACATCATTCTCTATAGAGAAAAAGCCCACAGCAGTAGAGCTTCCTCCTTTTGAGGATGCAAAGAAAATAAATGTGAGATATCCTCTTCTGCCGCCTTATGCTTATGCCCATATATACTGGGACAAGAATGAGAGCGAACTTATCTACCAGCTTGAGGAACCTGAACTCAGCAAGGTTGACAAGGAGCTGTTGAGGCTTATCCAGCTCGGCCTTGAAGAGATGATCAATGTGAGCTTCATAAGGGCTAAAGAGTCCAATCTTGTCATGCAATACCTTGAGAAGAATGTCCAGTCAATACTTGTGGAGCTTGGAGCCAAGATATCAAAAGAGACATACTCAAAGATAATGTACTATATCTACAGGGATTCCATAGGACTGAATGAGATAGAGCCTCTCATGAATGATTACTTCATCGAAGATATAGAATGCAATGGTGTGAACTATCCTCTTTACATAGTGCATCGTAAATACCAGAACCTGAGGACAAATGTGGTCTTCAAGTCCCAGGGAAGGCTTACAGACTTTGTGGAGAAGCTGGCCCAGAAATCAGGAAGATATGTGTCATTCGCAAGACCGCTTCTTGATGGAACACTGCCTGATGGATCCAGAGTCAATGCCACCTACACTGGAGACGTCACAACAAGAGGACCCACCTTCACTATAAGAAAATTCACAAAAGAACCATGGACTCCTGTACACCTTATAGGCTTTGATACTGCCACAGCAGAGGCATTTGCATTCATATGGCTGGCCATAGAGAACAAGTTCAATATAATGGTCATTGGAGAGACAGCTTCAGGAAAGACAACTTTCCTCAACAGCATCCTGCACTTTGTGCCTGAAGAGGCAAGGATATGCTCTATCGAGGACACAAGAGAGATAAACATATGGCACTCAAACTGGCTTCCTTCTGTTGTGAGGACAGGATTCGGCATTCCCAATGTCATGGGAGTACAGTACGGCGAGATAACACTTTTTGATCTGCTTAGAGAGACATTCAGGCAGAATCCTGATTATGTGGTTGTAGGAGAGGTAAGAGGAAAAGAGACATATGTTCTTTTCCAGGGAATGGCATCAGGACATCCTTCATTCTCCACATTCCACGCAGCCTCTGTCCCTACTCTTGTCAGGAGACTTGAGACAGCGCCCATAAGTCTTCCAGCGTCACTTGTGGATTCTCTTGATCTGGTCTGCGTAGTCAGCCATATAAAAGGAAGAGAGAGGAATGTTAGAAGGCTGCTGGAGCTCAATGAGATAAAAGAGGTCAAGACAGAGATAGGAAAAGTTGATATGAACCAGGTATTCCTGTGGGATGCGCAGAAAGATAAGATAAAATACAATAATAAGTCTGTGGTCTTCAGCAAGATTGTGCAGAACACAAGCTACACAAAGCAGTCTCTTGATAAGGAATTCAAGGATCGTACAGAGCTGCTCAAGAAGCTGGTCAGCAAGGACATCACAGACTTCAAGAAGGTCAATGATATATTCAACACTTATGTGAAGAACAAGGATGCGCTGCCAAAAGAACTGAGGACCTAGCTAAAGTCGTAATGGTGATGCATTGCTGATTGCCAGCAAGGATGACTGCTGATTGCGGTTAAAAGGGGGGATTATGGAAGAGTTAAAGAAGCTTAAGAAGAAGACGCAGAAGATATCTGCTGTGCTGGATTTCTATGATGACCTTGGCAGAAGGAAGATCCATGACAAGAAAGAGCTTAATGACAAAAAGCTCAAGATGGAGTTCGCAAAGAAGCAGATCATGAAGCTCTGCATGGAAAGCAAACAGATAATAAAGGAGGCAGAGCAAGAGGACAAGTTCTAAAATGCACAGTCATAAGAATCTAAAGCAGATAATCAGGAGGATCCTGGAACTGATATCAGAGATAGAGAGTTATGAATTCTACAAGAACAATCTTCTTGAGACTACAAAAAGGCTTTATGATGAGTACCAGGAAGGAATGTATCCTTATACAGAATATAAGAAACTTCTTGATTCTGTGCTTAAAGGAAAGTCAAAGAAAGAATGGGTCAAATATTACAACAGCTATATCTATTCTCTTCTCAAGCAGATAGAGCCTCTGTATTCCCAGATAATCTACTCAATGTATCATGACAGGACATCTGAGAAGCTTGAGTTATCAGCGCAGGTAAAGAGAGATGGAAAGAAAGAGGCAAAGGAGCCAAGTCCAGGAAAGCCTGTGATAGATCTTGAGGATATTGAGGAACAAGAGAAAAAAGAGCAGCCAGAGCCTGAAGAGGATTATGAGTTTGTTGAAGTCAAGAGACCTTCAATGATCTCAAGGCTGAGGGATGCAGTCACTCCTGACAGGAAAGATAAGGCTGCTGAAGAGGATATTGAAGACAAGGGAGCCTCAGAAAAAGGCATCTCAGCTAATGAGCCAAATGATGAGAATTTACTAAAAAAGGAAGATGATGTATCCAGGATAGCTCAGGGAGTGAAAGGGCAGGCAGAAGAGAAGCCAGAAAAAATTCCAGAATATGGGCCAGAAGGGGTGTCTGGTAATTTAATGCCCAAAAAAGAATCACTTCTGGACAGGCTAAAGGAATCAGTATTCCAGAAGAGCATAGATTCCAGGAAACGTTCAATAGAAAGCAAGATAAGGAAAGCAGGCAGGGGATCGCTTGCCAGAAGGCTGTCTGAAAAGATACTCACAAGAAAATCTGTTCCTAAAAAGCCAGAGCCTATCACAGCGCCAAGATCCAGAGAAGGTATCATCGCAGGATTGAAGTCAAGGCTAAACCAATTATTGGGTTCTGTGAGCAGCAAACCCAGAAAGCATAGCAAAAGTAAAGAGGAGAAGCATAAGAGAGACAAGAAAGACAGGAGAGACCAGAAAGACAGGAGTTATGAGACAGATAAGCCTTATTCAAGAAAAGAGGAACTGCCTTCTATACTGCACTCTGAAAGCAGAATCAAGAAAGTTATTGATGACCTGAAGCTGAAGGCAAGGCTTGCTTTAATGAAAGTAATCCCTTCAAAGAAGCCTGCCAAAGCAGCACAGCCTCCTAAAAAAAGGAAATTCTTTGATGCGCTCAAAGGAGCTGTGAAACAGAAGAAGGATGAGGAGCCAAAGATAATTCTAAAGCCTGATGAGGACAAGGCATTGAAGAGGCTCATTGACAATGTTGACAGGATAAATGAGGATATATCATCAGGAAGGACTCCTGAAGCCTCAATGCCCTTGGGCATAAGGTTCAAGATAGCCATGATCAGGCTTCATCTCACCTTGAGGAATGTTCTCAGGAAGCGGCCAGAGATATCAAAGAAGCTGCCTGAAGCTGCTGTTCCTGAAATGGAAGAACCTGAAGTTCCAGAGAAACAAGAGGCTGAGAAACCTGAGATCACAGAGGAACCTGAAGAGAAGGTGCCTGAACCTCTGAAGAAGCCTGCTATCAGCGGAATCATAAAGAAGCCAGGGGATATATTGAAGAGCATTGCTTCAGCTGCAAAATCTGCTGTAACAAAGCCTATGTCTGTTCTGAACAATCTGTACAAGAGAAGCAGGAAGCCAGAGGTAGAGCCTGAGAAGGTAATAAAAGCAGCTCCTGAACTGAAGAAAGAACCTGAAAAGATACTAGAGAAGCCAAAGACAAAGATAGGTTCATCTATATGGTCTCCAATAAAGGCATGGTACCGGAGGCTTTCTGAAGAGGAGAAGAAGTTCATCTCAAAAAAGACCCATGTGCCTCATTCACTTCATGTTGAGGCACTGAAAGACAAGATAGTGCCTGCATTTGAACAAGAGAAGATACCTTCTGGCATGCTCTCTGAGGAAGTTGACAGGATCAAGGGCATCATGGAGCAGAAGAAGAAGTTTGAGGTCTACCAGCCATCATACTATGGATCCATAGCCAACACCCTGGTGAGGAGGCTGACATTCTATCTTGTTGACAGGTTTCCAGGCATCTTCAAGAGGCTTTATGACCAGCTCAGGCTGGCCAACATAAAAGTGCTCTCAAACACGTACCTCAACATAATGATGCTCTCAGTGATACTCGCTTTTGGAGGATCATTCATCCTGTTCTCAGTCTTCTTCCTGCTTGCCAGGAATCCTCTTTTCATAATATTCCCTAAATCATTAATCATGGCTCTGATATTTGCCATAGTCGTGTTCATACTGTTTTACATGTATCCTTCGATACAGGCAAAGAACAGGGAGAGAAGCATCAATACTAACCTTCCTTTTGCTATCAACCATATATCTGCAGTATCAGGGTCAGGCGTGCCGCCAACAAAGATGTTCAAGCTTCTTGTGGAGTCTGAGGAATATGGAGAAGTAGCATCAGAGCTGGGTAAGATTGTGGAGTATGTTGATCTTTTCGGCTATGATCTGCTGACAGCCATAAGGTCTGTCTCGCTGACTGTGCCTTCAGCGCCCCTGAAGGAGTTCCTTGAGGGCATAGTCTCTACGATTGAATCCGGAAGCGAGATAAAGGATTATCTCAAGCAGAAGGCATCTGAGGCAATGCTCTCTTATGAGCTTGAAAGGCAGAAGTATCTTGAGACAATAGCCACATACTCAGATGTTTACACTGGAATACTGATAGCAGCGCCCCTATTCTTCATTGTGGCACTTTCGCTTGTCAGCATGCTTGGAGGCACCATAGGAGGGATGGACATAAATCTTATAATAGTGATCGGCGCATATGTTGTTATCCCTCTGCTGAACATACTCTTTTTAGTGTTCATAGAGCTTACACAGCCAGAGGTATAATAGATGCATAATAGATGTAATAGATGTATGATAGAGGCATAGGATAGATCATGATACAGAGTCATAAAGGATGCAGGATGATGAATAAAAATAACAGGAAAGAGGTATCTGAATGTTGAAGACAGAAAGAAGGCACATAATATCTATAATACTGGGAGTTGTCCTGCTTTTCATAGATATACTTTTCTTCTTTGAGACAGCCTGGTTCATACCTCTGATAGTTATAGCAGTGACAGTTGGATGGAGCCAGTACTGGATAGACTTCTTTGTTGAGATGCAGAGGCAGAAGAATCTTGAAGTGAGATTCCCTGACTTTGTAAGGTATCTTGTTGGAGCAATAAAGTCAGGAATGCCTATGTCAAAGGCAGTACTCCATGTATCAAAGACAGACTTCGGAGCCCTGAATCCATACATCAAGAAGCTCGCTAACCAGATAGAATGGTCAATACCTCTGCATAAAGCATTGATGGTATTCGCGTATGATACAAAGAATCCTGTCATAAAGAGAGCAATAGCAACTGTCATAGAGGCAGAGCAGGCAGGAGGAAACATTGAAGATGTGCTCGAGACAGTGACCCAGTCTGTCATTGAGATCAAGAAGATAAAGGACAGGAGAAAGGCAAGCATCCACAGCCAGGTCATACAGAGCTATGTGATCTTTGGAGTCTTTCTTATAATCATGCTGATAGTCCAGAATCTTGTAGTGCCATATGTCTCAAGTCTGGGAGCTCCTGTGGGAGATACAGGGGATGTCACAGAAGGCATAATAAATCCTCTTGGAGGCATAATAGAGGATGTTGAGTTTGACTACTCTTCATTCTTAGGATTCCTGGGATCAGCCCAGGCATGGTTTTTGAGTCTCGGAGGAATATTCCTTATGATAGCGCTAATACAGGGATTCTTCACAGGCCTTGTGATAGGAAAGCTTGCAGAAGGCAAGATATCCCCTGGATTCAAGCACTCTCTCATACTGATGACAGCAGCGTTCTTCATCATAAGCCTTTCACAGGCATTGTAGGGTGATTGATCTCAGCAGAGCGCGTGATGAAAAGATACATAAACATGAATTGCATTAATGTTGTACAGCAGTTCATATGACTCCATGATATTTTAAGATATGCACCTGATGTCTGATGGAATTCATACAAAAAGCATACAGGCCTTCAAGGAACCAGAAGCTTGCGATAGCTATGATAACTGCTGTGGTTCTGATAGGCATTCTCGGCAAATTGCTTGTCAGCGACTGGTTCATGATAGGAGCTATCCTCTTCTGGGTCCATTACACTGCCATACTCTCTTTCATGCAGTTCAGGAATCAGAGGAAAAGACCTCATGAGACTCTTACAGAGATTCTTCTCATACCTCACATAAGGTTCTTTGTGTTCATTTTCATAGCGACGATAGGCCTGATAGGCACTCTCAGAGGAATCTACTGGCTTGGGTATATAGCCCTTGCTGCATGGTGGCTGTTCTCTTTCAATTTCTACAGGCATTATGGCCAGTTCAGGAAATATGAATGAGAGATATAATTCTTAAAGCAGCAAGAACAGAAATCAGGAATGTTCTCTTATTCACAAAAGCTTTGCATTGCAACAAGAATAATTGATTCATATACTGTCAGGGAATATATATTATTTCAATCTCTACGGCAGCAACAGAAAATGCTTTGCATTTTCTTAGTTGCAAAAGCTCTGCATTTGCAACAACAATACTGGCAGCAGACGGCCAAAAAGGAAATCTTATAACTTATAAGCAGCAGCAACATTGGATTCGTACACGGTCAGTGATATTTTATTGTCTTTACGGCAGCAACAACAATGGATAAGGCAATATTCTATTTATATCGGCAACAACAGAAAATGCTTTGCATTTTCTTAGTTGCAAAAGCTCTGCATTTGCAACAACAATACTGGCAGCAGACGGCCATGCTCACTACGTTCGCATGTCCTACTCGGCACCCCGTAAGGGACAACCCCCGCCTCGTCTGCGCCATTGTTGTTGCCTTTAAAGTCCTTGTTGCTGCCTAACAGAGCCCAAAGTTGAGCGCCACCTCTCCGACATAGGGATAGCAGCACCGTATCGGAGAGGCTAGGAAAAGAGTGCAATATAATCTTCTTAAATCCATCACCACCTCTCCGTGGTCAGGTTCACTGTGCTTGTCGGAGAGGCTAGGAGTAAATTGCGAGAAAATAAACTAATATCCTTAGCCACCTCGCTGTGGTCGGATTTGCAGCGCTTGTCAGCGAGGCTAGGAGAAAAGTGCAATACAATCCTCTTAAATCCATTGCCACCTCGCTGTGGTCGGATTTGCAGCGCTTATCGGAGAGGCTAGGAGAAAACTCCAGAATTATCCACAAAAAGCAATAGCCACCTCGCCAACATCGGGCCCTGTTAAACTCCCCGAGCCGATAGGCGGGAGCGCAGCGTGGTCCAGGCGAAGCCAAGAAGTTCGTTCGGACAAGGTTTAGTTTAAATTGAGTAGTTGCTCTAATTCTTTAATACAATCAGAACTATTTTTTTTGTATTTTTTAAAATTGTTCTCTCTTCCTTTTGTAACCTCTTTTGGAATTTTTTCAGTTTTATAATCATTGTATCGGCCAAAGCTATACAATGCTAGTTGTAGTAAGTATAGCGGTTCCTTTATCTTGATCCTCTCTCTTATTTTTGTATCTTTTCTATGTTCTAAATATGTTCTCAAGAAGATTTCTTTTTGGTCTTCACTAATTACATTATTTAAATCCCACAAATTAGCTGCTTTTGACATAAAGTTCCAGAGATCATAAGCTGGGTCTCTTATAGTGGGGTTTTGCCAGTCTATTATTTTTACTTTTTTGTTAACTACGAGATTGCTCGGAAACGCATCACCATGCACTAAACATTCTTGATATTTTGGAAAGTTCTTTTCTTTAATAAAACTCTTTATTACTTTGAAAAGTTCTTTAAATTTTGTTATTTCAGATTTCTTAATAGTTGGTCTTTTTTCAAGATTTTTAAGTGTATTTTTAATTGAATTAATTATATCTGAAGGA